>CALAVC010000106.1 GCA_937892095.1 uncultured Bacteroidales bacterium | reverse complement strand
GATCTACACTCTTTCCCTACACGACGCTCTTCCGATCTCATACCGAGTTGTTTACAAACAATGGAGTAAATGTCATTGAAAAACATATTGTCGGTAGCCGCTCTTTGTCTTATGACGCAAGTCTCTGTTGCGCAAGTAACAGTCAATACCGACCCCAAAGATTTCGGACTATGGGCAGGTGTCGACCTCGACTTCTCGCTCGGCAAAAAGTTTGACCTTGGTGTGGGTGCCGACCTTCGCACTGCCGATGGTTTCAACTCTTTAAGCCGTTGGTCGGCAGGTCTTTCTGTCGACTTCAAGCCCACAAAAATACTCTCTTTCGGTGCTGGCTACACGTTCATCGATTCGCACTACGAGCCAAGCTATACCAGCAAGGGCAACATTGTCGATGAATATTGGCGAATAAAAAATAGATTCTACTTTGGCGCAAAGGTAAAGGGTAAGTTTGGCGTTGTGCGCCCAAGCCTTCGCTTGCGCTATCAGGGAACAAATGAGGCTGAAGTCAGCATTAAGAAATATGCTTCGGACGGCACGACACGAAAGTCTAATAAGACTAAAGCTTCAGAATATGAAAGCTTCTTGCGCACCAAGGCACAAGTGGACTTTAAGACCAAATCGTGTTTTGAACCTTTTGTAAGTTTCGAGCTATGGAACGACGCTGGCAACAAGACGCGTCTGTCGGCTGGGACTGACATTAAGCTTAACAAGCATAACGCAATTTCTGTGGGCTATGTGCGAAACTTTTTTAGTGGCGAAACAGACGACGACAACAATAATCATAATGCACTGAGCATAGGATATAAAATTAAGCTCTGAAAAATATAAATCATGAAAAATTTGGAAGCATGCAAGAATTTGCAAGAATTTGCAAGAATTTGCAAGAGGTTATTTATAATGCTTATCATGCTGACGTTTGTGGCTTGCAACACCAACGAAGATGAGTATATAATATCTTCTTCCGAGTCGGCTTCTGCCACCGTGGTCGAAGAGGCCGACGTCGAAAAAGCTAACGAGTCAATTGCCGAACACAGCACAGAAGAAGACACAACGAGCGTGGCTGGCTATACTAAGTCGCTCACCATTACGTGGTCCGATGCTGGTGCTGTTGTCGATAGCATTATGGACGGAGTGAGTGTGTCGACCGAGACGAGTCATGTCGTCATTAACTGCACGACCGAGGGTATGCACTACGTTCTCAAAGGACAGTCTTCCGATGGTAGCATAAAAATATATAGCGACTATAAGTTTAAGCTCACTCTCGATGGGCTTAGCTTGCAAAGTTCCAACTCGGCTGCCATAAACAATCAGAGCAAAAAACATTTCTATCTGGTCTTGGCAGAAGGGACAGAAAACACCCTTATCGATGCTTCGGAATACACAGCTGCCGATGCTTCGGAAGATTGCAAGGCTTGCTTGTTCTCCGAAGGACAAATAACGCTCAGTGGTGCTGGCACTCTCAACCTCGTTGGTAACTACAAGCATGCGCTTGCCACCGACGATTATCTGAACATAATCGAAGGTGCTACGCTCAACATCACCAGTGCCGTCAAAGATGGCATACACACCAACGACTACATCATAATTGCCGACGGAACGGTCAACGTCAGTGGCGTAGGTGCCGACGGCATCGAAAGCGATGAGGGTGCAATAGAAATTAGTGGTGGTTCGCTCAGCGTCTCGACGACTGCAGAAGCCTCCAAGTGTGTCAAGGCTATGGGCGACATAACCATCAGTGGTGGCACGCAGACTCTCATCTCGAAAGGTGCAGGCTATTGGGATAGCACCGAGAGCGATTATGCCAATGCTGCGTGCATTAAGACCGACGGTACTTTTAACATGACAGGAGGTTCTCTCACTGCCACAGCGTCTGGCATTGCAGGTCGGTGCATTAAGACTGGTGCTGATGTCAACATCGGTGGTGGCACATTAAACCTTTCGGCCACAGGCAACTACGTTCAGCAAAGTGGACAGGACTACAACACTGCTGGTTGCATAAAGGCAAGCGGAAATATGTCGGTAAGTGGTGGGACGACCGTGGCAACCACGACAGCTACTGGCGCAAAAGCCATAAAAGTTGCAGGCACGTATACGCAAACCGATGGCACAGTAAATGCTTCGGCAAGTGGCACAAGTCTGGGTTCTTCGAGTCAAAGTTTCGGTCCGGGGGGCAGTAGATCTTCGTCGAGCTCGTACACTTCGCGTGCCAAGGGCATCAAGTCGACTGGCAGCATGAGTATTAGTGGAGGTACTCTCAGTGGCTACTCCAAGACTCACGAAGCCGTTGAAACCAAAGGAGAACTCACCATAACGGGAGGCGAAGTCTATGGTCTTTCCGACTCAGACGATGCTGTCAACTCGGCTTCGCACATGACAATTAGTGGTGGTTTTGTCTGTGGACACGGCATTAAAAACGATGGTATCGATGCCAATGGCAACCTCTATATAAAAGGCGGTGTCGTTTATGCTTGTGGCTCTTCGTCGCCCGAAATGGCCATAGATGCCAACACCGAAGGTGGATATAAACTCTATGTTTCAGGTGGTACAATTATGACTTGCGGTCCGCTCGAAAGCGGTGCTTCGCTAACTCAGGCTTGCTACTCAACATCTTCGTGGAGCAAGAGCACATGGTATGCCATAACTGTCGGGTCAGACACATACGCCTTCTACACTCCAACAAGTGGTGGTACGCAGATGGTCGTGTCGGGAGCTTCAACTCCCACGTTAAAGTCTGGTGTAAGTGTATCAGGTGGCACAAGTCATTTCGGTGGCAAGCTATACGCCAACGGTTCTGTGTCTGGTGGCACAAGCGTTTCGCTTAGTTCATACTCCTCAAGCTCATCGGGTCCGGGTGGCAGATAATAATATCTTTCATCATCAAGATTTTCATCGAAACTCTATATATATGCATAGCAAAATAATAGTTGGTCTTTTGTGTTTAGCGCTCGTTTCGTGTGGCACAGATAATGGTCGCTCTGCCGACACAATCATTATCAACTACAACGATACGACTGTTATGACAGAAGGCAGTATAAAAGGTGTCAGCGTAAGCGCTACTGCTGGTGTTGTCAGCGTTAGCAGTACGGCGTCAGGTGTCAACTACGTCTTGCGTGGTCAGACAAAAAATGGAAGTCTTGTCATCGAATCGGCAAAGAAGATGACACTGACGCTCGATGGCATAAATCTACGTTCGGTTGGTTCGCCAGCCGTCAAGATTATGTCGGCACAAGGTGTCGTGCTCAACGTTGCCAAAGAGACGGGGGCTAACATTGCCGACGGCGTACGCCCAGCCGAGGTCGCTAAGGGTGAGAAGAAGACTTTTTCTGCCATCTACTCCACTGGCGATGTCGAACTTGTCGGCGGTGGCGACCTAACGTTGCAAGGCAACGTACGCTATGCATTGGCTTCGCGTGGCTCAATATCTTTTGATGGTAGTGGCTCTTTTTCTGCAGTCTCCGATTCTGCCGATGCCGTCTATGCGCGCAACAATGTTATTATCAATTCAGGCAGTTTGGTGGCGATGTCGGGCGGTGTGGCATCAAAGGCCTTGCGTGCCAAGAGCAACATAATGATAAGTGGTGGCAACGTAAGTCTGAAAGCTACAGGTGCGCCACAGGCCAAGAAAAAAGATGCTGAAGATTATAAGTGTTCGTCTGCAATGTGTGCCGACAATGGCATAGTCATTAGTGGTGGAGACATAAAGCTATTCGCCGAAGCCGATGGTGCTAAGTGCATAAAGACCGATGGCGACATCATAATGACTGCCGGAAATCTTCAGGCAGAATCGCTTGGCACATCGGAAAATGGCTCTGCCAAAGGCCTTAAGGCCGATGGTAACGTAAATGTTGAGGGTGGCAAAATTGCAGTCGTTTCGCATAGCTCTGAAGGCATCGAAAGTAAGAAAGTTATGACCATTTCGGGCGGACAACTCGTTGTCGAAGCCTACGACGATGCCATAAATAGTGGCAATAATCTTAATGTGCTTGGTTCTGTTATCTTTGCACGTTCCGTAACCAACGATGCTCTCGATAGTAATGGCAACCTAAACATATCAGACGGTAAGATATTTGCCATAGGCAGTCAGTTGCCCGAATGTGGGTTAGACGCCAACGAAGAAGAAGGCTTTCGGCTCTACATAACTGGCGGTGAAGTGTGGGCTTTGGGGGGCAATAGCAGTTTGCCTGCCCGAACGACAAACAGTCAACCTGTGTTGATTATAGATAAGATGCAACAATCCGACGTCAGCGTTGCCGATAGTGTGGCTATGCAAATAGGTAGGTTCGTTTTGTCCGACATGCCTGAGTGGCAGTTGCCTGCCGAAGAACACCAAGATTTCTTTACGGGAGAAATGCCAACATACACATATCTGTATTCTTCGGGCAAGTTGCAAGATGGTGCCACATATTCTGTATCCATCGCAGACATGGAGACCGTCAGTAAAACTGCACAAATTGCTCCCGAGCCAGACTTGTTGCACATGATGCCTCCACCGGGCATGTGGACCGAGGGCGACTCAATGCACATGCGTCCACCTCATCCAATGATTCCCAACCCAAACTTTGAGGGCAAGAAAGGTAAGAAAAGCAAAAACGGAATGATACCTCCGCCACAATTTGGCGGACAAGCCCAACAGCCAATGGCGGTGCAACAACAATAAATCATAAAAAAGAGAGACTTGCTTACGGTCTCTCTTCTTTTATTTTCTGTGGTAGTTCTCTAAGGTCGCCAATTTGTTCGGTTTGTACGTTGGCTTCCACTTGTCGGCTATTGTACCAAATGGTTCGAATATTAGCACTCTGTGCTCCCATTATGTCGGCCAACGGATTGTCGCCAATCATTATGCAGTCGGTTGGTCTGCATCCGAGGGTCTGCAATATGTGGTTGAAAAAGCGTACATCGGGTTTCATGTAGCCAACTGTGTCCGACACGAAAAGATGGTCTACAAACTCCATAATGTTTGCTGCTGTCATCTTGCTTGTCTGTACATCGTGTAGTCCATTGGTGGCTATGCAAATGGTGTAGCCCTCGTGGCGAAGCGTTTGTAGCGTCTCGCGTGCGTATGGCATTAGCCGTGTGCCTTTCTGCATCTCGTCCATAAACTCTGCAGAAAGTTTTTGCGCAAGTTCTCGATTGTCAATGCCACCAGATAAGAGTGTGCGTACAAAACGCTCCGTGCGCACAAACTCCATGGTTACCCTGCCTGATGGCAGTTGCGCCCATAAGTTTTCATTTATCTTTAAGTATGTGCGACAGAGTTGGTCGAAGTCGGGGAATGCTTCCGATAGTCCGTATTTGCCATACATCAGTTTCCACGTCGCAATGCAGTTGCCGTCTGTGTCCCATAGCGTATGGTCGAGGTCTATGAGCAGGTTCTTCACTATTTGTCTCGGTTAACGTAGTAGGGGAGGGCTTGTTGTGTCGGCATAATGAGCATGTCGTTTATGCACACGTGGGCTGGGCGCGTAACAATAAATTCAATAGCCGACGCTACATCTTCGGCCGACAGGGGGCGGACACCTTCGTAGACTTTATTGGCTTTCTCTTTGTCGCCTTTATAGCGAACGAGCGAAAAATCTGTGTTGACCATGCCCGGTGCCACCGACGAAACTTTTATGCCATATTCGAGTAGATCTATACGCATGCCTTGTGTGAGTGCGTCTACGGCGTGTTTTGTGGCGCAATAGACATTGCCTCCGTAATAGACGTGCTTGCCAGCCACGCTCGACACGTTGATGATGTGTCCGCCACCATTCTCTTTCATGGTGTTTGCCACCAGTTGGCTGACGTAGAGCAAACCCTTGATGTTTGTGTCTATCATGGTATCCCAGTCGGCATCGTCGCACTTTTCAAAACTGTCTGCACCAAGTGCAAGTCCTGCGTTATTGACAAGTATGCACAAGTGTTTCTTCCACGACTCGTGAATTATGTCATACGAGTCGAAGACGTCGTGCTTGTCTCTGATGTCGAAACAAAGAATATAACTCTCTACGCCCGATGTTTTTTCTATTTCTTTGCTAAGGTCTTGTAGCAGTGGTAGTCTGCGTCCTGTAATGATGACGTTGTAGCCTAAGCGTGCAAGCATAAGTGCTGTTGCTCTTCCTATGCCCGACGTGGCACCTGTTACCATTGCCGTTTTGATATTCGAAAATGTATTTCTTGCCATAGCAATATATGGGTTTATAAAATGTTCAAAATGTTTTGTTGCAGTTCGTGTTCGAGGTTGGGGGTGAAGACGTTTTTACCCATCGAGGCTACTATTTCGTCTTTTGTCCAAAATTTCAGCTCATCTACTTCACCCACATTTTGTGGTGCGAAAGGTCCGCCATTTTGTGCTATGAACGATAGGACGTATTCGTCTTCAACATCGGAGTGCCACATGTAGCGAGCCACGAGACGTGCTTCGAAATTTCTGATGCCTATCTCTTCGACTGCTTCGCGACTGAGTGCATTAGGCAGTTTTTCTCCGTAGGCTACATGTCCACCAACCGCCGTGTCCCACTTCCCTCCTTGTATTTTTTTTGTCTTGGGGCGTAGCTGAAGCAGCAGTCGTCCATTGTGTACCACGTGCAGGTGGACAACTGCGTGTAGCCAATGACTACCATTGTGCACGAGCGGACGAGGACAGCCTCCGCAAG
>CALAVC010000105.1 GCA_937892095.1 uncultured Bacteroidales bacterium | reverse complement strand
GGAGTTCAGACGTGTGCTCTTCCGATCTCTTTCAAAATATGCTGTCAACCTCAACGAACGTGCTTTAAGTGGCAAACTCGACCCCGTCATTGGTCGAGACGATGAAATTCGCCGTGTGTTGCAAATACTTAGTCGTCGTACGAAAAATAACCCTATTCTGATTGGCGAACCTGGTGTCGGTAAGACTGCTATTGCCGAGGGGCTTGCGCACCGCATTGTCAGTGGCGACGTGCCCGAAAACCTTAAAACCAAGCAGATTTTCTCTGTCGACATGGGTGCGCTTATTGCTGGCGCCAAATATCAGGGAGAAGTTGAAGAAAGGCTCAAAAGCGTTGTAAAAGAGGTCGTGGCAGCCGACGGCAATATAGTCCTTTTTATCGACGAGATTCATACGCTTGTCGGTGCTGGCAAAAACAATGGTGCTATGGATGCTGCCAACATCTTGAAGCCAGCCCTTGCGCGTGGCGAGTTAAGAGCCATTGGTGCTACTACCCTCGATGAATATCAGAAATATTTTGAGCAAGACAAAGCTCTCGAACGTCGTTTCCAGATAGTCATGGTCGATGAGCCATCTGAAGAAGACGCAGTGTCTATCCTTCGTGGCATAAAAGAAAAATATGAAAATCATCATAAGGTCCGTATAAAAGACGAAGCCATCATTGCTGCCGTCAGTTTGTCGCGTCGCTACATTTCGCAACGCTTCCTCCCCGATAAAGCAATTGACCTTGTCGATGAAGCAGCTGCTCACTTGCGTATGCAGATGAACTCTGTGCCCGAAGAGGTCGACACACTTGAGCGTAAGATTAAGCAACTCGAGATAGAGCGTGCGGCCATAAAGCGTGAGGGCGACGAAAGCAAGACAGCCGAAATAGATCGTGAGCTTGCTGAGCAACGTAGTCTATGCTCCGAAAAACGTGCTCAGTGGAAAGCACAAAAAGATGTCATTGACGACATTCAACAGCAAAAGCAGAGTATTGAAACATTGCGATTCGAGGCCGACAAAGCCGAGCGCGAAGGCGACTATGGGCGCGTGGCCGAATTGCGCTATGGCAAGATGGCTGCTGCTCAACAAGCCATCGACAACCTCAATGTTCGTTTGAAAGACATGCAAGGCTCTGGAGCCATGATAAAAGAGGAAGTCGATGCCGACGACATTGCCGAGATTGTTAGTCGATGGACTGGCATCCCTGTGAGCAAAATGCTCGAGAGTGAGCGCACAAAACTACTTAATCTCGAGACCGAATTACACAAACGTGTAGTCGGGCAAGACGAAGCCATCAGGGCTGTGTCCGATGCTGTCCGTCGTTCGCGTGCTGGTTTGCAAGATAGTCGCCGACCCATTGGCTCATTTGTCTTCATTGGCACCACAGGTGTCGGTAAGACTGAGCTTGCCAAAGCTTTGGCCGAATTCCTTTTCGACGACGAGACGCAGATTACGCGTATCGATATGAGTGAATACCAAGAAAAGCATAGTGTCTCTCGTCTGATAGGAGCGCCTCCCGGATACGTTGGCTACGACGAGGGTGGACAACTGACCGAGGCTGTGCGCCGTAAGCCATATTCTGTTGTCTTGCTCGACGAAATAGAAAAGGCACATCCCGATGTCTATAACATCCTTTTGCAAGTGCTCGACGACGGACGGCTGACCGACAACAAGGGGCGCATTGCCGACTTCAAGA
>CALAVC010000104.1 GCA_937892095.1 uncultured Bacteroidales bacterium | reverse complement strand
CGACCACCGAGATCTACACTCTTTCCCTACACGACGCTCTTCCGATCTGTCCAAAGATGTAAATAAATGCGATTGTGAAGTTTATTAGACGGCCACGTAGACTACATACTTCTCCGCAAAGTAGTCTTCAGTAAAATAGTCGTCAATATTGCAGACGACAGCCGAATTACCAAGTGGGGCAATCTCACCACGTATGTTACCCCCTTTGAGATATAGGACACCATTCATAACAGCGTTTTTGTGTTTCGAGCTGACCAAATGGCGTGTCATTTTCATGAAGTCGGGCAAGAGGCATACCGCACGACTAACCACAAAATCAAACTTCTCCCTTATTTGCTCCGAGCGTATCTGCTGACAACGAACATTTTCAAGCCCCAACGACGATGCCACAGCCTCTACGACCTTTATTTTTTTGCCAATCGAGTCTACGAGAAAAAAATCTACTTCGGGATAAAGGATAGCAAGCGGAATACCCGGAAAACCACCACCCGTGCCCACGTCTATAATTTTCGTCCCTGCCTTGAAAGTGGTAAACTTAGCTATGGCAAGCGAGTGCAAGACATGATGTAGCATAAGGCTATCTATGTCCTTGCGCGAAATGACATTAATCTTAGAATTCCAATCGGCATAGAGACTCGGCAACATAGCAAATTGCTCTATCTGCTTGTCGCTGAGGTTGGGGAAATATTTGGTAATTATCTCCGTTGTCATCTATCTTGAATTGTTTCCGTGTTTTTAAGGACATTGTATAGCAATTCGCGCGAGCGGAATAGCTGTGCTTTTACGGTGCCTATGGGCATATTAAGTTCTTCGGCAATCTCTTCGTAAGACAACTCCTTAAAATAGCGAAGTTCGACAAGTGTTTTATACCTTGGTTTAAGCTTGTCGACAACTGCACGGACGGCTTCGACCGTCTGACTCTTAATCATTGTCTCCGAGGGGTCTGGGTTCTCATCACAAACATTAATTTGTCGTGCGCCACCATCTTCTTTGTCGTCAGGCTCTTGGTCCAAACTGACCATTTTGCCTTTCTTGCGACGCAGAAAATCTATACCATTGTTCGAGGCTATCTTGAAAAGCCACGTGCTGAAAGCATAGTTTGTCGAGTACAGACTTATATGACGAAAAGCCTTACCAAATGCCTCAATGGTTAGGTCTTCGGCATCTACTTTGTTGCCCACCATTTTGAGCAACATAAAATATATGCTATCCCTATAGCGTGCAAGCAATTTGGCATAGGCTTTCTGATCGCCTTTTTTGGCTTGCTCCACGAGTTCAATGTCGTAGAGCGCCTTATCGGAGTGAGCTATAGAAGAACTTATTTCCATGTGTTTCTGCGTTGAGTTAGTATTCCCGTTATCCAAGCCATTGCTTGCATAAGAGGGATGATAATGTCCATAGGGAGAGCAAGTAACCACATGCGACTTTCGTGCATGTTATTTGCTGCTATTCCTAAGGCTGTGTATATTGTGATAAATCGAGCGGCAAATGCTATGATAACGGAGTATAGAATCACAGTGCTTGGCAAATAGAAAGCAAGCACGAACGCTACTATGCCGAAGAGCCAAAAAAAGAAACGTGTAAACTGCTCCGAGACCAAAACGAACTTAACTATCGAGGGGTAGAGTGGAGCAGTTGTCAGATGTCGAGACTTTTGTGCCACATACTCCATCCAAGTTCGCTTCGGTTCGCTAATCGTTTGCGACTCATACTCAAAGACAATAGCCGTATTCTTACGCTTCCCCATTTCACACACGAAGAGGTCGTCATCGCCCGAAAGGATTGTCATTGTATGGCGAAACTGCGAACTATTGTTAAACAGAGTCTTGGTATACGACAAGTTTCGTCCGACTCCCATAAATGGTTTTAGTGCAACCGCAACACCCATGTATTGGACCGCATTCCAAAAGGTCTCGTAACGAATGAACAGGTTTAGTAGTCCGGGGTGCTTTGCGTATCTGCCGTAGCCAATTACGAGTTGCTTGTCAGGATTAGCATATCGTTCTACAATATTAGTGAGCCAATGTTCCGAAGCTGGTATGCAGTCGGCATCGGTAAATACAATATGTTCGTAGCGCGCTGCCTTTATACCAACTGTTAGCGCGAGTTTTTTTCCGTGAGAAAACTTATTGTCAATGGGGATAGTGGTTGTGTATAGCTCTGGATATTTTTGTCGCAAGACGGCCAACGTCATAGGCGTGTCGTCAGTAGAGCCATCATCAACAACTACAATTTGCTTTGGAGCAGCATATTTTTGGGCTACAAGTGCTGGTATAAGCTTTTCAAGATTCTCGGCCTCGTTGCGAGCACAGACAACAATAGATATTCCTGGAAGTTGATTTGCCAAATAGCGTGCACGCTTGCGCACACGGAACATAAACACAGCCCAATAAAGTAATTGACACAAAAGGACTACCGAAAGTCCTATAACAACTGCCAACTCTATACTGCTAATGCTACTCATCAGTTTATTAATAGTTGTGCAAACTTAAGAAAAAAACGCAGAATTCAAGTTGATAATGCAACGTTTTCGAATTCGGATTTCGTCATTTCTTT
>CALAVC010000103.1 GCA_937892095.1 uncultured Bacteroidales bacterium | reverse complement strand
TTCCCTACACGACGCTCTTCCGATCTATCATTTTTTTTTGTTTTTGGCAAATATATTCATAACATAAACAATTCTCAAACTTCGAAATACAAAGACATTGAGCACTAACATCAATCTTCAGCGAACAAAAAGATATTATTAGTATTTCTATTTTAATTTATTTTCACCAAATTTGCACGAATAAATGAAACCCCATACATAGCATAGAGAGCTATCACATAATAATGACATTCAAAAGAGTAATATTGTTTGCCTTGCTAACCCTCCTCTCATCGCAAGCAGTCTTAGCACAATTCAACAATCCGCGCGGCAGAGTCAACAACTTCCTCCTCGGTCTGTCCTTTGGCGGAAAAGTCGGCTCCACAATATATTTTGGCGACCTTGTCGATGCAGGACGCGTACGTTGGACCATTGGTGGCTTTGCCGAAAAGCAATTCAACAATTTCGCAGCCGTTCGCATAGGGCTCGATGCTGGTCAATGCAATGGTCTACAAGACATTGGCGACGGCATAAAATTCAACACAACATTCTTCAACCTGCAAGCACTCGGCAAGCTCAGTTTTCTCGACTTGCTGCTTGGCTACGACTACGACCGACCTTTTAACCCCTACTTCGCAATCGGTGCAGGTGGCATATTCTATAGTTGCAAAAAACACCCCGATAAGATTTCTGATGACGAAGCACGTCAACAAGAAATTGAAAAATATGGTGAAGATTGGGAATATTTAGGCTGGCGAACAAGCGAAGAAGGTCTGAAAGTATCTGGTAGCGTAACTGGTCTTCTCGGTGTAACATACCGATTCACAAGCAAACTCAAGTTCTTCTTCGAAGCCAAAGGAGACATACTCCTTACCGATGAGTTTGACGCTCACCACGGCTATCCAACTGGAAAAGACACTTGGCAAGAATCCGACGGTAAGTTTGATGCGCTTTGGACACTTGCTCTCGGTGTTCAATATCGTCCTTTCGACTTCGACACGTGGACAACAACAACGAGCAAATATAATCGTCGCGAAAAACTACGCCTCCGCAGTTCATTCGACCGCAACACGAAGCGTATGCGCAGAAGATAAAATACAATACCAGCACACAAAACATATAAAGAAGCCGCAACACACCAAGGTCGCGGCTTCTTTTGTAATTCTTATGCAAAACGGAGTATGAACAGCACATTCAAACTCGTATCGAAATACCAACCCATGGGCGACCAACCTGCCGCCATCGATCAACTTGTCCGTGGACTCAACAATGGCGACAAAGCACAAACGCTACTCGGAGTAACGGGCTCTGGCAAGACGTTTACAATTGCCAACGTCATTGCACGTACTGGTCGACCAGCACTCGTTCTTAGCCACAACAAAACACTCGCAGCACAGCTCTACGAAGAATTCAAAGGATTTTTCCCCGAAAATGCAGTAGAATATTTCGTTTCGTACTACGACTACTATCAGCCAGAAGCCTACATAGCAGCCACCGACACCTATATAGAAAAAGACCTTGCCATAAACACCGACCTCGACAAGTTGCGTCTTTCTTCCACAATGTCGCTTATGTCGGGTCGACGAGACATCGTTGTAGTTTCGTCAGTCTCATGTCTCTACGGACTCGGCAACCCAGAAGACTTCTACTCTGGCATCATAAACCTACACGTCGGACAACGCATAACACCCACATCGGTCATGCGAAGCCTGCAAGACTCCCTCTATGTGCGCAACGAAGTATCTTTCGACCGTTGCAACTATCGCGTCAAAGGAGATACAATAGATGTCTACTTGGGCTACGAAGACTATGCCTACCGATTCTCATTCTGGGGCGACGAAATAGAAAGCATTGACAAAATCGACCCCATCAGCGCAGACGTCATTGGTTCCGAAGAAAAAGTGATGATTTTTCCGGCCAACCTCTTCGTGACACCCAAAGATAAACTCCACGATGCCATCCGACACATACAAGACGACCTCGTCCTCGAAGCACAAGCATTTCGCAACGACGGACGCGAAGCCGAAGCACGGCGACTCGAACAAAGGGTCTCTTACGACATGGAGATGATTAAAGAACTTGGCTATTGCCCCGGAATCGAAAACTACTCTCGCTATTTCGACCGACGCAAACCCGGACAACGCCCATTTTGCCTACTCGATTACTTCCCAAAAGATTTCATTGTCATAATAGACGAAAGCCACGTAACTGTCCCACAAATTCACGCCATGTATGGTGGCGACCGTTCGCGAAAAGACTCCCTCGTAAATTATGGCTTTCGCCTCCAATCGGCACGCGACAACCGACCTCTCAAATTTGAAGAGTTCGAAAGTATGGTTGGGCAAACCATATACGTCAGCGCAACCCCTGCAGACTACGAGCTACAGCAGAGCCAAGGAGTCATCGTAGAGCAAGTCGTTCGACCAACAGGACTTCTCGACCCCGACATCGAAGTCCGCCCGACAGGCAACCAAATAGACGACCTAATTAGCGAAGTAAACAAACGCATTGCCGTCGACGAACGGACACTTGTAACAACCCTCACAAAACGTATGGCCGAAGAGCTTAGCCAATATATGAGTCGAATGGGCATAAGCTGCGCCTACATACACTCCGACGTCGACACTCTCGAACGTGTCGAAATAATGCAAAAACTCCGACAAGGAGACTTCGACGTACTCATCGGTGTCAACCTCCTTCGCGAAGGACTCGACATGCCAGAAGTATCGCTCGTTGCCATCCTCGATGCCGACAAAGAAGGCTTTCTCCGAACCGAACGTTCTCTGACCCAAACAGCTGGTCGTGCTGCTCGAAATCTTAATGGACACGTCATTATGTATGCCGACAAAATAACGCCATCCATGCAAGCTACAATAGACTCGACAAATGCTCGCCGACATAAACAAATGACATATAACGAACAACATCATATCACGCCACGCGCACTCAACAAAGAAATCACGCACAGCTCCCTCACACATTCGCCAAACGACAACGATACGAAAGACAACAAAACCAAACAAGCCGCTGAAGCACCCATAAGCATTAGCACCGACCCCGAAACGCCACAAGAACTTCAAAAAGCCATAGAATTGGCGCATCGCAATATGAAAAAAGCCTCAAAAGATCTCGACTTCATTGCGGCTGCACAGTTTCGCGACCAAATGAGACTCCTCGAAGCAAAGTTGAAAAGCATCGCAGAATAAAAAATTTGGCACGATACTTGCAATTATCATAGGCGGTGATTTTTCATAGTTTTAGAGTTTTATTTGGTTTAATGATTTCAACTCATCAGTTGTGAAACTGATGAGTTTCTTTTGGCTCATTACTCAATTTAAAAGCTATTAAACACAATTAACGATATATTTCTTTAATTTTGCACCTTGGAATATTTTTACACATTTAAGTAAAACACTTAAAAGAAACTATGAATTTCTTGGTAGATCTGTTTACAGGCAACGGCTTAGCAACTTCGCTAATCTACATTTGCCTTACAGGTTTCGTCGGCTCACTGCTCGGCAAATTAAAAATTTGTGGCGTCAAGCTCGGCATTGCTGGTGTCCTCTTCACAGGCATCGTCTTGGCACACTTCGGGGCAAGAGTAAACCCCACAATGCTACACTTTGCTCAAGAATTTGGCCTTATTCTCTTTGTCTACGCTGTAGGCAATTCAGTCGGACCACGATTTTTCAGTTCTTTCCGTAGCGATGGTCTCCTACTCAACGTATTTGCACTCGCCATTGTCTTTATGGGCTTCGGCATTGCACTCGCTTTCCACTACTTCGGAGGCATAGATGCCAATGTCATCACTGGCGTCATGTGTGGAGCTGTAACCAACACTCCAGGTCTGGGTGCTGCCAAACAAGTAATCACAGAATACAACGCTTCGCACCCAGGTCTCACGCCAATCGACGACACAGTTCTTGGTTCTGGCTACGCCATGGCATACCCACTCGGTGTTGTTGGCATAATACTGACGATGATACTCTTGCGAATCTTCTTCCGCATAAAAAATGAAGACGAAGAAAAAGCCTATCGTGCATCGCTCAACGTCGGTGGCGAACTCGAAAGCGTAACCGTAACCGTTACCAACCCCAACCTCTCCGACCGTACAGTAGAATACATTTGCAACTTCGTTGACAAAGAGTTTACATTCTCACGCATTGAACGCGGTGGCGAATTCCTGATTCCAACGGCAAATTTTGTCATTAAGCAAGGCGACATAATCCACGGTGTCTCAAACAGCAAAAGCATCGACAACATACGCCTCAAACTTGGCAACGTCGAAATAGGACAAAAGAAAGAAGTCGACGGACAACTGGCTATGCAACGCTTTATGGTCACCAACAACGCCCTTGCTGGCAAGACTCTTCAACAAATAGGCATCTTCCGTCGCTACCCTGCCAACATAACTCGTATATATCGTGCAGGCGAAGAGATATTACCCACTCTGCAAACGACTATCGAAATTGGCGACTCAGTACGTGTCGTGGGTAAAAAAGAAGCCATGAAAGACATACAAGCCGAAATAGGGGACAGCATAAGCGAATGGTCGCACCCAAACATCATCGCACTCTTTATGGGCATAACTCTTGGCCTGCTCATCGGCGCCATTCCTTTCGCCATTCCTGGACTACCCTCTCCCGCCAAGCTCGGTCTTGCTGGCGGACCACTACTTGCAGCCATACTCCTCAGCTGGAAAGGTCGCATAGGTGGCATATCGTTCTATATGAACACAGGCGCTAACATGATGCTCCGCGAAATGGGCATCTGCATATTCCTTGGCTGCGTAGGTCTTGGTGCAGGTGGCTCGTTCGTCAACACACTTGTCAATGGTGGCTATATGTGGGTTCTCTATGGCTTTGTAATAACAGTGGTTCCAATCGCCATAGTCAGCACCATTGCACGACTAATGAAAGTCAATTACCTCAAGATTTGTGGCTTCGTAGCAGGCTCTATGACCGACCCACCCGCACTCGAATTTGCAAACGGACTAAGCCCCGTACACGCTCAGTCTACAGCCTATGCCACAGTATACCCACTTACAATGTTTTTGCGTATCCTATTGGGACAAACATTAATACTTGTAACTTTGTAGTCAAATCATATAACCTCCTCCCCGACCCTCGCACCACCTTTTAAAACAAATAGATGGGACAAGCATACGACAAATTCCTGGCCAGACAACAAAAGCTAGAAGAACAATACAACGAAGAATACTACGCAAAGCAACACAACAGAGGCAAACTGACCGCTCGCGAACGCATACTTATGCTCTTCGACGAAGGGACGTTTGAAGAACTTGATGCCTACGTACCCTCTGCGGGCTCCTCGTTTGGCAAATCAAAATCGGTCATGGGCGATGGCGTCATTGCAGGCTATGGCACCATACAAGGTAGACAAGTCTATGCCTATTCGCAAGACTTCAACATGATGGGTGGCTCACTCGGTGCCGTACATGCCAACAAGATAACCAAAGTCCACGACATGGCTCTCAAGACTGGTTCGCCAGTCATAGGTCTTATCGACTCTGGTGGTGCTCGCATACAAGAAGGCGTATCGAGCCTTAATGGCTATGCCAATATATTCCGTCGCAACGTACTCGCTTCGGGTGTCATACCTCAAATATCGGCCATAATGGGTCCAGCCGCTGGTGGTGCAGTCTACTCCCCAGCTATGACCGACTTCATCTTTATGACCGAAGGCACAAGCTACATGTTCGTAACAGGACCTGACGTTGTCCGTCAAGTGCTCAACGAGCAAGTAACAACCGACCAACTCGGTGGAGCAAAAGTACATTCTACCAAAAGTGGCGTAGCACAATTCGTCTACTCCGACGACGCAAACCTAATACTCGGCATTAAGAAGCTACTGACATACCTCCCGTCGAACAACATAGAGAACGCACCTTTCGTACCCAACGACGACCCTATCGACCGTGTGGAAGAAAGCCTGCGCGACATTGTCCCCGAAGATCCTGACAAACCCTACGATGTAAAAGAAGTCATTCGTCTCGTAGTTGATAAAGGTCGATTCTTTGAAGTGGCAGAAAACTTTGCTCAGAACATCGTAGTAGGCTTTGCACGACTCGGAGGCTACACAATAGGCGTCATAGCCAATCAGCCCAAAGTAATGGCTGGTTCGCTCGACATTGACTCTTCGGTCAAAGGCGCTCGATTCATCAACTTCTGCGACTCCTTCAACATCCCCATTGTAACATTTGAAGACGTGCCTGGCTTCATGCCCGGTACCGACCAAGAACACCAAGGCATCATACGCAACGGCGCAAAACTTCTCTACGCCTACACACGTGCCACAGTGCCAAAACTGACCGTCATACTCCGCAAGAGCTATGGTGGCGCATACATAGTCATGAACGCCAAAGGCATTGGTGGCGACTACAGTTTTGCATGGCCAACAGCCGAAATAGCAGTCATGGGACCCGATGGTGCAATAGCAATTCTCTATCGCAAAGAACTTGCAGCAGCCGAAGACCCTGCAGCACTAAAACGCGAACTCGTAGCCAAATATCGCTCAGAAGTAACCAACCCATACATTGCCGACGAAAAAGGCTTCATAGACGAGGTTATCGACCCTGCCTACACACGCATAAAGCTGTACAGAGCACTCAAGAGCCTCGACAAAAAATCGGTAAGTTTGCCACGTCGTAAGCATGGCAACATACCCCTATAATCCCCCCTCCCCGAACCAAGCTATACTATGATAAAATCTATCCTAATAGCCAACCGTGGCGAAATAGCCATACGAATTGCACGAACTGCACATCGTATGGGCATACACACCTACGGCATCCGTACAAAGAAAGAGCCAAACGCAGTCTACCTACAAAAGGTCGACGAGATAGTAGATTTTCCCGATACGGACGGCACAACACCCGAATTTTTGGACATTGCCAACCTCGTCAAGTTGGCAGTAGACAACAAAATAGAGTCGCTCCATCCGGGCTACGGCTACCTATCTGAAAATGCCGACTTCGCACGCGCATGTCGCGACGCTGGCGTAATATTCGTAGGTCCTTCGCCCGAAATAATCCACAAGATGGGCGACAAGATTGTGGCAAAGGAAATAGCCAAACGAAGCAATGTTCCTATGGTAGGCGGTGCTCTCGGAGGCGTGCCTAATGCCGACGAGGCAGTGCGCGAAGCCGAAGCAATTGGCTACCCCGTCATCATAAAGGCTGCAACGGGTGGTGGCGGACGTGGCATGCGCATTTGTCGCTCAACCGACGAAGTGCGTCCTAACTACGAACTTTGCACCAAAGAAGCTCTTACGGCCTTTGGCGACCCAACGGTCTTCATAGAAAAATATGTCGAGAACCCTAAGCACATAGAGTTCCAGATTGTAGCCGACAAATATGGCAACGTTGTTCACCTCGGCGAACGCGAATGCTCCATACAGCGCAAACACCAAAAACTGATAGAAGAAGCTCCGTCGCCAGCACTTGACGACGACTTGCGTGCACGCATGGCCGACGCTGCAGTCCGACTGGCCAAGGAAGCTCAGTACGAGAGCCTCGGAACAGTCGAATTCCTACTCGACCACGAGCGCAACTTCTATTTTATGGAGATGAACACGCGAATACAAGTTGAGCACCCCGTAACAGAAATGATAACGGGTCTGAACCTTGTTGAGCTACAACTGCTAATAGCAAGTGGCGAACGCCTCCCCATAACACAAGACGACGTACACCTAAACGGTTGGGCCATAGAGTGCCGCATAAACGCCGAAGACGTGCAAGCCGGCTTTACGCCAAGCATAGGCATGATAAAGAACCTCCGACTGCCATCGAACAACAACATTCGCATAGACTCGGGTGTGCGTGTCGGTACGGAAATAACACCGTTCTTCGACTCTATGATTGCTAAGCTAATAGTGCATGGAACCGACCGTGCCGATGCCATTCGCATAGCACTACATTCTCTCGAACA
Organism: uncultured Bacteroidales bacterium; assembly: GCA_937892095.1. GTDB lineage: Bacteria > Bacteroidota > Bacteroidia > Bacteroidales > Marinilabiliaceae > W3P20-009. Next base: position 1,885 of record CALAVC010000103.1, on the reverse strand, counting down.
CTTTGTCGTGATGGGTGTCAAGACAACTATTCCGTTTGACAAGGCAGTCCTCCACAATGAAATATATCGCAAAGGCGACTTCAACACTTCGTTTATCGAGACGTGTATGGACAGCCTCGTATGGCACGAAGAACACGAAGAGCTGATTGCAGCACTCTTTGCTGTCTCGAACTACAATCATGACAACGACTTCTCGGGCGACGCTGGCGAACAAGCAGAGCCAAACGTTGACCCGTGGGTACTCCAAAAACGCATACGTCACCTATAAGAATCAGACACAACACAATGGATAGCAATACACTCAACATTCAGAATCGTACGCTCATTGCAGTGTCTGACACCGACGAATCGAGCTATGAGTTTCAGGTCAAGAACCAATATGAGTTTAGCTCGAAAGGGCGCAAACTAAAAGCAGAGCTGATTGAAGAGGCCGATGGCATTCTTCTATTCTCGTGCGAAGGCGTGCGCTACCCCGTAGAGATTGTCTCGGTGAAGCAAAACAGCTACGAAGTCGTAGTAAACGGCGTAAGCTACCACTACACCATTGAGACTCCATTCTCGCTCAAACGACGTCAGATATTGGCAGCCAATCGTCCTGCCGACCTCAACGAAGAGGTCGTGGCACCGATGCCCGGCAAGATAATAAGCATACTCGTAAAGGCAGGACAAGAAGTGCAACCTGGCACAGGTCTGCTCGTCCTCGAAGCCATGAAGATGCAGAACACAATAACTGCCACGACAAAAGGCGTGGTAGAAAAAGTGTCGGTCCGCGAGGGTCAGAGCGTCAGCAAAGACGACATACTCGTAGAAGTAAAGAAACAGTAAGGAAACACTGCGAGCCACATAGAAACGGCTACCCACAGATGAGATGTGGGTAGCCGTTAGTTTTTAGGTTTTGTTAGAAAAAGATAAATTTGTGCAAAAGGATTGTAAAGCATATCGTGAAACATGGAGCAAATCACGAAAACAGACGAAAAAATCACAAATCCTATTCTGAACAATCCATACGAGGAGTCTCTGTATCACTACGACACTGACGTCGATGGTAATCTCGATTATGGAAACATTCAGTTGGGACGGCGACCATACAAAACAGAAATTAACATTCAGAATAATAGCGGCAAAAGTCAGCAGGCACTATTTGCAGGTTCCGACCTATACAAGGGCGTCGACCCTGATGCCTATTTCATCAATACAATGCGTAGCGAGGTCAAGAAATGGCGAGAAAGTGGCTACCAGCATGCAACTCGCATAACGCGCGACCTGCTCAATTTTTGGTTCAACAACACAGAACGGCAAAATTTCCAAAAACTCTTCTTCTGCCAGCGCGAGGCTGTGGAAACGGCTGTCTATCTGAACGAGATTGCCAGCCACGACCCAAACGTCGGTCGCAGTCTGTTGCACCAATTAGAAAGTAGACAACAATCAATGTCGGCAGAGTACGAGAGCGTCTTGCCACGCACAGCCTTCAAAATGGCTACAGGGACAGGCAAAACCGTGGTTATGGCTATGCTCATTCTCTACAACTACATCAACAAGAAAGAATATCCACAAGACACACGTTTTGCGGATCATTTCTTGCTCGTGGCTCCTGGCATCACCATTCGCGACCGCCTTGGCGTACTTCTGCCCGATACAGAAAACCACGACAACGACCGAAAAGATTACTATACCGCAATGTATCTTGTGCCGAACAACCACAAACATTGGCTCGACGGTCTGCGCAGCGACATCACTATAACCAACTATCACACCTTTGAACCGAAGGTTTTTCAAGGAAAGAAAGCAAGCCCAATGGACGGCAAAGTAGGGGGGAATGGAGGAAAAGAGAGGCAGAATTCAAGTTGATAATGCAACGCTTTCGAATTCGAAATTAGTCATTTCT
>CALAVC010000102.1 GCA_937892095.1 uncultured Bacteroidales bacterium | reverse complement strand
GGATAGCTTTTGTTTGTAATATTATTTATAGATTCGTGGACGATTAAAAACGTACGTTTAATTTATGCCATCGGTAATAAGAACATATCTTTTTCATCCGCTCTACAACTACGATAAAAACAAGGTAAATATCCTAAAAACATTAATGGTCTTTATCATTATACTTTCTCATACATACAATGAGGGTGTAAATTGTTTGCTGACGTATTATGGTGGTCGTTGTTTAGGTTGGGTAACGATGTGGTTATTTTTTGCTATGTCTGGATATGGACTCGTCCATTCTGTAATCCGAAATCCCGATTATATCAAGGGTTTTGTCCCTCGTTCGCTAACCAAGCTATTTGTCCCCTATCTTTTAATATTTCCTTGTTATTTGCTCTATCGTGTATTACACAATATTCCAATTGTTTTTTATAATTCTGTCATATATCCAACATCGTGGTTTATCTGGTGTTTAGCTCTTTTCTACGTGTTCTTTGCTCTCGTTTTTAGTTATTCACAGCGTCCCGTCTATGTCAATGTGCTTCTTGTCTCGTTGCTCGTCATTGCATACATTGCTTGCGCACATATTTTACATCTATGGTGGTGGCCACGTCATCGCTATATGGTTTGTCCGGGTTTTTGTATCGGGATGTTCTTTGCACTTTTCGACAAGTATTTTAAGAAACGCATGCTCGTGTGGCAAGCTCTAATTTTTCTTTTAATATTAGTGTTTGTCGTTCGTAATTATGTTTACTCATATAGCAATAATTTGTCGTTTGCTTCTGACATTATATCTTGCTTCTTGTTAATGTATATTGCCCCCAATTTTAAGGCTAACAAGTTGACCTCGTTCGTTAGTTCCATTTCGTTGGAAATGTTTTTAATTCAGTATATCCCTATCTACTTCTTTATTACGCACAAGGAATGTTTACCTGACCGACAACCCTATTTCTTATGCTTGCTTGTTGTTTTGTCAGACATATTTCTTGCATATCTTTTTCATAAGCTTGTTGTGGTGGTAAGGTCATTCGTAGATAAGCTTATTTGCAAAGTAATTTAGTGTGTCTTTGCTCTTCGTGTCGACAGCGTTCTGACTGCCCTCAAATTTCGACAACTAAATAAAGCGCCTCAAGCTTTTTTCTATATCTTCCAATAACACACAAATAACTTGCTCTAAGAGGTTTGGGGTGATCCAGTTGGAAGTAAAAAGTTTGATTCTTAGGTGCAAATAACTATTTTTGCAAGTTACTAAAGGGTATAAAATGTCGCAGAATTCAGAAGACATCATAAACGCAGCGACGGACGAAAAGTATAAATATGGTTTCTCGTCCGAAATAGAAACGGAAACAATCCCTCGCGGACTAAACGAAGAGACCATACGCACAATCTCGCGACTAAAGGGCGAACCAGACTTTATGCTCGAATTTCGACTAAAAGCCTTCGAGCAACTACAAAAAATGGAACAACCCGATTGGGCGCACCTCAACGTCCCACATATCGACCTTCAACAAATAATCTACTACGCCGCTCCGCGTAAACGTGAGAAATTAGGAAGCCTCGACGAAGTAGACCCAGAGATTCGTCGAACATTCGACAAGCTCGGCATTCCTACCTACGAACAAAAGCAACTTGCTGGTGTGGCCATTGATGCCGTTCTCGACTCGACGAGCGTCTCTACAACCTATCGCGAGAGGCTTGCAAAGGACGGCATAATTTTCTGTCCCATAAGCGAAGCCGTCCGTACGCATCCCGACCTCGTAAAAAAATATCTTGGCAAGGTCGTCCCAGCATCAGATAACTATTTCGCAGCTCTTAACTCTGCCGTTTTCTCCGATGGCTCGTTCGTCTACATACCACGTGGCATACGATGTCCAATGGAGTTGAGTACATATTTCCGCATTAATGCACAAGAGACAGGCCAGTTCGAGCGCACACTCATCATTGCTGATGAAGACTCCTACGTCAGCTACTTAGAGGGTTGCACAGCCCCCATGCGCGACGAAAATCAACTACATGCTGCCATAGTAGAAATAATAACCGAGAATCGTGCCGAAGTAAAATATTCGACGGTTCAGAATTGGTATCCGGGCGACAAAGAAGGACGAGGTGGCATATATAATTTCGTAACCAAGAGAGCACTCGTCCGTGGAACACGATCTAAAGTCTCGTGGACGCAAGTAGAAACGGGTTCTGCCATCACGTGGAAATACCCATCTTGCATACTCAGAGGCGATGGCGCAATAGGCGAATTTTATTCGGTAGCACTAACCAACAATATGCAGCAAGCCGACACTGGCACCAAGATGATACATGTGGGCAAAAATACTCGTAGCACAATCATCTCGAAAGGCATATCGGCAGGCAAAAGTCAGAACTCATATCGCGGACTTGTCAAAGTAACACCTTCTGCAACAGGAGCTCGCAACTATTCCCAATGCGACAGCCTATTGTTGGGCGATAAGTGTGGTGCACACACATTCCCCTATGCCGATGTCGCCAATCCAACAGCACAAATAGAGCACGAAGCAACAACAAGCAAAATAAGCGAAGACCAATTATTCTATTGCAATCAACGTGGCATAGGCACCGAGGAGGCCATCGGACTCATTGTCAATGGCTATGCTCGCGATGTCCTTAGCCGACTGCCAATGGAGTTCGCCATCGAAGCTCAGAAACTCTTGCAAATATCGCTCGAAAATAGCGTAGGCTAAACATTCAAACCACGAAAAAAAAGACAAATGCTACATATAGAAAATCTACACGCAACAGTAGAAGGCAAAGAAATATTACGGGGCATAAACCTTGACATCAAAGCAGGTGAGACGCATGCCATAATGGGACCCAATGGTTCGGGCAAGAGTACGCTATCTGCTGTCTTGGCTGGGCATCCCGCCTACACCATCACGCAAGGGCAAGTTACCTTCAACGGCAAGAATTTGCTCGATATGAAACCCGAAGACAGAGCCAACGAAGGACTATTCTTGTCATTCCAATATCCTGTAGAAATCCCCGGAGTCTCAATGACCAACTTTTTGCGTGCTGCCCTCAATGGCAAACGTAAATACCAAGGTCTCGAACCCTTATCGGCTGCCGATTTCTTAAAGCTGATGCGCGAGAAAAAGAAAATCGTTGAGATTGATTCCAATCTGACCAATCGATCTGTCAACGAAGGCTTCTCAGGGGGCGAAAAAAAGAAAAACGAAATATTCCAAATGGCAATGCTTGAGCCGACATTGCGCATACTCGACGAAACAGATTCTGGTCTCGACATAGATGCCCTACGTATTGTCGCTCAGGGAGTTACAAAGCTAAAATCAGACAACAACTCCACAATCGTCATCACGCACTATCAACGTCTGCTCGACTACATTGTGCCAGACTATATCCATATCCTCTACCATGGACGCATTGTCCTAACTGGCGACAAATCGCTCGCTCTCGACCTCGAAAAACGTGGCTACGACTGGATAAAAGAACAATTTAAAGATTAAACATCTATGGCTGCAAAATCATCTTTAGCCGCCATGATAGCCAGCGCACCACATGGTGAATATCAGCTATACACAAATATAGCAAAGGCATTTTCGGGCATAGAAAACTCTGCCGATGCACATGTCGTCGCAGATGGTAACTGCACTTTTCAGAAGCAAAACGTCGCCTCTGCCGACGTTGACACGCTATCTGAACTTGCTCGCTCAAAGGGACAAGAAGAACGTTTCTTTGACTATTTGGCATGCGTAGCCTCGTGCTCTACGAACGAGATTAAGCTTGGCAACGGGCGAACAACCATAATGCTCACAACAGACAGCCAAAGTAACAAAATTTCGGTTGCTCGATTGTCGGTAAGTATACCCCAAAACACGCAAGCAGAGTTAGTCATTAGGCAACAGAATCAAGCACCTCTTCTTGTGCAACTTGTGGTCAACGTAGGCAAAAATGCAAGCGTAGCACTAATGTTTATTGAAGATAGTGCCGATAAGCTTTTCACCAGAACGACAATATCACAAAGTGCTGATTCGCATACGTATTTATTCCTTCAAAACACCCAATCGGTCATTGCTCGCAACGAAGTAGACGTGCAGCTACTTGGCGAAGGTGCGTCTCTTGAAATGGGAGGCATCTATCGTGCCGACCAAGACCATAAGGTCGATAACGTCACTACCGTCAGACACCTTGTTGGCAATTGCTCAAGCAATCAACTCTTCAAAGGCATTGCCAACGACGAGAGCAAAATTTCATTTAGTGGGTTAATAGTTGTGCCACAAGGCTCGCAGAAGACAATGGCCTCGCAAGTCAACCGACACATGCTAAACTCTGAAAAAGCACATGCCTATGCCAAACCACAACTCGAAATATATGCCGACGATGTGAAGTGTAGTCACGGTGCAACAACTGGTCAGCTCGATGCCACTCAACTCTTCTATATGCAACAACGTGGCATAGATGAAAACACAGCACGTCAGTTGCTCTCCGCTGCTTTTTTGAGTGAAGTCTTGGCAAAAATACCAGCTGAAGACATACGCACAGAGCTCACTAACAGCCTTACAAAAACAGACGAAATCGAATGAACGAAAAAATATCACTTGCAGACGTTAGGCAATACTTCCCAATCCTAACCGAAAAAATATATGGTCGCCCATTAACGTACCTCGACAATGGTGCTACAACTCAGAAACCTACGCAAGTAATTGAAGCATGTGCGGATATATACAGAAAGCAAAATGCCAATATACATCGTGGAGTACATCATCTGAGCAACGTATGTACCGAACATTACGAAAATGCTCGCAAGACGGTTGCAAAGCATATTAACGCAGCCGAACATTCAAGCATAGTTTTCGTACGCAACACGACAGAGGCAATCAATCTTGTTGCCAACGCCTACGGCAACACACGTCTGCACGTTGGCGATGAAGTCGTTGTCAGTCAAATGGAACATCATTCAAACATTGTCCCTTGGCAGCTTCTGTGCGAACGAATAGGTGCAACACTTCGCGTCATTGACATCACCGATAACGGAGAACTCGACCTGCATAGCCTTGAAAAAATACTTTGTAGTCGCACTAAGATTGTTAGCATTACGCACGTATCCAACGTAATGGGGACAGTCAACGACATCAAGAAAATATGTCAAATGGCACATGCTGTTGGTGCCATTGCAGTTGTCGATGCTGCACAGAGCGTGCCACACACTGTCATCGATGTGGTCGATTTAGATTGTGATTTTCTTGCATTCTCTGGTCATAAAGTCTACGCACCACTTGGTTCGGGTGCACTCTACGGACGCAAAGAAATCTTGCAAGATATGCAGCCATGGATGGGTGGCGGCGAAATGATCGACAAGGTTAGCTTTGCTGGTACAACCTTTGCCGACCCACCACTTCGCTTCGAAGCCGGAACGCCCGATTACGTGGCGGCAGTAGGCTTGGCAACGGCATTAGATTTCGTCGATTCTGTTGGCTTGCCCATAATTGAACAACACGAAAAACAACTTGTCGACAAGATAATAAATGGGCTCAAAACAATAGGAGGCATACGCATAGTTGGCGAAGCAACAAACCATAGCAGTGCAGTGTCTTTCCTCGTTGGCAAATCACACCCCTACGATGTCGGTATGATTCTCGACAAAATGGGCATTGCCGTTCGCACAGGACATCATTGTGCGCAACCTCTTATGGAACGACTCGGCATAGTAGGCACCGTCCGTGCATCTGTGGCCATGTATACCACAGAAAACGACATCGACACACTACTCAATGGTGTGGAGTTTGCTAAAAATATGCTTAGCTAATAAAAAGCACAATAGCATATTAATATATAACATCCGACAGGTGGTCGAAAAGCATGTCTTGTGTGTCAAAAGCGTCATTGTAGAGCAAAATTAGGTATGATGACGAAACAAGACATGTGAAAAAATAGTAACTTAGAGGTCGGTTAATACACGAAAAATAAATTAAATGGCAGAAGAATTAGGAAGGATAATCCCCGTCAAGATAGAAGAGCAGATGAAAACGGCCTACATCGACTATTCGATGTCGGTGATTGTGGCTCGTGCGCTGCCCGATGCTCGCGACGGCTTCAAACCCGTCCATCGACGCATACTCTACGGTATGGACGGACTCGGATTGACCTCCGATAAACCCTATAAAAAATGTGCGCGTATAGTGGGCGATGTACTCGGTAAGTATCACCCACACGGCGACTCGTCAGTTTATGGCGCACTCGTACACATGGCTCAGCCATGGTCGCTACGCTACCCACTCGTCGACGGTCAAGGAAACTTTGGCTCTGCCGATGGTGATGGTGCTGCAGCCATGCGTTACACCGAGGCCAAACTTCGCAGGATAGCCGAAGACATGATGTCCGACCTCGACAAGGAAACGGTTGACATGCAGAAAAACTTCGACGAAAGTCTTGACGAACCAGTCGTTCTGCCAACTCGCATTCCAAACCTCCTTGTCAATGGCACATCGGGCATTGCCGTCGGTATGGCCACAATGATGGCCCCACACAACATCAAAGATGCCGTGGATGCATGCATCGCATACGCTCGCAACAAAGATATTGACATTGAGGAGCTAATAAAAATAATCAAAGCTCCTGACTTCCCAACAGGTGGCACAATCGTTGGCTACGCTGGCGTAAGAGATGGCTATCTTACAGGACGTGGCAAGATCGTCATTCGTGCCAAAACAGAAATTGAGACCATAGGTGGGCATGAGTGCATCGTCGTAAAAGAAATCCCATATATGGTGGTTCGCAAAGAGCTAATAAAGAAAATAGCTGAACTCGTAACCACAAAGAAAATAGATGGGATAACAAACATTCAAGACGAAACAAGCGACAAGGGAGGCACACGCATTGTCATCGAAATTCGTAAAGACTGCATACCCAACGTCGTTCTAAACCATCTCTATAAAAACACTCAACTACAAAGTAGCTTCGGAGTCAACAATATAGCCCTTGTCAAAGGACGTCCTAAGTTGTTGACGCTCAAAGACATAATAGCTTGCTTTATAGAGCATAGGCACGATGTCGTAGTGCGTCGTGCAATATACGAAAAGCGTAAAGCCGAAGAAAGAGCTCACATACTCGAAGGACTAATAATAGCTTCCGACAACATAGACGAAGTAGTCCGAATAATAAGGGCAGCAAGTAGCACAGCGCAGGCCAAAATCGACCTTATAAATCGCTTCAACCTAAGTGATATTCAGAGTCAGGCCATAGTCGATATGCAGCTCAAGCGCCTCACAGGACTGGAGCAAGATAAGTTGCGTGCCGAATATAAAGAGGTAAAAGACTACATTGACTACCTTACTCGTTTCCTTGCCGATGAGAATATGCAAATGCAGACAATCATAGACGAGCTAAACGAAATAAAGGACAAGTATGGCGACGAACGTCGAACAGACATAGAATATTCCGATGGTGAATTTAACCCCGAAGATTTCTATGCCGATGATGATGTCGTAGTGACGGTGTCGCACATGGGCTACATCAAACGCACTTTGCTTACAGAGTTCAAAGCTCAAAACAGAGGTGGTATAGGCTCAAAAGGCAGTAGCACTCGCGACCAAGACTTCATTGAGCACATCTACTATGCTAAGATGCACGACACCATGATGTTCTTTACAGCCAAAGGACGTTGCTTCTGGTATAAAGTGTACGACATCCCCGAAGGCAACAAGACAAATAAAGGACGTGCCATACAGAACTTGCTCAACATTGAGACAACCGATAAGGTAATGACCTTTATCAATGTTCGCGGACTCGATAACAAAGAGTTCACCCAGAGCCACTACATCATAATGGCCACTCGTGGTGGCATAGTCAAGCGTACAAGCCTCGATGAGTATTCTCGTCCACGTGCCAACGGCATTATAGCTGTCAACGTCCGTGAAGGCGATGAGCTCCTGCGTGCCGTACTGACCGATGGAAACAAACACCTCATAATAGCCTCCTCCGATGGACGCGCCACTCGCTTTGAAGAGAACACTGTCCGCATCGTAGGTCGCAACAGTTCTGGTGTGCGTGGCATCGACCTGTCTGAAGGTGCCGTTGCTGTTGGTTTCATAGCCGTAAGCCCCGATAGCAACTCCGACGTATTTGTCCTCTCTGAGCGTGGCTTTGGCAAACGCTCGAAACTCGAAGCATATCCTGTCAAAGGACGCGCTCGCAAGGGCGTCAAAACCATCAATATAACCGAGAAGACTGGTTCTCTAATTGCAATTGATGCCATGACCGACGACGACGATCTGATGATAATCAATCGTTCTGGCATAACCATTCGCTTGCGAGGAATCGACATAAAGGTGACTGGACGCGCCACACAAGGTTTGTGTCTCATCAATCTTGGCAAGAAAAAAGACCAAATCGCTTCTGGTACAATCGTGCCACACATGGAAGACGACGAAACGACACCCATCAACCCTGATGTCGTAGACGTTGTCGACGATAGTGCGCAAAAAGCTGATGGCACAGATTTTGCAGAGGACACGACAAATAATTAAAGAAATAGATTAATCTTCAACATCAACCAATAAGAAACCCAATGAAAAGTGTATTGATAATTGCCTCAGTAGCGTTGGCCTTGCCGAGCGTGGCATTTGGTCAATCCGCAAAGGTAAAGCAAGCTGAAGCCATGACTATGGCCAATAACTTTACCGTAGCAAAAAAATCTATTGACGAAGCAATGGCTCATCCAAAGACACAAAATGATGCCTACACCTATGCCGTCGCATCGTATGTCTACGCCTCAGCAGCAAAGGCAGAGCCAGCTACAGTCTTCAAGGTTAAAGAGTTCCTCGAAAAAGCTTACGAACTCGACCAGCAAGGCAAAAAGCCTGGTAAGAACCTCAAAAAAATACAGAAGCTTTTGCCCGACATAACCAAAGGTCTCTTCAACTCGGGCGCAGAGCTTTTCGGCAAAAAGAATTATGCCGAAGCAAGCAAAGCATTCGAGACACAGTTGTGGGTCAATTCTAAGACCGAGAACTATGTAGCAGCTGCAGACTCAGACATTATGCTCAATGCTGGTTTGGCATCGTACAACGCACAAGAATGGGCTCGTGGTGCGGAGTTCTTAATGATGTCTACCAAGTATAGTCACGAGCCAAAGAGCTACATCTTTGCCGTAGAATGCTACAAGCAACTCAAAGACGATGCCAATGTCGAGCGTGTGCTTAAAGAGGGCTATGAGCGCTACCCAAACAGCACCGATATGCTAAACTCGCTCATCGACTACTACAACCAAGCCGGCAGAGACGATGATGCAATGACCTACATTAACCTCGCTATCAAAAAGAACCCCACTTTTGCACCCTACTATCGTGCACGTGGTACGTTGCTTAGCAAAAAAGACCTCGTTGCTGCCATTGACGACTACAAGAAGGCTGTAGAACTTGCCCCCGAAGATTTTGCATCAAACTACTACCTTGCTTGGTCGTATTCTGACCTTGGCGATCACTTCAAGCGTGAAGCAGGTGATGCTTGGCGCGACCAAAAGAAAGCTGATGCTCTCAGTGCCAAGTCTGATGAGTACTACAAACTCGCTGCTCCTATATTTGAAAAGACAGTCAACCTAACCGACAATGTAGAATATAAGAAGCAGTGCTACGAAAAACTTCGTAACATCTACTACGCTACCGAAGCAAGTAAAAACATAATGGACAACTACAATCGTATAAATGCCATTTATAAGAGTTTGTAGTCCGCTGTCATAGCATATATGTCCGCTAAACATTCTCACTTTTGTGAGCAAAGTTTAGCGGACATTTGTTTTAAAATGATAATTTAGTAAACGAAGAAAAACCAATAGCATGAACCACCCACAAAAAGAACTTTACTATGGCATATACACACTATGGCGCAATAGACATAGGCTCCAATGCAGTTCGTCTGCTAATCAAAAGGCTTGAAGACGATGTGCAAGGGCGGTTTAGCAAAGATGTTCTTCTGCGAGTCCCTCTCCGGTTGGGACAGGAAGTGTTTACTACGGGCAAAATTTCTGATAAGAAAGAGCAAAAACTCCTCGACCTAATGAGGGCTTACGCCATTGTACTCAATCTTTACGACGTCGAAAAAGTAAATTTTAGGGGGTGCGCAACAGCATCGTTTCGTGAAGCCACAAACGGACGAGATATAATAGATAACATACGCAATATAACTGGTCTGAATATAGAAATCATTTCGGGTGAAGAAGAGGCAACAATAGTGTGTGGACTAAACGGACCAACGCAAGATAGGACACTTGTGTATGTTGATGTTGGTGGTGGCAGCACAGAGGTTAGTCTCATAAGCAATGGACAGACCCTTAGCCGACATTCTTATCCAATCGGAACTGTTAGAATTATAAATAATGTTGTTGCTCCCGAATGGCAAAAAACACTTACAGAAGATATGAACGATCTTTATCGTAGGCTTAGTATGCGTCGGCAACCCACAGAGAAAAAGATAAGACTTGTGGGAGCTGGTGGGAACATAAACAAGCTCTTTGCACTTGCAACAGAACGCGACACAACTGAGCGCACTATGAATGTTGACGAACTGCGCACACTACACACCGAACTATCACAACTATCGGTCGAAGAGCGCATGGTGCGCTATAAGCTAAAGCCCGACCGAGCAGACGTAATAGTGCCAGCTGCACAAATTTTTCTAACTATTGCTGATGCGTTGCACGTTGCCGAAATCGAAATACCAGCAGACGGACTTGCCGATGGTATAATAGCAGACATTTGGACTAAACAGAACAAACAGAAATAAACACGCTATACCCGTTGGTTGAATTAAAATAATGCGTATTTAACTTGTCCGATAGGTTTATGATTCAAGAAGTTAAAATATTGCATTGTGGTGAAGGCTGCCACTTTGACAGCTACGCGAGTAAATAATCCCGCTGGCTGTTTGGCATAGTTGCGTATCATCATGAAGCCATCGTTAAGTTGTGAAAAAACAGTCTCGATTCGCTTCCTGAATCGCCTATACGCCCACGACGGTGGTCGCCAATTCTTGGTTGAGACGATATGGGACTTCGAGACTGATATGTGCTGTCTCGAACAAATTCTGCTGAACGTCAGCACTTAAGTATCCCTTATCTCCCAAAATCATACAGTTCGTTACTCAAAATCAGATAATTGTGCTATCTTGCGCCCAAGAATTTAATTCAAAACAGGTAAAAGAAGTTAATTATTAATAATTGTCTATATACAAATGAAACGTTTTTTTTTACATTTTAGCATTGGTTGGTGTTAGTAATCTGGTTGCCCAAGTCAAAGACAATGTAGAAGTGGTAAGTGGCAACGCAGGCATACTCAATACGCCCATACGCACAGAGATATATGTGCACTTTGACGAGGCGCAGGTGGTGGTGTATAAGCGTACGACGCTTGACGAAAGCGTGGCACCGATACCCTTGTCAGACTATGTTGAAGAGAAGAAGGGTGGAGACTTTGATTATAGTGGTCAAGCCATTTTCCGATGGGTTCAGGGAGATTTGTTTCGTAGGTTGCAAAGGTATGATGGGGTGATAGTTGCAAATTCTGAAGATGGGCGTCATATGAACGATTTCTCTCAGCCCAATGACGCGACACATGAGATGCACATTTTCATAGAGAAACTGGATTTTGGCTCGGCAGGACTTGCCATAGCAAATACAGTGTTTTCTTTTAGTCCATCTTCAAAAAGTGGTGGTATGTGTCTGGAAGGTCGGATAGAAGTGGTCAGCAAAGAGACTTGTAACACAGAGGTAGTCTTCAGAATAAATCCTACGAGGGGCAATGCATCAATCAGGGTGGACGATAACTTCAGAAACTGTTTTATAGGCATCACTCGCGAGATTACAAACTTGGCAGAAGATGCGGTCTTGGGTGGTGCAAAATCGGGAGCGGCAACCATCTGTGGACAGGGCAATGGAACAAACCAGCAGTCTGCGACTATGACGCGAAACCAGCAGACGGCTAAACAGCAACAGAGTGGTGGAACGGAGCACAAGATATATCTGAAAAATGGTAGCGTCATCAAGTGCAACGTGGTTGAATATAATTTTACGAGTACAGGCAGTACGAAAATAGAGACGTCTGATGGTAGTACGTTTGTCTGGAAGAACGCAGAGATAAAAAAGATAGAAAGGGAAGAGACGGACGAGACGCCTCGGCTTTTGGTGAGTTTGAAAAATGGTAGTGCCATCAAGTCTAACATAGCTGAAGAAGATTTTGCGACGAATGTAGTCAAGCTACAGACGGGAGATGGCAGTATATTCGTATACAAGACGACGGAAGTTGCGAAGGTGGAAAAAGTAGCGGGAGCAGTAGCAGACAAGGGCAGGAGCCAAGGCGTAGCAAATGCTAAGGCGAAATCTGTGAAGACTGTGGATGCCTCGGCATATAGGGTGACGGGCTACTCGGCGGACAGTAAACTAATGGGAGGAAGAATGGGCTTCAAGAGAGTGCAGGGCAGGAGCGTGGACATGACAGGAACGAAGATTGCCCTTATGTTGGACAAGAGCTACGTCTCATCTACCCTTGAGAATGAGTGGCGAGAATTCCAGAATAAATTTAAAGATGAAGCTGATAACTGTACTATCTTGGCGGAACCAAGTGAGCAGACACGATTTGTATGCATCTTGGCACCGCTGAGTGTGGGTAGTACGGTGTCGGCAGTCTTCTTTGTGTGGAAGCAAGGTCAGAATGACCCAGTATGTGTGTATGAGATAAGCCAGTATAAGAATTTCGAGAAGATGGCAGACGAGTTGGCAGACGATTTGTATTGAGAATCGCCGATAACGAAACAAGAGCAGCGGATGGTCTGAGAAGACTATCCGCTGCTCTTGTTGGTACACTGACCCTGCGAGCGAGGCAGAGTGTTTTCTGTTGAGCGATTGTTATTTGTCGTCCACTACCCGTTGGTTGAATTAGAATAAAGCGTACTTTACTTGTCCGATAGGTTTATGAT
>CALAVC010000101.1 GCA_937892095.1 uncultured Bacteroidales bacterium | reverse complement strand
TTGAGCGGCGTCGCGGACAACAACATGACCTTTTTCTGAACTCCCTCAATCATGCCTTCGTTTATGCGGGGAGTCTTGCAAATACGTTGTAAATCATCATATCTGCCTGAAGTGTCGGAACGGAAGTTGTGGGCTTCGTCGACAATTACAAGATCAAACTCTTCTGGGCCAGAGTAGTTGTCGCTTCCTTCGATTATTTTGTTCAAACTACCGTTTGTAACAAATTGTGTGTACTTAGTAAGGCTAAAATCCTTGAAAATATCGCACCAGTTCTCTTTGACGGCAGGAGGATATATGACAAGAATCTTAGTGTTCTTACCATTTTCTTCGACAAAACGCTTTGCAATCATGGCAGCTACAATGGTCTTACCTGTACCTACGACATCGGCCAGGAAGAATCCATTGTACTCTTTGAGCATTTGAAAACCTTGAACAACTGCGTCGTTTTGATATTTCAACTGCATATAGCCACGAGGCATCTCAAGCGTAAAGTCGTCCTCTACCTGATTGCCAAAAGCGTCAATCAAAACCTTTATAAAGATTTCGTATGGCGTAGGAAGAACTTCCAGATGCGTCTTTTTGCGAATGCGTTCAATGTCCTCTGCCGTGATAGGAATACCTTCATTCCATAGGTTGTCGAATTCATTCTTACAATAGGCCACATCGTCATAGTCCTTCATGGCAACATTTAATTCGTAGCGAGGGGGTTGTGTAATGCCAAGTCCCGAATCGGATATGTTGGACGAGCCCATTAGTACCCAGCCGTCTGTGTTCGGACTAAAATTTTGTGGAAGACATAAATAGAACTTTGCGTGAAGATTTTTGGACTTATGAATGCGCATTTGTAGTTTGCCCAAAACAATATCGTCGCACAGCTGAAGAATACCATCTTCAACATCGGACGAATAGCGAGCATCCCTGACATCTTGAATAAAGTCCTTTGTATAAATTTCTTTGGCTTCGTCGTCGCCCTCAAGCATCAACAATGCTTGATTATGTTTTCTGAAAATACTATCTACGTTGATGCCGACGAGTATCTTTATGTCTTGTACGCCAGAGAGTTCTTTCCGCAACTTGAAATAACCCGACGAACGGAAATAACCAACAACAGCAAGAAAGGAATGGAAATTGGGCATTCCCTTGGCGATACCCTTGAATTTTTCAAATAGGGTGTTATTGGGAGAGTTATTGAAGAATTTACTACTCATTTTGCACAAAAAAAATAACGCCCATAACGACTATTTATGAGCAAACACGCCACTGACAGTAAACAGTTCGCTGAGCCATTTGTACTTTTTAGTGTTGATGTCTTACAGAAGCGAGACCGTAGAGCATTGCCAAACTGCACCAAGCACATCAACTTGTAATGTTAATAAAAAAAAACGTGCAAATAGAGACCTTACAACCCCAATTTGGGGAAAAAATTGTAACAATGTGTTAGTATGATGAAGGTCTGCTGACGAAGAAGAGGGTAAAAAGTAGGCGTTTCGTACATACGCAACACGTGTGAAGATTTACGTGCGAAGATGAATGCCAACCTAAAAATTTTTATTGATAGGAGTAGAGCCAGTTGTTGGCAGAAGAAGATTCGGAAGAGATTGTACTATTGGCATTTTGGCTGACGCGAAGTAGGATAGATTCAGTCTCGTAGCCAAGGTCTTGACCATTGACGACGTTGCGTTTGTAGACGATGTTGCAAGACGTGGGGATACGATCGGAAGCGTCGCCGAGGAGTCCGAGGACGGCAAAAACTTGCAGTTGACCAAGAGGGTCGGACTGTGCGAGAGTGTATTGGTGGGAGTTGTTGGCGGTGCTACCATAGGTGAAGTCGTAAGAATAGTTATGTTCGTTGAGTGTGGTTCCGCCAAGTTGTTCGGATTCGCTCATGGAGACCAAAGTTATGTTGCCATCGCGCCAAGTGAGAGTGACGGACTGGTTGTATGACCACGCGACGAGCCGATTGGAGTCGTCGGTGGCGAAACCTGTGCCAGAGGCATAGACGGAGAGCAGGTGTCGACCTTGGTAGTTGAGAGAAAAAGCAATGTCGCAAGAGCTACCGTCGGAAGAGGAAATCAGGTGATGACATTGGCTGATTTGTCCGTCGGCATTGAAACGAAAAGAGTTCCAACGATCGGAATAGAGGCCTGCGCGAGAGGTGTAGGCGAGAGTAAAGGGCGACGGCGATACATCGTAGACGAGCGAGGGGCTCTGAATGGAGGACAACATGCCAGTGTTGTCGTAGTCGAAGACGTAGGCAACTTCGGAGGTCGTGCGATCGGCTATTTTTGAGAGTCGTGCCCCAGAGAACAGGAAACTAGAGGGGGTTAGGGAGTCGGGAGAGCCGTTGGTGGGCGTGTCGTCGTCGGAGCAAGCCGAAAGAACGACAACGAACAGGAGGATAAGAATATTATTTCGTACGAAGTTCATTTTTTTCGGCTAAGAACCAGTGCATAAGAGCATTGGAGGCAATGTTGCGTTCGACGATAGTGCTGTCCTTTATGATGAAGAAAGTAGGCAGCTGTGAGAGTCCGTAGACATGGGTGGTGACAGCGGCAGAGTCGTTGATTATGAACCACGATGGACTGAATTTTTGAGAAAGACGATGAGTTATGTCGGAGTTGGCGAACTGACAGAGACTAATAATGTTGAGAGAGGGGAACGCATTGTGGAGAGCGTCAAGGGTGTTAAAGTCGGCTGGTGTGTGTGGGTTGTAGGGGTCGAAAACGTGCAGGAGAGTGAGGTGGTGAGGCCAGACGAGGTGAGAAAGGGACGTGAGCGAATCGGGCGTAGGGCGTAGGCTAAGGTCAGCCAATGGTCGACCAACAGAAGTTTGCAACGCATTGCGGTGGCGACGGACAGCAATGCACGTTGGAGGGAAAGCGAGAAGATTGGGGTCGGCAGAGTTGATAAGAGCATCTAATTCGTCGGTTGGGAGCGAAGAGTCTTGAATTATTGCACGCCAGAAGACATATTGCCCAAGGGCATCGTGAGGGTGGGCAGAGAGCAAGGGGCGCGCGAGCTCCAAACGCTTTTGGCGAGCATTTTTGACAAGAGTGAGAAGAGCAATGTTGCGATCTTCGTCGGAGATGTTGACGACGTGGGCTACGGAGTCGTAGGCTTGTGCAGAGCATTCGATAAGAGCACGAAGACTGACATTGAAAGCTTGCAGAAGGTCGTTGAGAGGAGTGTTGGAGACGCGTTCGGAATTGAAATCGAGGGTGGCGCACCCCTGTTCGGCAATAAAAAAAAGCTTTTTGTTGGCATAGGTTGCCACACGCACTTCGGAGGAAAAGAGGGTGCCGGACGTGGGGACTTGTATAAACTTGGCGGCGGAGTCGAAAGCAAACGTTTTTAGCTGAGCCGAGCCATCGGAAACGGGAGAAGAGAGGCTAACGGACGAGACGAAAGACTCTGTGGGAGCCGTCGTGGTAGAGCAGGCGGATAGGAGGACCAGCAAGAGCGAAAGGGAAAAGGACAGGCGAGCCATTGGGGAAATTAGAAAGAGGCGACGACACTGCGGAGAGCAATCAGACGGCGGAGCATAGGCTCGACGAGGTCGAGACAGAGCATGTTGGCACCATCGGACTTGGAGACGGAGGGGTCGGGGTGAGTCTCGAAGAAGAGACCATCGACACCGACAGCCACGCCAGCGCGCGCAATGGTCTCGATGAGAGCGGGTTTGCCGCCCGTTATGCCAGAGGCTTGGTTGGGTTGTTGGAGAGAGTGAGTAATGTCGAGAACGACAGGAGCGAACTGTTGCATAAGGGGTAGTCCGCGATAGTCGACGACGAGGTCGTAGTAGCCCATCATGGTGCCGCGGTCGGTTATGAAGACGTTGGGGTTGCCGCTATCGATAACTTTCTGGACAGCGAAACGCATGGATTCGGGAGAAAGGAATTGACCTTTTTTTATGTTGACGAACTTGCCAGTGTGGGCAGCAGCAACGAGAATGTCTGTTTGTCGGCAGAGGAATGCAGGGACTTGAAGGACATCGACGTATTGCGCAGCGAGCTGGGCTTCGGGGGCTGAGTGGAAGTCGGTGATGACAGGGACACCAACTTCGGTGCGGACACGCGAGAGTATTTTAAGAGCTTTCTCGTCGCCTATGCCCGAAAAAGAGTCTAAGCGAGAACGATTGGCCTTGCGATATGAGCCCTTGAAGATAAACGGTATGCAAAGGTTGTCGCAAATAGTGGCGAGTCGGTTGGCTATGAGGAGTGTTGTGCTTTCGTCTTCGACGACACAAGGACCAGCCATGACAAAGAAGTTGCCACTATCGGTGTGTTGAATGAGTGGAAGTTTGCGAATGTTGGTCATGCTCTTTGAGGTTCGATTAGAGGTTTGTCCCAATATATTGTGGCAGATAGAGTATCGACTAATAGGTTGGCAGAGTTTTGTAGGCTTTGTAGTAGTGTTTCTTCGCGCTTTCGGCTACGTCGTCCCGAAGCTTCATAAAGGGTTTGTTGTGCAAGGGCATCGTAGGAGATGGTGAAATCGTCGGGAGCAGTGTGAGGGAAGAAGTTGACAAGAAGCGTGTATTTTATAAGCCCATTTTCGGAGTCGGCAACGAGACAAACTTGCGCTGCACGACGCGGGACACCAGCAAAAGTACATTGAGCCTCGAAATAACACTTATAGACATTGATTGTAGCCATTGGACGAGTAGGAAAGTAGACACACGAAGTTAGGACATAAGAAAGAAAAAAGCAAAAATCACCTACGACATCGCGTCGCAGATGATTTTTGAGATAAACAGTGAATAGTGGTATATGAATTTGTGTATGTAATATTGTTTTAGAAAGAGAAGTTGACACCGACGGTGTAGATGCCACCGACTTCATCGGAGTAGACAAACTCTTGTTTTTGGGAATTGAAGAGATTGTTGCCATTGAAGAATATTTCGATTTCGTCGGAGGGCTTGTAGCCTACTTTGAGGTTGACGGTGAAACGTGGGTCGAGTTCGTCGTAGCCGTACATTGTTTGATAGGCACGCTTGCCGATGAAGTTGCCATAGGCAGCGAAGTTGAGTTGTTTGATGGGCTTGGCAATGAGACCAACCATGCCGTAGACGGTTGGTGTGGCCTTGTGGACGTGTCCGTCTTCGAGAGGATAGTCAATTTTTTCGGAATTACCCATGACAACTTCGGAACCATAGTTGCTTTCGTGGATACGGATGCCGTATTTCATGCCATAGTAGAGAGCCAAAATATTTTTGTAGGTCGTACCGTCGATAGTGGCTTCGTCGTTGCCTGCAAACCACAGGTCGCGAAGACTGGCAAGTTGCTCTTTGGTAAACGTGTTAGCAGGGAGGGAAGAAGCATCAGAAGATTGCGTGATGACATTCATAAAATCTGCGAGAGAACGAGTGGTTTCGTATTTCTCTGGCTCCGCCCCACCAGACATATTATGACGACCGAGAACAGCACAAACAAGATCGGTGAATGCAGGAGACATTTGACTTGCACAAGTACTAATTTGCGAAGCTATTTCTTCAACTTGGTTGTAGGCATAGTAGTTGTCGATAATAGTACGCTGGAGGTTAGCATTGACCTTGGCTATAAGTTTTGGAGAAATAATCCAGTCGATGTTTACACCGAGACCGAATTGACTGACCTCAAAGGGCATATTGTCGTACTTAGTGTAGGTGCGAGTCTTGATATAGTTTTGCATAGCGTATGACATACCAAACGACATGCCACTATTGATGGCTGCCCACTCACGGTCTTTGAAACCATCGAGAAGACCTGCAAGCCCAACAATGCCAGAACCAATGAAAACCATTTCGGAGGAAGAAGCTTGCATGGCACCATAGTCTTTGCTCCTTGAGTAGAATACTTCAGCATCGACAAGGACTTTCTGATTGGGCTGGAAGCGATAGCCGATTTCGAAGTTGTTGATGTTCATGATGTCGGCATCTTTGTTGACATCAAATTGTATGGAGCTGGGTTGCCCCATGCCTTCACGTAGCCAAAGGTAGCGAGCTCCTGCAGAAACAATGTTGGCAGAACGCATACCACGACCATAGACCAAACGGAGGAAGTTGTGGTCGTTGAACTTGTAGGAGAGAGCAGCCTGTGCGGTGGTGTTCCACTTGTCGGGGATATTGGTCTTGTCGGATCGGACAGCGAGAATGGCACGGAAATCGCCTTTCTTGTAGTCGAGACGTAGAGCAGGAGCAATGCTGGTGAGCTTGCAATCGTCGTTCATAAAGCCTGAAAGCGTCTTAACACCGAGGTCGTAGGTGCCATAGACATTAGTAGAGTCGCCAAATGCTGTTGCGCCAACACCATTGCCATAGTCGAATGTTGGTTTTTCGTCTTCGTAGTAGACATGCTGATAGTTGACGCCAGGACGAATGGAGAGACTACCCCACGTGTCGCGATCTCCAATATTGATGTCGTACTCGGCAGTGGCGAATATGCGTTGGCTTTTGACTTTGAGACCTGGGCGACCATAGGAATAGTCGGCAGGACCAGCAGCATAGTTGGCTTGCAAGTGAAGGTCGTGGATGTGGGCATCGACATTTGCATAGCCCTCTTTATAGGTGCGAGTATTGAACGAATAGGGGCATTCAACAAGAGTGGTGTTATTGACAAACGCCTGCGAATAGCCACCAGTGAGATCGACTCGCACATTGGGGTTGGGGGTGAGAGAGACGTAACCGTTAAGTCCGATGTTCTTGCGAGCAAGATGAGGCCAAGGGAAGACAAGGTTGGCATCTTGATATTCGATTGGCGAAGTGGTATAGAGCGAATACATTGAGACAGCGTTCGCATCTGTATTGGCAGCCACATAGGCTTCGGCTTCTTCTTGCGTCATACCACTGGCAATAGCTTTTGCAATGGCTGTGCGTTGTGCTTTGACGGCCGCTACGGTACCAGCGAGGTTTGGGGTGAAGTTTCGCAAGTGATTATAC
>CALAVC010000100.1 GCA_937892095.1 uncultured Bacteroidales bacterium | reverse complement strand
TTCCGATCTTGCTGTTCAGCGGAATAGACAATGAAGGATTTGCAATATGGGGCAAAAAAATAGAAAACGTTAAGTAGGGTTAAATAAGTAGGTTTTTTAGGGGGGAAGAGAGAAAATTACCATCACGGTTTTTTCTCTCTTCTTTTTTATTGACAGTTGTAAACCGCTTATGCCTTGTGCCCTAAGTTTAAATGTTTGATAGGGCAGATGTTTAGAAATAGATACGTTGGACGTAACGCATCAATTGTCAGTCTCTTATGCTTTACCCCTTTTGTATTCTGCATAGATACCCCCTTATAACTAACGACTTATAACTTATAACTAACGACTTATAACTTGCAACCAACCACTTTACCCTGTAGCTTACAAATTACGCCCTACCCCTGCCTTACACCAAGGGGAGTGGACAATAGTAAAATCGACATTTATGATGCACAAAGCATTGAAATACAGTAGTTTTGAATCGGATAAGATTTTGCAGACTGTGGTTTTAAAATCCACTTATTGAGGCTATTTGTCCACTAATGCAAACGTTGTTGCAAATTAGTTTTACACATCAAAGTTCGAGAACTATTTTAGACATTAACAATTTAAACCTTTGCAACACACACAACAACAATTCAGACTTAAAAACTTCATTTTATGAAAAGAGCAATTTTTGTTTTAATGGGATTTCTTGCATTTGCGCCGCTGGCCAATGCACAGACAACCATCACCGGAAAGGTGACCGACGCTTCCGACAATACGCCATTGCCGGGTGTCAACGTGATAATTAAGGGGACCACAATCGGAACTGTAACCGACGGCAACGGTTCATTCTCTATTAAAGCCAGCGATGGCGATGTGCTGCAACTCTCGTCGGTAGGATATATTACCGAGGAGATTCAGTTGGCCGGACAGACAACTATCAACATGTCGCTCAGTGCCGATTTGGTAACACTTGAGGATGTTGTCGTAATTGGTTATGGTACACAGCGTAAGGTTGACCTGACCGGTTCGGTTGCCGTTGTCGACGCGCAGGAGATGAAGAAGGTATCGAACTCCAACATCTCAACAATGCTTGAAGGTAAGATTGCCGGCGTGCAGATTACATCCGACGGTCAGCCGGGCGCCGACCCTAATGTGCGCATACGTGGTGTATCAACGTTTGGCGACTCAAGTCCTCTGTACGTTATTGATGGAGTGCCAATGGGAACAAGCATTCGCGACTTCTCGCCAAACGATATTGAGACCATTCAAGTGCTAAAAGATGCATCGGCGGCTGCAATTTATGGATCGCGTGCAGGTAATGGCGTGGTTATCATCACTACAAAGAATGGTAAGAAAAATCAGCCACTCAAAGTTGATTATTCGGGTTATGTAGGAGTTGATTGGGTGAATAAAAACGTATTCGATGTGATGGAGACAAACCAGTTTGTTGAATATATACAAACAGCAGCAGCCAATTCGGGCTACAAGCTTCCTTCGGGCTACGATCCTGAGTCGTCAGATTATTTTCTTCTGCCAGAGAACTATGTCAATACCGATTGGTTCGACGAGGTGTTCAAAACAGGTATCCGTCAGAATCACAATGTAAGTCTTTCAGGAGGTAGCGAGAATTCTACCTATAATATAGGTCTCGACTACTTTGATCAGAAAGGCTGCGTTGAAGGTACAGGACCTAACTATACGCGATATACGGCACGTATAAACAATACTATGGATGTCAAATTTATCAAGTTCCGTACCGGTTTTGTTTATTCTCACTCTGACCAAAACAATATGTCAATTGGTAATGGCAACGAGTATATTCAAGGTTTGAATGCCAACCAAGGCAACTTTATGTCATCAATACTTGTTATGCAACCAACCATCAAGGCTTACGACGAATCAACATGGGTAATAGACAATCGCGAGAACGGAGCTTCGGCAATTCCATACGACGCATACGGATATGGTGTGTACGACGCTACCATTCATGGCGACATTGCTCAGTCGAACCCTCTGGTACTCAACAATATTATTGAGCGCAAGTATCAGGTAGACCGTGTTGTTGGTACGGCCAATGCCTCTGTTGACCTTTTGGACATGGTACGTTTGAAGAATCCGGATCATAAGTTGTCGTACAATATCAACCTTTCGTATAGCAAGACATATTGCAAAGATTTTGTTTGGTTGCCATCGTGGTATCAGTCTTCCAAACTGACACATGCGGTAGCTGACTCACGTCTTGATCAGGGCTATCGTCAGTACACCGATGCTCTTATAGAGAATACTCTTAACTATGAAGGAACAATAGCAGATATGCATCACATAAGTGCCGTTATTGGTCAGACCTATGAGGCTGAGAAGTATCATACTGTAGCAGCATGGGGCTATGGCTATAATGCGCCTTATTATTTACAGATTTCGCAAGCAACAAACCGCGATGCGACATCATACGAGTCGGAACATCGCCTTGCCTCATATATTGGTCGATTGAACTACGACTTCGACCAGAAATATCTCATCTCGGCTACCGTACGGCGCGATGGTTCGAGCCGACTCTCGAGCGACTACCGTTGGGGCTGGTTTCCTTCTGTTTCAGTAGGTTGGCGTCTTGACCGTGAAGAGTTCTTCCCTGTTGACGATAATATTATCAACCTTTTCAAAATCCGTGGCAGCTATGGTGTGCTCGGTAACGAGAACATTGGTGAATATCAATACATGGAGACTATGGGCAGCGACAACTTTAAGTATTCTTTCGGCGGTAATATTGTCTCGGGTTCGGCCGTTTCCTCGTTTGTAAATACCTCTATTGCATGGGAGAAGAAAAAATCAACAAGTATTGGTCTCGATTTGGGAATGTTCATGAATTCACTCGAATTTACTTTTGAATATTACAAGAACGTCAGCGAAGACCTTCTCTACGGAGTGGCAGTGCCTATCACAGCTGGTGTAACAAATGAAACGGTTACAATGAACGCTGCCGAGATGGAAAACTCGGGGTTTGAATGGAGTGCTACGTACCGCAACAGCAAACGTCCTATTAAATGGGAAGTTACGGTAAATGCTTCAACACTCAAGAATAAAGTCAACTCACTTGGCTTCGGCAACGACTACTATCTTACTGGTAACTATATGACTAATGTGGGTGACGAGCTTGGTCGCTTCTATGGTTATAACTACGGCGGCATCATCAAGAGTCAGGACCAGCTCAATGAGCTGAACGCCTACGCTCAGGCCAATGGTCATGATGAGTATCAGGCTGGCGCGATGGTTGGCGACTGCTGGTACAACGACCTCAACGGCGATGGACAGATTACCGATGCCGACCGTAGCGATCTTGGCTCTGGCATGCCGTCAATGAACTTCGGTATTGGAGGTAGGGTAGAATACAAAGGTTGGGATCTGTCAATTTCTACTTATGGTGCTCTCGGGTTCAAAGTGCAAGATGCTATCTACGACCAGATGACGAGCTGCTATGGCCCTGGCAACAGAGACCCGAAAGTGATCAGCAATGGCTATGCCAACGTTTACTATACCAATAATGCCTCAATGGCTTGGAACGACCTCTTCTCCAAACGTAAAATTCAGAATGCCAACTACTGGAAGATTGCCAACATAGAACTCGGCTACAACTTTAACGATGAATGGTTCAATGGCTTTGTCTCAAATGTAAGAGCATACATATCGACACAAAACATTGCTACCATAACCAAATATCAGGGCTACAATGTTGACTATGCTCCAGGTATTTGGACTCCGGGCTACAACTATTGCTCGTTCCCTACGCCTAAAACAGTTATGTTCGGACTTAAGGTTACATTCTAATTGTTAGAAATATTATAAATAAGAAAACATCTTAAATAAGAAATTATCATGAAGAAAAGTAAATTGATATATGCCAGTCTTGGATTGATGCTTACTATCGGTTTTGCTTCGTGCGAAGACGAACTTGACGTAGTGAATGTCAACCAACAGACAACTGCAGAATTTGGAAATACTGCATCGGACTTGGAGAAGGTGATTATAGCTTGCTACAACCACATCCGCATAGACGGCACATTTGCGCGACTTGGATACCTCGAAGAAGTGGCTGGCGGCGACGAGGTGGGCGCATACAACTCCAACGAATGGTGGAGCCGTTTTGATAGGCTCAACTCGCCACAGGCAGGCTGGGACGAGCAAACTTCGCCTCTTTATATGTGGTCTTATACCATAAATACATGTAATTATGCTCTTTATAAGATAGACAAAATAGGTCTCGACCCTTCTAACGACCAATACAAGCAAATAAAAGGACAAGCACTGTTTATCCGAGGTCTTGCTTTGTATGAACTTGCTACATTCTATCAGGACGTTCCATTCTCTACAAACTATGAAGATTATGGATCTTTCGAAGGTTTGTATATGGAAACAAAACCGCAATCTGAGGTTCTTGATCAGGCCGAGGCTGACTTAAGCGAAGCTATGGCAATTCTTCCTTCACGCGATGAAGGTGGCGAATGGGCTCAAGGCCGCGCAACCTGCGGCGCTGCTGCTGGCTACTACGCAAGAACTCTCATGTTCCGCCACAAGTTCAGCGATGCCCTTCCCGTGCTCAAGGATATTCTGAGCTCGGCAGACGGCGGCAACCAGAAATACGGTTCATACAAGCTCATGGACGACTACGGCGACAACTTCCGCTCACAGTCGGGCGAGAACAACGACGAATCGCTCTTCGAGGTGCAGTTCCTCGACTATGGCATTGGTGGTTCGGATATGGAATGGGGACCAGTCAACAACTCAAAGAGTGCAACACAAGGTCAGGCCATCGAAACAGTATTTGCCAACGCCGATGCAGGTGGCTGGAACGACCTTGGCGCACAGCCATGGCTATACCAGACATTCAAGAGCCAGAAGCAGACCAACGGCAACCCCGACCCGCGCCTCTATTGGACACTCGCATCGTACGAGCCCGAGTACGACAATATGGACGGATTTGCCAACACCG
>CALAVC010000099.1 GCA_937892095.1 uncultured Bacteroidales bacterium | reverse complement strand
GTGGAAAGACAATCATTTACGATGAATAAATAGGAATAGCTAAATTACTAATTTTAACACAATTAGAGTTTTCTGAGGGCATATTATGGGGCTTACAGCAAACAAATTTGCAATCTTCACACCTTAACTTTTCAAGTCTCGGTCTTTTTTGTCAATTTTGTAAACTTTTTACACGTAATAATTATACATCTAATGGGAAATATAGTAGCCATAGTCGGACGACCCAATGTGGGCAAGTCGACACTTTTCAATCGCCTAACAGAATCGCGTCAAGCCATAGTAGACGAAGCGTCTGGCGTTACTCGCGATCGTCAATATGGTAAAGTAGTTTGGAATGGCAAAGAATTTTCCATTATCGATACGGGCGGTTATGCCTCCAACACCGATGATATTTTTGAGGCCGAGATACGCAAACAAGTTGTATTGGCCATAGAAGAGGCGGCAGTGATTCTTTTTGTCGTCGACACTAAAAATGGAGTTACAGATTATGACGATGTGGTAGCCGACATCTTAAGACGCTCACGAAAACCAGTAGTCGTGGTGGCCAACAAGGTCGACACGTACGACAAGATGGCCTACATACATGACTTTCATAGCTTCGGATTGGGCGAGATATTCCCCATAAGTGCAGCAAGCGGATCTGGCACAGGCGACTTGCTCGACCGCGTGCTTGAGCTATTGCCCGATGACGTTCAGAGCGACATAGACGACTCGCTACCAAAGTTTGCTATTGTTGGTCGCCCCAATGCAGGCAAATCCTCGTTGCTCAATGCATTTGTAGGCGAAGAAAGAAACATTGTAACAGATATAGCTGGCACTACACGCGACTCTATTCTAACGCGCTACAACAAGTTTGGCAAAGACTTTTATTTGGTCGACACAGCTGGTCTGCGCAAGCGTAGCAAAGAAAAAGACGACCTTGAGTTTTACTCTACAATGCGTAGCGTCAAGTCTATCGAAACAGCCGATGTGTGCATTCTGCTCATTGATGCGAGCCGTGGACTCGAAGCGCAAGACAAAAAAATTTTTGGTCTTATCGAACGCAACAACAAGGGCATAGTAGTCGTGGTGAACAAGTGGGACCTTGTAAGCAAAGACAACAACACAATGAAAAAATGGGAAGAAGCTGTCAAAAGCAGTTTTGCACCCTATACAGACATACCAATCATATTTACTTCGGTACCAAGCAAGCAACGCATACACAAGGTACTCGAAGAAGCTATGCACGTCTTCGACAATTCGCATCGAAAGGTTGGCACTTCGCAACTTAACGAAGTGTTGCTACCCACCATCGCAAACTATCCGCCACCCTCAATAAAAGGCAAGTTTGTCAAGATAAAATACGTAACTCAATTGCCAGCAAATTCGCCCACCTTTGCTTTCTTTTGCAACTTGCCGCAATACGTGCGAGACCAGTATAAACGCTTCCTCGAAAACCTAATCCGCAAAAATTGGGACTTCACTGGTGTGCCTATCAACATCGTAATGCGCAAAAAATAAATGTCAAGAATGTCGAACATACGAGACATACTATACGGCATAATAAGCAACCCACGTTTGGAACGTGAGGTTGCTTTTTTAGTAGACATAATAATGTGTGCTGCACTGGCAGTCTTTCCAAATACGATTGGCTACGTCATTGCTGCCACATATTTTCTCTTGCGCGACAACCCTATACTATTTGGCGGTCAGAGTTTTGGCAAGAGGATTTTTGGACTGCGAGTACGCTACAAACAGACCAATAGCGTTGCCTCGTGGAGAGCCACATTCTTACGAAATTTGCTGATTATGGTTCCCATTTTAAATCTGATTGATGCATACAAATTTGTTGTCAATGGTCAGCGACTTGTAGACGAATGGCTATCGGTGGAAGTGACAAACACCAACAACGAGACTATTTCGCAAGAGTAAAATCCCACTCCAAAATCCTACTATTACCGCACGCATCAGTAACCGTAGCCACAAGGTGATGACGCCCTGAGTTCAAGCCCAAATATGCAGGAGTGGCAATTAGACGTGCCTTTTTGTAGTCATACTCAAACACTTCCCAGCGCCCATCAATTCGCACGTCATAGTGGCTAATCCCACTCACATCGTCTGCAACGCCTATCATAATCAAGTTGTTGGGCTTTAAGGTTGTTGCTTTATTGCGAATCCTTATTGTAGGTGCAATGCTGTCTATACATACAGCAAATCGACCAAATGTTGTTGCAAGCCCTTTCACCAGCATTGCTCCTTTGCATGTGGCAGTGTCGGCTTCAACAGAGCTTGTCAAGTAAGCACCGACACCCTTTTCGTTAAGACATCCGATATATACCTGACTTGCTCTTCGCAACCATTTATTCGGCACATTCATGGTCAACGACATAGCCTTTGCAAAGGGAACGTCGGGATTACCAACGGCAATTGCTTCGCCTATCTTTTCTACGGCAATACACGTATTATCGAACAGACTATGATGTGGCATAAGAATCTCTATACCCAATGTATCCTTCACCCACGTGCGTTGCCAATCGACAAACTCCCCATCGAGACTGCTCTTGTCTTTTATCGCGAGATTTTTTTTACCCACAAGTGTAAAAGACAATGTGGCCCTATTGCCTGCAAAGTCTTTTGCCACGTAGAGCATTTTATGCACTTCGCCATCTGATATTCTTATTGGTGTGCAGACATTGGAATATATTGGCAATTTGTTGCCAGGCTCAACAAAACTCTTTTGCACAAAACGCTTTGTACGCCTACGCTCAGCATAGTCTATGTGCGAATTGACGTGTCTATTCGTCTCGAAACTAAAATGCTCAACTGACGATTTGAACACAAGTTTTTCGTTGTCGTATAGTTCAATGCATACCACGCCACACGGACGACTATTCTGCCCAATATAGTCTGTGCAATGCAACCCTAAACCTATCTCACCAAACACATTTATACGTCTATCACGTGCCACATTTGTGGCAAAATATTTGTCGGTCGTACAATCGTCTACTTGTGATTTCTCGCCCAAAGCATATACCTTTATACCGTAAAGGACTGGCGCTACGTCATCTTTTATGGGGGGCAAGAAACGTAGCGGATTAAGAGGTTCTTCACTTTGGGTGTCGCGCACCTCAAAATGCAAATGCGGACCACCAGACCCACCCGTATTGCCACTAAGAGCCACCACCTCATCACGCTCCACCACTATCTGTCCTGCAGAAAGCAACGTGTCAACATCAAAACTCTCGGTGGCATACTGCACCTTGCGCACGAATTCGTCAATCTTGCTTGCAAAACCATTTAAGTGCCCGTAGACTGTCGTGTGTCCATCAGGATGGTCTATATACAACGCACGTCCATAGCCATACGGACTAACCTTGACACGACTCACCCACCCTTTCTCCGCAGCATGCACTTCGACATTTTCAACGCCCATAGTCGACATGTCCAGCCCAGCATGATAATGATTGCCTCGCAATTCGGCATAGGCACCACTAATCCGATAGTTAATTTTCAGCGGAAAATTATATAACGGATCTTTTTGTGCAGCAACATTTGTGGCCATCACCAGTAGCCACACAAGCAAAATTACAAAGCGCATAAATATTCTTCGGCAACTTTTAGTTTTTCAATAGTCCCGACATCAAACCAATGATAACCAGTTGACTGATAACACATTATTGAATTATTCTTTGCCAAACGCAAATATTCGTCTATTATTGGAAATGGCACATCAGAAGGCATTTGCCATACTAAATCTTGTCGAACTACATGAAAACCGTTAAATGCAAGTGGCGTAACCATATCCGCACGACCAACAAGTTACTCTTCACCCGACGAAAAGTTGCGCCAACCCGCAAGATGACCATCTGTCGTCCACAGTAGCGCACGAGACGATTTTCGCCCGCTAACAAGTAGTGTTGCATCAGAGCTCTTTGACCTATGTACCTCAATCATTTGGCACAAGTCGACATTACAAACAACATCGGCATTACACACGACAATATCGTCTGCATTTGCCCATAGCGACAAGGTCTTACGCAGTCCGCCACCAGTATCCATCAATTGTTCACGCTCATCGCTTATGATGATGTCACAATCCCATTGCCAACGATTCGTCTCGACATAGTCTATTATCATATCGGCAAAGTGATGTACGTTGACAACAATATTTTTTATGTTGCTTCCGACCAAATGACCTATTGCCCTACTGAGCAAAGTCTGTCCACACACCTCAACAAGTGCCTTGGGTTTTTCTGCCGTCAGCGGACGTAACCGAGTGCCAAGACCAGCAGCGAAAATCATTCCGTTCATTTCTTGTTTAGCTGCGTCTGTTCATGATGAAAAAGTTCAACTTCTATTTCAGGATATTTCTCCGAAAGCCAATTTGCCGTCATCTCCGCACAATATACCGACCTATGCTGACCTCCTGTACAACCAAAGCTGACCATCAAATTAGCAAAACCACGTTCTATGTAATTGTCGACACTCATGCCGACAATCGCCTTTACACCATCAAGAAATGCACTCATTTCCTGACTATGCTCTGCAAAGAAACTTCGCACGTCAGAGTCGCGTCCTGTGCTATGTTTATACTCTTCATAACGTCCCGGATTTGGCAACGCGCGACAGTCGAATACGTGTCCGCCACCATTACCACTCGTGTCTACAGGTATGCCGTGCTTATAAGAAAATGAGCCTACATGTACACACAATCGTTTTCTTTCGCAACCAAGCGAACGGAGCGTAGACGATTCTGCGACTTCGGTTAACACTTTCTTTAGGTAGTCTGCTCCTATGTTTGGGAAATTTTTGCCAACAATCTCACGCAAGTTGTCTTGCGCAAAAGGGATGCTCTTCAAAAAGTGTTCTTTGCGCTCAAAATAACCTCTAAATCCGTAAGCACCCATTGCCTGCATAATGCGCATAAGGCAAAAGCCATAATAGTATCTCGAAAAACTCTCCACCTCGTTTTGTTTCAAGTGCATAACATACGATGTCAGCAACTCGTTACGCACCGAAGATGGAATATCTGCTTTTGCATCGTAGAGCAAACTTGCCACATCATATTGACGTGCCCCCTGCCGACCACCCTGAAAGTCTATAAACCAAGGATTTAGCTCTTCGTCGAGCATAATGTTCCGACTCTGAAAGTCGCGATAAAGAAAATATTTCGAGTTCGCTTCCGACAAATAACTTATCAACTTCGCAAAGTCTGCTTCAAGTTTATCTTCGTCGTAGGCTATCCCCGCCAAGCGCAAGAAATAATATTTAAAATATTGTATATACCACTGC
>CALAVC010000098.1 GCA_937892095.1 uncultured Bacteroidales bacterium | reverse complement strand
CTCCATTGTCAAAGCCTTTGAAAACCTAACAGGCAAAAAGGTCTATTGTAACAATGTCCCCGAACTTATGGGAGCCTATGGCTGTGCCCTACACAGCCGTCGCATGGTAAGCGAAAATGCAGCCACACGTCCTCTCGAACAGTTCCTAACATCTGCTGGTTTTGAACAAAAGACACTCGGTTGCAAAGGTTGTGAAAACCAGTGTCAAATAACGCAATACAAGTTCAAAAACGGAGGCACGTACTATTCGGGCAACAAGTGTGAAAAAATATTCACCAACGGCTCGTCGGCCAAGCAGAGCGGTGTCGACATGAGCGACCGCAAATATCACGAACTCTTCGACCGTGCTGCCGACCCCGAAAAGCTTACGCCCAATCCCATTTTTACCATCGGCATTCCGCGTGCACTCAATATGTACGAGGAGTTCCCTTTCTGGCACACATTCTTTGTCCGTTGTGGCGTACGCGTGGTCCTTTCGCGCCCTTCTACCTACATCAAGTACGAGAAGAGTGTTCACTCCGTCATGAGCGACAACATCTGTTTCCCTGCCAAACTCGTGCATAGCCACATCTACGAGCTTGCAGACAATGAGGCGGTCGACCGCATATTTTTCCCTCGTGTCGTCTACGAAGCTGTCGAAGATAAGACCGTAACCAACAGCTACAACTGCCCCGTCATCATTGGCTATCCCGAAGTCGTCGCTTCGGTCATCAAGACGCAGAAGCTTGTCGACTCTCCTGTCATATCTTTCAAAGACCATAAGCTTCTGCTCAAGCAACTACTTGCCTACATGAAGCCGTGGATCGATAGTAAGCAGATAAGCAAAGACACCGTCAAAAAAGCTCATGCAGCTGCAATTGAAGAGTATCGAAATTTTGGCGAAAACCTGCGAAACCTCAACAAAAAGGCCTACGAAGATGCCATAAAGGCAAAGCGTATCGTCATTCTGCTCGCCGGACGTCCCTATCATACCGACCCACTCATTCAGCACAAAGTCTCTGAAATGATAACCAAACTCGGTGTCGATGTCATCACCGAAGAGATTGTCCGTGGAAGTAGCATTTCAGAAAAAGAAACCTTCATCCTGAAGCAGTGGACATTTGTCAATCGCATACTCAACTCTGCTCAGTGGGCTGCACGACAAGGCGCTAACGTACACTTTGTCGAGACAACTTCTTTCGGTTGCGGACCCGATGCTTTCTTTACCGACGAAGCGCGTAGCATAATGAATCGACACAATAAGAGCCTTACTTTGTTGAAAATTGACGACATAAACAACGTAGGCTCTATGAAGTTGCGCGTCCGCTCTCTCATCGAAAGCCTCAAGTTTGGCACTCACGAACAGAAAGACGTCAAGCCCTTTGTTCGTCCTCGCAAGTTCTTCGACGAAGATAAAAAGCTTCGCACCATTTTGGCTCCCTACTTTACGGAGTACATCTCTCCGCTGCTTGGTGCTGCTTTCAAGACTGTCGGCTACAACGTCATCAGCCTACCCATGGGCGATGCCGAGAGCAACGACCTCGGACTCAAATACTCAAACAACGAAGTCTGCTACCCAGCCACGCTCATCGTTGGCGACTTCATAAAGGCTCTTCAGTCGGGCAAGTACGACCTCGACAAGACTGCCGTAGCTGTAACTCAACTCGGTCAGTGTCGCGCCACCAACTACCCTTCGCTAATCCGTAAAGCCATTGTCGATGCTGGCTTCGAACAAGTGCCCGTCATTGGCATTGCTGGCACCGACAAAGAAGACCAACCGGGCTTCAAACTCAATCTCTTCAAGGCTGCGCCCATTGTGTTGCACTCCGTTTTCTTTGGCGACTGGTTGTCAATTTTCTACCACGCCATTGCAGTTCGCGAAAAGACCAAGGGACAAGCACGTGCCTTGCGCGACAACTTCCTGAGGCG
This sequence comes from uncultured Bacteroidales bacterium, assembly GCA_937892095.1. GTDB lineage: Bacteria > Bacteroidota > Bacteroidia > Bacteroidales > Marinilabiliaceae > W3P20-009. Next base: position 1,730 of record CALAVC010000098.1, on the reverse strand, counting down.
TGCCAACCCAATAGTCGAGCGGAACGACCTCAAAGGTCTTCTCGACCTTACGCGACAAGCTGCCGAAGAGTTCAACGCCATCGAGGTGTACGACAAAGAATACCCCAAGGCAGGCATTGCAGGCGAAATATTCTTAAAATTCAACCCATATAGCCATCGCTACGTCCCCGATTGGCTCATGGACCATGGTGTGGAAGTCGTTCCGCCAACCATACATAACTTCTTCTTGCGTGCTTTTGTCAACTATAAGTTCAACAAAGATAATCACGTCAAACGCTTCAAAGTGCCAGAGCTTGTGATCGACATGGCATATTCGCTCATCACAAAAATTATGCGCAAGTTCGACGAGCAAGCCAAGGTCTTCCGCTACTACGTGCCCGAAATCGACATCAAGACACAAAGCAAACTTGCCGAAGACATCATCTGCCTTTCTGCTCAGTTTGGCGAAGGGTGGCTACTGCCTGCCGAAGTGATTGCTTATATCAAGCAAGGTTGCACAAATGTTGTCTCCATGCAACCTTTCGGGTGTATTGCCAATCATATTGTCGTGCGTGGCATAGAGAAGAAACTCAAAGAAGCTTATCCTGAACTCAATATGTTGGCTCTCGACTTCGATGGTGGAGTAAGTGAAGCCAACATTGCCAATCGACTTTTGCTCTTCCTTAGCAATATGCAACAGAAATGAATCAATTGCTAACCGACAACGAACAACGTGCCACCATCGAGTGCATGGGCATGCGCCCCTCGATGGTGGCACTTTCTTTAAAGGCTCGTCCCGACTTGCGTCCGCAAGTCGTGGCTACACAAGTCGACTGCCGACAACGAATGGCAAAAAAAGTCCCTTCGTGGGCCGCCGTCCAAAGCCTTTTCTACCCCGCAGTTGTTAACACCGAGCAGTGCTCGTCGGAAGAATTGGCCGTTTGGCATGCCTCTCTCATGGAGGGCGTGTCGGCTCTCGACCTGACTGGTGGGATTGGGGCAGATACATATTTCTTCGCTCAGAAAATGAAGCAAGTAGTCTATGTTGAGCAGTCGGCAGAGCTATGCCAAGCTGTCAGTCATAACTATGCAGCTCTAAACGTGAGCAATGTTAAGATTTGCAACGACACTGCCGAGAGTTTTCTAAGTTCCAATCCGTCTGCCGATAACATATTTATCGACCCGTCTCGCCGTGCCTCCAATGGGAAGCGTGTTTATTGCATTGCCGATTGCACACCCGATGTTTGCTGGTTGGCAAGCGAAATGCTTCGTGTGGCTCCCAATGTGCTAATTAAGCTATCTTCCATGCTCGACATCGATGACATTTGCCGTTCGTTGCCTTGTGTGTCCGATATCTACATTGCTGGTTCACGAGTCGAATGTAAAGACATTGTTGTTCGCCTTCGTCGCGATTTTCAAGCCTTAGAACCACAAATTCATGCCGTCTATATCACGTCTGTTGGTTCTTGGAGCGAACTGACTTTTAGCAAGAGTCAAGAGCTGAATGCCTTGCCTATGTCGTCTGCCACACCAGTTGTCGGTCACGTGCTCTACGAGCCTTCGGCAGTGCTTATGAAAGCTGGTCCATATAGGCTTATCAGTCAAAAATATGGCATAGCTCCCATTGCCGCCAACACACATCTTTTTACCTCACCAACCGACATTGAGGGTTTTATGGGCAAAAAGTTCCTCATCCGTGCCACATACGAGTTTGGCAAACGTGGCATAAAGTCGCATGTGGCAAACTCGTA
>CALAVC010000097.1 GCA_937892095.1 uncultured Bacteroidales bacterium | reverse complement strand
TCGCAAAGCTAACAATTATGCGCTCTTGAGACTATGCGCAGCCTGCATTTTGACCTATACACCTAGTTTTTGGCTAACTTTGACGCGATTAAAGTTTGTATGTAAAAGATGAAATCGTTCTTTGTTCTGTCGTTCGTGGCAAGCCTAATGCTCGTTGCCTGTACAACGAAAAGCAATCAAGAAGTGTCGGTAAAAACTGTTGTGCTTGGCAGTCCTCAGCTTTCTGGTGGGCGTGTCGGTCTTGAGTTTCCAGGCAAGGTAAAGGCTTCTGCCGATGTCAGTTTGTCGTTTCGCGTTGCTGGACAAATCGACCATATTTTTGTTCGCGAAGGCGATAAGGTCTTTGCTGGTCAACTCATCGCCACGCTCGACACTACTGACTACGCCATTCAGTTAAGTGCCACCTCGGCCGAATATGCACAAGTAAAAGCTCAGGTCGACCGTGTCGTTGCTCTCTATGCCGATAGCGTCTCGACCACCAACGACTACGATAAGGCTCGGTATGGCTTGCAGCAAATAGAAGCCAAATATCAACATCACAAGGCCCAACTACCCTACACTCGCCTGCGTGCGCCATTCACGGGCTACATAGGTAAGGTCCATTCTGAAGCTAACGAAATCGTTGCAGCTGGAATGCCTGTGATCTCTATGGTTTCTGACGACCGCCCCGAAGTGGAAATAAACGTCCCAGCAGCCGATTATGTTCGTCGTCAGGACTTTGCAAGTTTTACGTGTGTGTTCGACGTCTTCCCAGACAAACAATTTAGACTTTTGCCCATATCTTGGTCAGCCAAAGCCAATGCCAATCAACTATACGCTCTTCGACTGAAAATGACAGACGTCTCTGCCGAAAAGCCTTCGCCTGGCATGAACACTATGGTGTCTATAACGCTTACCGATAATGTCGAAAGATTGCTATCCGTACCTTCTGTGGCAGTCTTCGAGCGCAATGCCCAAACCTTTGTCTATGCCTACGATAGCATCAGCCACAGTGTAAATCCTATAAGAGTCGACGTGCTCAACCTTGCTTCTGATGGCTCAGCCGACATCAAGAGCGACGAACTTACTACGCGGTCGCAGATTGTCATAAGTGGCATACATGCTCTTACCGATGGACAACAAGTTCGTCCTTTGCCACGTACCACGTCAACCAACGTTGGAGGTCTTCTATGATAGATATAAGTAGCTGGGCTTTCGACAATCGAAAGCTAATCAACTTTCTGGTTGCTGTTCTGATGATAGGAGGCATATATGCTTCCTATGACATGAGTAAACTTGAAGACCCTGAAATCAAGGTCAAGAATGCTATGGTAGTCTGCACCTATCCGGGAGCTTCTGCACATCAGACGGAACTTGAAGTAACTGACGTGCTCGAAAAAAATATTCGCACAATGGGTAACATCGGGCACATAGAAAGCCATTCATACAACGACCTATCTATAATTGAGGTAGAGCTACTAACTACCGTACCCGATGACCAAGTCGAGCAGTGTTGGGACATGCTCCGACGTAAGGTAAACAATGCAGTGGCACAGTTGCCACAAGGAGCTTCGCTTCCTATGGTCCGCGATGACTTTGGCAATGTCTACGGCATGTTCTACGCCATGACTGGCGATGGCATGCCTATGCCAGATATGCAACGATATGCCGAACTCCTACAACGTGAAATTGTCGACATTGATGGTGCCGACCGAGTAGAATTATATGGTGTTGGCTCTGAGTGTATCGACATAAGCCTTTTGCAAGATCGCATGGCTGCCCTCGGTGTCTTACCTGTCGAAGTGCTCAACACTCTTAGTGGACAAATGAAAACAAGCTATGCTGGCTATTTCGACAATGGCGACCGACGAATCCGTCTTACCGTAAGCGACCAATATAGCACTCCCGAACAAATAGGTGCAATGCTTATCCGTGGACATTCCGACGACCAATTACGTCTTCGCGACATTGCCAAGGTGGAACGCACCATGGCTCAGCCACAACGCAATAGCCTCTATCGCGATGGTCAGGCTGCCATTGGTTTGCTTGTTGCCCCAACGTCGGGTAGCGACATTGTCAAGGTTGGCGCACGAGTCGAACAGACAATTTCGCGTTTGCAAGCCGAGCGTCTTCCCACAGGTGTTGTGTGCCACAAGGTCTTCAATCAACCTGATAGGGTGGGCGACTCGCTCGGCACTTTCATTCTCAACCTTATAGAGTCTGTCGTTATTGTTGTGCTGATTCTGATGTTTGCCATGGGCTTCAAGAGCGGTGTCATAATCGGAGCCAGTCTCGTGGTTACCGTTATGGGGTCGTTTCTGTTTTTGCTGTCGTTCGATGGCACAATGCAACGAGTCTCGCTTGCGTCTTTTGTGCTTGCAATGGGTATGCTTGTCGACAACGCCATTGTCATCATCGATGGCATACTTGTCGACCTAAAAGCTGGTAAGCCACGTCGCGAAGCCCTCACTGCCATAGGACGTCAGACTGCCATGCCACTTCTTGGTGCCACCATTATTGCCATTCTTGCTTTCTTGCCCATATTCCTCTCGCCCGACTCTGCAGGTGTCTACGTGCGCGACCTTTTCATAGTCCTTGCCGTTTCTCTTTTGCTCAGCTGGGTTCTTGCTCTTGTCCACGTACCACTAATGGCCGACAGTATACTTAAACCCGATGTTAGAAAGTCTGGAAATGAGGCAACAGACCTCTACAATGGTAAGGTATATCAGATTCTTGCCAAAATACTGCGTTTTGGACTTCGTCATAGGCTGACTTTTATAGGTGTAGCATTGCTACTTCTTATCCTTTCTGGCATAGGCTATTTCCACATGAAGCAAGGCTTCTTCCCCGACATGCAGTATGACCAACTGTATATGGAATACAAGCTACCCGAAGGCACTCGTCAGACACGTGTCGAGAAAGACTTGGGTGAGATTGCAGCCTATTTGCAAAGTCGTCCAGACGTATCGCACATTACGACGTCTATTGGTGGCACACCCGGACGCTATAATCTTGTCCGTAGCATTGCTCTTCCTTCGCTATCGTACGGAGAATTGATAATTGATTTTACGTCGCCCGAAGCTCTTGTTGGTGCCATAGATGACATTCAGGCTGAGCTAACAGCTCGCTACCCCGATGCCTACGTCAAATTCAAGCGCTATAACTTGATGTTTAAAAAATACCCCATCGAAGCTCAATTCTGCGGACCCGACCCTGCCGTCTTGCATAGCCTCGCCGACAGCGCACGACAGATAATGAACCATTCGCCACAGGTATGCCTCATAACCACCGATTGGGAACCACGAGTGCCTGTACTGCGTGTCGACTATGACCAACAGGCAGCTCGTGCATGTGGGATTAGTCGTGGCGACATTAGCATGTCGCTCATGACGGCAGCTGGTGGCATACCCATTACTACTCTCCACGAAGGCAATCGTAGCATACCTATCAATCTGAAGTGTACAAAAGTTGATGGGAAACCTATCGATGACTTCAGCTCAGTTCAGGTGTCTTCTACCTTGCCACAAGTAAGTCGTATTCTCAACAAAGAAACTCTACTAAAATTGCGCGGAGGCACTTTGTCGACCGATGATTTGGCATCCGAACTACTCTCTTCGACGCCGCTTCGTCAGGCTGCCCACTCCGTCAGTGTCGACTGGGAAGACCCCGTAGTGCCTCGCTATAATGGTCAGCGCAGTCAGCGAGTGCAATGTTCTCCTGTTGCAGGTGTCGAGACCGAGGCTGCTCGTAGGTCCATTGCTGCCGAAATAGAAAAAATACATTTGCCCGAAGGCTATACCCTCTCGTGGCAGGGCGAGAAAAGTGCAAGCGACCAAAGCATGAAATATCTTTTCAAGAATTTCCCACTTGCCATAATCCTTATGATTGCCATACTTATTATGCTTTTCAAGGGCTATCGGAAGACTGCACTCATCTTTTGCTGTATACCATTTATTGTCGTTGGTGTAGTCGCTTTTATGCTTCTCACGGGCAAAGTGTTCAACTTTGTGGCCATTGTCGGTGTGCTCGGTCTGATTGGCATGCTCATCAAAAATGGCATAGTCCTTATGGACGAGATAGGCTTGCAACTATCGACAGGAGCCGACCCTTCTGAGGCTCTCATCGTTAGTAGCCAAAGTCGCTTGCGCCCCGTCATGATGGCGTCGCTCACCACCATTCTGGGAATGATACCCCTCTTGCCCGATGCCATGTTTGGCTCTCTTGCTGCCACAATAATGGGCGGACTGCTTTTCGCTACGCTCATTACTCTGTTGCTTTTGCCAGTTCTCTACGCACTGTTTTATAAGATAAAAACCAAGTAACAACTCGTTGTCTCTATAACATTGGAGGACGGCAGATGATAATGGTCATCTGCCGTCTTTTTTATTTGCAAGGCTTGTTTACCGAATAAAATTGCCGTTTCGCTGAATGTATTTTTGCAGGCAAATGTTGAGTCTTATTATTGCGTTGTAATTATCAGCCGAGGACCATGGATAGTATACAATCAATAATAGACACGTTCCAGCCCATTACTTTGGAGGAAATGAGTGGTGTGAAACTTATGAATCGCACCGACACAAAGTATGTCATAAGCTTGAGCCAATTGGCAAGTTTGTTGCGTTTTGCTCAAGCACACTATCGGGTACAACAGACTGGGGGCGAGCGCCTCATTAGCTATAAGACAACTTATTTCGACACTCCCGACTGGCAAATGCTTCGTGCGCACACCACGGGTCGGAAGACGCGTCAGAAAATTCGTGTGCGAACATACATAGGCTCCTCGCTGACGTTTGTCGAAATAAAAAACAAAAACAACAAAGGGCGCACGAAAAAGAAACGCATACAAGTCGATGAGTCTTGCCATGGTCTGCTATCCGCCACGGCTGCCGACTATGTGGCTCAGCATGCAAACTACTTGCCCGAAAACATTTCACCTTCCGTTGCCAACTCGTTCCGTCGCATAACACTCGTCAACAACGAAATGACCGAACGACTAACCATAGACCTCAACCTGACGCTTACCAATTGCAAAAATGGCAATGTCGTAAGCCTAAACAATACGGTCGTTGTCGAGGTCAAACGCGACGGTCGACAGCATAGCCACATTGTCGATTGGCTACACGCTGCACGACTGCGCAAGCATGGTTTTAGCAAATATTGCTACGGCGCACTGCTTACCGACGGAGGTATGCCCATTGGCATAATGAAAAAAAAAATGCGTCAGTTGCTTCGCAAGGGGCTAATCCCTGCGCCACTTCATTCTGCGCACAGTTGGGCTGCATAACACAATTTAGAATCCACAAATAACAAACTACAAATCGTTAAAAATATGAATGATATTCACTCTCTTATGAATGTCGACACCGCAATTATTGGTTCGATAGGCGAAATGGTCATCCGCTTTGCCTACAACTTGCTCGTCGTCTTTTGCCTAAGCCGATTCTTATATTTCCGCAAGAGTCGCCGTCGCGATTTCTTCTTCACCTTTATGCTTATGAGTTCTGCCATCTTCTTCTTGATGTATTTCATGACAGGGCTCGAAAAGGCAAAAGCCACCATGGGTGTTGGTCTTGGTCTGTTTGGCATACTCTCCATTATGCGCTACCGAACCGACGTCATGCCAGTGCGCGAAATGACATATCTCTTTGTCATCATCTGCCTATCTGTGGCGCACTCTATGGGAGACAATTTCCTCGAGTTTATTGTTGTTGATGCCATTGTAGCTCTTACCATTTGGTTCTGTGAACGCGACAAAACCACCATTGCTCAAAAACTCATCATGTACGACGACATAAGCAAAATAATGCCCGATAAGCGTTCTGAACTCATCGACGACCTCAGTGCTCGCACGGGTCTGAAAGTTGTCGATGTCGAGATTGGGCATATCGACTTTTTGCGCGACATGGCAATGATTCGCATGTCTTACGTGTCGGACGTTACAGGCTCCGATATTGAGAACCGAACAAAACTTCCGCGAGAATTTTAAAAATATCATCGAAAAATGAAAATGTCAT
>CALAVC010000096.1 GCA_937892095.1 uncultured Bacteroidales bacterium | reverse complement strand
ACAGATAATCAGCGATATATGCAATAGTTGCTACTAAGTTGCGGATATGCATTTTTCCTTATACGAAATTGCATTTACATTTCCTATTATGATAAACTTTTTGTTATATTCAATTAATTGCGCCACATATTCGCGAAACAGCGAAAAGGGCGGATTAGTTACCACAATATCAGCCTGTTTCAATAACTCAATACATTCTTGACTACGAAAATCTCCATCGCCTTTAAAATAGTTAATTCCTATTTCTTCGGGGTCCGGGACTTTATTTCCATTTTTGTCGCCATTGTATTCGAGCCAAATAGCGCGTTCTGAATCACTTTTTGAAAACAAATCACGACTTTGGTTTTTGTAGCAAGTGGTTATAAGTTTCTTCAAGCCCAAGTGCTCAAAACTATAACTAAAATAATGAAAGAAGTTGCTGATACGTGGGTCATCGCAATTACAAAGAACGGTCTTTCCTTTAAAGTGGTCTTTGTAATGTTTTAGTTCCAACTCAATATCAACAAGTTGAGTATAAAACTCATCTTTTTTGGCTTTTTTTGCGTTCTTCAAATCGTTGTTTGCCATTCTGATTGATAGTTTATCGCATTCGCTATCAATCACTTATCGGCATAAAATAAGGCGTGAGCCTTTCTATCACATTCGCGAGGAGCGTCGCAAGAACCCCACTGTACCCATAGAATTTGCCCACACCTTACGAGGTGCGAGCATTAACAAAATTGGGTACAGCGAGAGTGTCTAAGACACCCCGTGAATTGATTTTATTCCTTCCGATTCAAAATCAAGAGTTTGCGACGCTTTTGTTTTGAATGTGAATAATAGTCAATGCTTTGTATGTGTATGTTTATTTAAAAATGTGTGTTATTGAACGATACGTTTTAGGGGTTGTGAGATGCTAAAATACAAAATATGGAGCAACAACAACGCGTTGCCACCCCACATTCTTAACAGAAAGAATGCTTTTTAGGGTGTGTCTACGCATAGAGTGCGAGAAGAAAAGAAATAGAGTCTTAACGTGTCGTAAAAAAAACTTAAATTTGCTATCTTGCAAGCATAGAATAAAATAGATGCGTGGTCTGAGCAGACATATAGCACGAATATTGACTACGGCGACGGTGCTGATAGTGGCACTTGGCATATCGGTAGAGACAGAAGCAAAGAAAAAGAAAACGTACGAAAACATACTCAACTTTGGGTCGTGCGGACGTCATTTGTTTTGGCGATACGAAGACGGAGTGTTGACAATACGTGGATTTGGTCCGATGGAGAATTACTCGTCGCCATACGATGCGCCATACGCACCGTTTGCAAGAGACATAACATCGGTGCATCTGTCGGACAGCGTAACGAGCATTGGCTCGAACGCGTTTGCCCAATGTACATCGCTTAGGGACATTAACTTGCCACGCTACGTGAATCGCATAGGCGTAAAGGCGTTTTATAGTTGTACACAACTGACAGACATTACATTACCACCATTTGTAGACCTGATAGGTGATTATGCATTTTATAGGTGCGGACAAGTTGCAGACCTTGAGATTCCACAGAAAATAAGAAAGATTCCAGCAGGTGCATTTTTGGGATGTGCGGGGATAAAAGATGCTGTGCTACCACAGGGCATAACAAGCATTGGTTCGTTGGCGTTTGCAGAGTGTAAGAACCTGACGAGCGTACACATACCGACGTCGACAACATTTATAGACCTGTCGGCGTTCTCGGACTGCCCGTCGATAGAGACAATAGACATTGCACCGGGGAATGAATATTACGTTACGGAAAGTGGCGTAATGTTTAATAAAGAAAAGACACTTTTGATATTATATCCGCCGAAAAAAGTAGACGAATCGTACACCATCCCGACGGGGACAAAACAAATAGCACAAGGAGCTTTTTACGCAGCATCGACACTGCGTGAGGTGACGTTCCCAGAAGGGTTGGACAGCGTTGGTAATGGAGCTTTTTCTAATTGTCAGGCGCTATATAAGTTGACACTACACGACAAGTTCGACAAGTTTGGACGATATGTATTTTCGAAGTGTCCGAACATATCGGAAATAACGATAACGTCGACTGGCGAAGAGTATGCACTGATTGACGAAGTGCAGTTTAGCATGGATAGGAAGACACTGCTTGCCTACCCTATAGGGAAGAAAGCAGAGAAATATGAAGTGCCAGAAGGCGTTACGGCCATAGGTCAGAAAGCGTTTGCTGGAAGTGAATATTTGCGCAAAGTTGTGTTGCCCAAAACAGTTACAAGCATAGGCACAGGAGCCTTCCATAAGTGCGCAATGTTGGAGAGTGTAGACTTGCCCGACGGAGTTGACACGATTGGTCGTGGTGCTTTTTCGGAGTGCTTGTCGCTTAGGAGCGTAAAGCTGCCGAAGACAGTTAAAATTGTAGGAGCTTATGCGTATTACAAGTGTGGCAACTTGCGCAGCATTGGTTTGGGCGAAGAGCTTGACCGAATTGGGCTGAATGCATTTGGCGAATGCAAATCGCTCATGAGCATCACGTTGCCAGAGACGACCGTAACGATAGAGCCATACGCTTTTGCAGGGTGTACGAGCTTGAAAAAGTTTGAAGCTGGCGAGCTGCTTGACACACTTGGCAACTACACGTTTCAGGGTTGCACAAGTTTGACAGACTTTGTACTTCCTGTCGAATTGCAGTACTTGGGTAAGGGCGTGTTTGATAATTGCACGTCGCTACAACAGGTGGTGCTCAACGAGAACATACAGACCTTTGCGCCAAGACTATTTAGTGGTTGCCGATCGCTCACGACGCTATATTGTCCGTCGACAAAACCGCCACGAACATACGGTCAGACATTTACGGGAGTCAACCTAAACATGTTGGTTGTGCTCGTGCCAGAAGAGTTTGTAGACTTATATCAGAAAGACGCATTTTGGAAGCAGTTCCATTTGGAACCATTTAAGTTTAAGACAGAATATTAGTGGTACGCCCCCACCCTACTCTATTGAAAAAGCACTTATTGACAATAGTAAAGTTATGCGGTCTGAGCATAGGGCTTACGATGGCTGGCTTGCTTGTGGCCGTTGTTATGTACAGATGGGTACCTGTTACAGACACTTACTTTATGCACCATATGTGCGAAAAAGTGGACGCAAAAGAGATTAACCAACAATGGGTAAGTTTGGATGAAATATCGGACGAGTTGGCGACAGCTGTTGTGTCGGCCGAAGACAATAGATTTAGCAAACACTGGGGGATAGATTGGGACGCTGTGAACAAAGCTCGACAATACAACACAAAGGGTCGACGGACGCATGGCGCAAGCACAATAAGTCAGCAGACAGCAAAGAACGTATTTTTGTGGAACGACAGGTCGTGGTTGCGCAAAGGATGTGAGGTGGTGGTTACACTAATGATAGAAGCTCTGTGGGGAAAGCGACGGATTATGGAAGTATATTTGAATGTTGTAGAGTTCGGGCCGGGCGTGTTTGGCGCAGAAGCTGCAGCGAAGACATATTTTAAGAAGTCGGCCAAGGAGCTGACACGAAGTGAGGCAGCATTGATGGTGGTTGTGTTGCCGAACCCTATAAAGATGAAAATAGCAAAACCATCGGAATACGTAAGAAAACGCCAGTCACAGATAATGGCACTGATGCCTAAGATAGGCAAAGTGAAATATTAGAAAATGAGTTTTTGAGTTATATTTGGCAAAAGTCGCCACGAAACGCAAATGAACTTGAAGTGGAAAATATATATACTGCTGTTGCTAACGAGCATGGCGATGTGCAACGTTGTGGCACAGACACGCAAAGAAGTTAGTCCTGAGAATGGAGACTACATAGACGCATTGATAAAACGTAATGGACTTGATGCAGAAGAATATAGAGCAGCGTTTATAAAAATTAACAAAAAAAAACTGGGAGCAAACAATACACTCCGACTTGACACTCGCTATGAACTTCCGACGCCAGAAGATATTGGGCTAAAGAATGGTGGACAGACCACCGAACGCCGTCAGCAGGTTGTGCCGATTTTGGGCGAGAAATATAAGACGGTAGACTATGTGGACAATGCACTTAAAGGAGCAACGTTTTATTTGGTGAGTGGGCATGGCGGACCAGACCCTGGAGCACAAGCCATATACGCAGGTAGCACGCTTAGCGAAGACGAATATGCGTATGACGTAATGCTTCGGTTGGCTCGCCAACTTATTAGGCATAGGGCTCTTGTACACGTCATAATACGCGACCCGTCGGATGGGATACGCGATGATGAAATATTGGCGAATAGCGATAACGAGACTTGTCTTGGAGCGCCTATTCCACTTAACCAAATAGACAGACTTCGGCAACGAACAGACAGCATAAACACACTATATGCCAAAGAACGCAAGAATAGTAACTATTGCAGGTCGGTATTCTTGCACCTCGACAGCAGGTCGAAAGATAAAAGAATTGATATTTTTTTCTATCACTTCACAAAAAGTGTGAAAGGAGAGCGACTTGCGAGCGTTTTGCGCAACAAAATGGAAGAGAAATATCGTAAACATCAGCCAAAGAGGGGCTTCAGTGGCAACGTAAGCGAAAGGAATTTGTTCGTACTACGCGAAACAGACCCAGTGGGCGTATTCTTGGAACTTGGCAACATACAGAATCCGCTCGACTTGCTACGATTTGTGCGTCCGAGCAATCGTGAAGCTATGGCACGTTGGATAGCTGAGGGCCTTATTGAAGATTATAAGGCAGAAAAAAATAGCACGAAGAAATGAGACTAATGGCTGAAGAGAACAAATATAGAAGTAAGCGTCCGACAACATATAATGTCAAATCAGACTGTACGGTGGATGAGTTTTTCGATCGTCAGATGAACGGCATGAGCAAAACAGGAAGGCGAAAGATGCTTTCGCATGGTGTGGTGCGGATTGGCGAAAGAGTGCTACGAAAACCAGAAGAGTTGATTTTGGCAGGTTCGACAGTAAGCATTTGGCCACGCCCGACACCAACGTTTAATATGCCCAATGGGCTGCAGATTGTATATGAAGACGACTACTTGATTGTGGCCAACAAAGAAGCAGGGCTACTGACCATTGCGACAGAAACGGAGCGAGAACATACGGCATACGCATACTTGTCGGCATACCTTAAATTTTATAGGAAACAAGATAAGATATTCATAGTACACAGATTGGACAGAATGACATCGGGACTACTGGTGTTTGCAAAGAGCGAGATGGTACAAAGGGCTCTGCGCGAGAATTGGAACGATACTGTGGTAAGCCGTAGGTATGTGGCAGTGGTAGAAGGTAGACTGCGTCAAAGCGAGGGGACTATAAACACGTGGATAGACGAGGACCCGCAAACACTACGAATGTATGTAAGCAGACCGGGATATGGGAAACGTGCCATAACGCATTATAAACTTATTGACCAAAATGCAAACATGTCGCTTGTGGAGCTAAACCTTGAGACTGGACGCAAGAATCAGATTCGCGTACACATGCGTCACTTGGGGCACACGCTTGCTGGCGACAAAAAATATGGCTCACAAATTGACCCAATAGGGAGGCTGTGTTTACACGCTATGCAGATTGAATTTTATCACCCAATGACAGGCAAATTATTGAACTTTGAGACGAAGATTCCACAAGAATTTAGTAACTTGTTCAAGCGATAAATAAAAACAAAACGATATGTTAGAATCCATTCTTCTTTCGCTGCTAATTGGTGCAGTGGCTGGCTGGTTGGCTGGCATTGTGATGAAACAAAGCGGTAGCCTTGTGCGCAACATCATAGTAGGTATTGTGGGTGGCTTGCTGGGTGGTCTGATATTTGGTCAGATTGGCACAGGCTTGCTGGGTAGCATACTTACAGCGACAGTGGGCGCAATAATTCTGCTCTTTATCATATCGCTGGTGAAGAAGTAGAGTAGCTACGCCAAAGGGTAAAATTCCCCCACTCGAAGAATTGTCGAAGTGGGGGAATTACTTTTTGGTAATGAGGATAACTCTCAATAGGTAAAACCTATTGACAAAGAATGACAATGAGTTTTAAAATCGTAAGTCTTACGATTAGCATAATAGGAATATGCTAAACGATGTAATACACTTGTACCAAGTTGGGGAAGTATATTCAATTTGAAATTGAATCCGAAAAATGGAGCAACAGAAACTCTTTCGCTTAAAAGGAATTGATACTTGCCAATGATAGGAAAAGATTACATTTGTGTATGATTATTTAAAACGTACGTTTATTTTCGTCAACATTGTAATTTCATTTTGACTATCATTAATTAGTTGGCAAAAAATTTTCCCCTATCATATTACTTTACGTTTATAAAACTTTCGCACCCCGCACCAGCCAAAGGTTGACTGGGCGGGGTGCGATACCCACAAATCAAACAAAACTGTTACGAATTAGTATTGTTGCTCAATGTTCCAGACGAAAGCGCGAATGCCGTTTTCGAGGTTAACGTGGTCGAGTTTTTCGACATATTTGAGCAACAAGGGGACCATGTCGTCTTCGACAATGGTGAGGATAGAAGAGTTCATTTCGGGCCAAGCATGGCTGCCCATACGAGGTTCGCCCCCATTGGTGCCTTGACCATAGACAAGAGGGAACTGCGTGTAGCCTTTTATGCGCAGCTGGTCCAATATGTAGTTGACACGTTCGGTGAGTGCCTGATTGTAGACTATGAATACAGCTTTCATTATTGTGTCTGTTTTTATGGTCGATATGGGATTACTATTGGGAGTTGCTTAGGCTTTTAGCTGCTTCTTGTACTCGGGGAGGTCGCGTTCGGGGTCGAAGTCGCTCATGAAGCGATATTGCTTTTGCTCGCTTGCTTTCTTGTTGCGGTCGCCACTCTTGGCCGTAGCGGCATAGGCGGCAGGAACAATAAGCATGGTGATGAGCGTCGAGAATATCATGCCACCAATGACGGCGACACCCATAGGTTGCCACGTTTCGGAGCCTTCGCTTGTGGAAAGAGCCATAGGTAGCATACCGAGCATGGTCGTTAGCGAGGTCATAAGCACAGGACGTAGACGGCTACGGCACGAGAGTGCAACAGCCTCGTTGAGATGGTAGCCACGCTCGCGCATGAGGTTGATATAGTCGATGAGCACAATGCCGTTCTTAGTTACGATACCGATAAGCATCATTGCACCCAGAGCAGCGACAACGGAAAGGTTGACGTTGGTAATGATAAGAGCAAGGATGACACCTGTGAAAGCGAACGGGATGGCGAGCATGATGATGCCAGGCATAAGGAAACTCTCAAATTCGGCTGCCATAACGAGGTAGACAAGTAGCAACGAAAGGGCGATGAGCAGAATCAGACCTTGGAAACTTTCTTGCTGATCTTCGTAGGAGCCACCGATGTAGATAGAGAGTTCGTTTGGTACATCCATTTGGCTGATTTTGGCCTGAGCAGCTTCGGCAATGTCGCCCATGGCGTAGCCGTCGGCAGGTGTAATGGAGACCGTTAGCATACGTTGCTTACTCTTGCGCTCGATGCTGGGAGGCGAGTAGCCTTCGCGAAGGTCGCCAAGTTCTTTGAGACGTACTTTTTGTCCATAACCATCGGTAATGAGCATGTTTTCGACATCGGCAATGCGGCTACGATATTGTTCTTCGAGGCGGACGATGATGTCATATTCTTCGCCATCTTCTTTAAACTTTGACTGGCGATAGCCATAGACATAGTTGCGCACAAGCGAGCCGACTCCCGAAGTGGTCAGACCATGACGGGCGAGTTTTTCGCGGTCGAGGAAGAGCTGAAGTTCTACTTTGTCATCGCCACGGCTTATGAGGATGTCTTCGGCACCAGGGATTGTTTTTAGTTCATCGCGAAGTTGAGCCGCAAAGTTGGAAGTGAGTTGGAAGTCGTGTCCGAAGACTTCGACTTCGACAGTGTTGCCCGTCGTGCCATTCTGACCTGTGGTAACGTTGTAGTCGATGACTTCGGGGAACTCTTTGAGGATGCCACGAACTTGGTCGGCTATAGCAAAGACAGAACGAGAGCGGTCTTTGAGGTCGACTGTACGCATACGCATGTTGAAAATGTTGTTGCCCGTGGTGCTCATCATCGAGGCAAAGGAAGCAGTCTCTTCAGAGCCGTACGAAACCGAAAGTATTTTCAATTCGGGTACACGAGCACGTATGACGGAGTCTACTCTCAGAGCTATGTCGCGAGTAGTTTCGACACGCTGGCCTTGCTGCATCTTGACGTAGATATTGACGTTGTTGGCATCGTTCTGTGGGAAGAACTCGGTGTGCAAGAAGCGAGACAATAGGAGCGAAGCAAAGAAGAGAACCATCATGGAGACGATGGTCACCATCTTGTGTCGCAATACCCAACGAATGATACGTTCGTAGAAATTGTCGAGCTTGACGAGCCAACGTTGGCTCCAACGATAGAAGCTAAAACGTCCACCCTTTTCGTCTTCATCTTTATCGCGTAGCTTAAGGAATTTGGAGCTAAGCATAGGCGTAAGGGAGATGGCGGTTAGCGTCGAAGTTGTTACACAGATACAGATTATCCAACCAAGTGGCTTAAAGAAGATACCCATTATGCCAGGGAGCATGGTGAGAGGGAAGAAGACGGCAATGGTTACGAGTGTCGTAACGATTACGGATGTCCAGACTTCGTTGGTGCCATACTTGGCAGCTTCTTTGGGTCGGGAGCCACGGTCGACGTGCTTTGTGATGTTTTCGAGGACAACTATGGCGTCGTCGACAACCATACCTATGGCTATTGACAACGACATGAGCGTGATGGTGTTGAGCGAGCCGTCGGCAACTGCCAAGTAGATGAACGCGACAATAAGCGAGATTGGGATGGTAAGTGCAATTACGAACGTAGAACGCCAACGACCTAAGAACACAAAGACGACGATGACGACAAAGAGTAAGGCATAAAAGAGCGTCTCTTTGAGGTTGTTCATAGCCTTAATGATGAAGTCGGAGTTATCCGTTATCATTTGGAACTTGATGTCGGAAGGCAGATCTTTCATGACATCTTCAATCTCGGCACGAGCATCGGAAGCGACTTGCACGGCATTGGCGTCGGACTGCTTAGTAACAAGGAGGATACAGCCATCGTTTCGGTTAACCTTAGTCTCGAGGGTAATGTCTTTGAGAGTATCGCGCACGGTGGCGATGTCGGCAAGTCGGAGAGTTTTGCCCCCAACGTTGATGGCCAAATTCTTTATTTCCTCGCTTTCATCGAACTCACCTTCGATGCGGAGCGAGTAGTCTTCGATGCCTACTTTGACATTACCCGCAGAAACGTCCATGTTTTCGGCAAGGATGGTATTGCCGATTTGAGCAAGGGTAAGGTTGTAGGCGTCGAGTTTATTGGGGTCGAGGTCGACATAAACAACGCGTTCGGCGATGCCGTTGACGTAGGCAGCAGCTACACCATCGACACGGTTGAGACGCATGACGACCTTATCGTCGAGTATCTTGTAAAGACCAGAGTAAGACTGGTCGGCTGTGACGGCATAGACGAGAGTTGGAATCATGGACGTAGAAATACGCATGATGGTTGGACGGTCGATGTCGTCGGGGAGGGCACTCATACTCTTATCGACAGCATCGCGCACATCGTTGGATGCGTTGTCGAGATTTATGCCCCACTCGAACTCAAGCGTGATGACGGAAAGATTGTCATAGGACTTTGAAGTCATCTCTTTGAGGTCGTCGACAGAGTTGAGCTGATTTTCGAGCTGCTTAGTGACGTTTTGTTCAATGTCCGTAGCGTTAGCACCCGGGTATGTTGCCATGACGGTTATGTATGGCGGGTCCATTTTGGGGTACTGATCGACGGGCAATTTTATATAGCAATAGATACCTATGACCACAACGGCCACGAAGACCATTAGGGTCGAGATAGGTTTTTCTACGGCAGAGCTAAAAATACTCATCTTATATTATGCTTCGTTTTGTACGATAATCTGTTGTAGAGCTTATTTTACTTGACGATGTTGAGTTCACGTCCTTCGACAAGTTTGGCCTGACCAGTAGTAACGATAAGGTCGCCGTCGTTGATGGTGTCGTCAAGAGGGATTATCTCGACTTTGTCGTCATAGCGGTTGTTGATTTTAACCGACACACGCTTAGCCTTACCATCGCGAGCAAGGAAAACATAGCGATCGTTAGAGCCTTGGACCTTGAGGACAGCGAGAGACTGTACTACCTTCGTTTGTGCCTTGCCTGTGGAGAATTGCACTGTGCCATACATACCGGGGCGAAGTTCTTCTTTGGCATTATTGAAGAGCAACTCGACAGAGAACGTACGTGTGGACGGATTTATTGTCGGGTAGACAATGTTGACTTTGCCAGGGAAAAGACGTTCGCCATAGACATCGCACTGCAAACTGACGTCCATACCTTTCTTTATTTCGAGGTAATATTGCTCGGCAATATTAACGATGGCTTTAACAGGGTTAATCTCTTCTATGGCAATTATGGCTGGTTTGCTTGCGCCACCGAATGCACCGCCCGACCAGAGCTCACCTTCTTCCATATATTTGCCAGTTACGACACCATTGAAAGGAGCCACAAGTCGCGTATTCTCTTTGAGGGTGGCAATGGCTTTTTTCATAACCTCATATTGAGTTACGGCGGCATCGTAGTTTTGTTGGCTTATGGAGCCAGTCTCCATAAGTTTGACGGCACGATTATATTCCGTCTCGACATTTTTGAGCTGAAGTTCTTGTTGTTGGAGCGAGTTGTTGTCCATTTCGACAAGAGTCTGTCCCTTGCGTATGCGGTCGCCAACTTCGACGTATATTTTCTTTATGCGAGTGCCAGCAAGCGTCGGAGCATAATACACTTGTTCGTTGGCTTCGAGGTTGGCAGTATACTCTATCTTGCGATCGACTGTCGAGGTGCGAATGGTGTCGACTCGGACGAGTACACGATTATCTTCAGCCTCTTGTGCATTGTCGGTGGTTGAAGAATTACAAGCCGACAACACGAGCGCTGACAAGGTTGCAGCAAGAAGACTGTTGTTCAAACCTTTTTTCATTTGTTTTATACAGATTTTTTATTTGCGGATAATGATTTAGTAGCCGAAGCTATTGTAGAGTTTGTCGAGCTTGGTGTGAGCCATCAGAAGGTCGAGGCTTGCGCTTGCATAGCTTGTCTCGGCCTGCAAATAGTTGGTGTTGGCTTGTGTAAGGGCAAGGCTCGACAGGGCTCCTTGATTATATTTGTTCTTGTAGTTGTCAAGGACACGTTTGGCCACATCGAGGTTCTCTTTCTGCAAGTTGTAGGCATCGAGAGCTGTTTGCAACTCGAAAGTGTATTGCTCTATGTTTTGTTGCAGATTGTCTTCGAGCAGAGCAAGGTTAATGTCGGTCTTCGAGACATCGAGCTGCGCTTGCTTTAGTTGGCTATGACGCTGAAAACCGCTGAAAATGGGAATCGAGAGAGTCAGCATTCCCATATTTTTGAAACTCATAAAGCTACCACCACGCAAGTTGTTGGTGTATTGGTATGTTGCTGTTAGAGTTGGGATATAGGCAAACTTGCGAACCTTGACTGTCTGCTCACCAATCTCTCGACTGAGCTTGAGTTGTTGGTAGGAGAGGTTGTTTTCAATGTCGAGCGACTTATCGGACGCAGTGTCGGATGCTGCCATCATAAGGTCGTCTATTTTCTGAGTCGTAACGATATTGGTGGTTATGGGCACACCCATCTGCAAGACGAGCAGACGTTTTGTGCTTTCGAGACTACGCTGAAGCGACAATATGGAGTTTTTGAGAGTAGAGACGTTGACCATTATTTGGTCGACATCTGTGCGTTCGGCAGCTCCATACTTGTACATATTTTCGGTATGACGCGCAATCTCCTCCATGTCGCTCATATTGCTGTTGAGGATTTCGATGTTGCGCTCGTAGACGAGCACTGCATAGTAGGTGTCGGTAACGTTGGCCTTGACGTCGAGTTCGGTTTGCGCAATTGTCTGGTCGGTAAGGCGCTGGGCTATTTTGGCAAGTTTGACACCTGCAATTTGTTGCATACTAAAAGTCCAGTTGGCAGTGGCTTGCAACGTGGTTGCTGTAATGTCCATAGAGCCTCCGCCAAACTCAAGTTTGTCGCCAAAATAGGTGTTGGTGCTAAGGCTTGCACTTACTTGTGGCAAACCACCAGAGCGCGCTTCGCGGACTTTCTGATAATACACTTCGCGGTCGACAGCACTTGCTTGCAACTGCTTATTGTGTTGCAAAGCACTGCTTATGGCGGACTGAAGGTCTACGTTGAGGGTTTCTTGTGCCCACGCAGTAGGGACGAGAGCTAATGTCATGAGTGCAGATAGGAAAGTTCTGCAGGACATTGTTTTGCTCATCTTGTTCATGAGGATTGTTATGTTATTTATTATTTTCATCT
Source organism: uncultured Bacteroidales bacterium (assembly GCA_937892095.1). Lineage (GTDB taxonomy): Bacteria > Bacteroidota > Bacteroidia > Bacteroidales > Marinilabiliaceae > W3P20-009. The sequence goes on along the minus strand of CALAVC010000096.1, from coordinate 35,529 downwards.
ATGTGTTGACGCAATTCGGCAAAACGTTGGTCGAGCAATGGCAGAGCTGCTGGCGTTGCCATGCCACGAAGCAGTAGTTCGAGGAATGTGAGTATAACGACTTCTGAACTCCACAGGTTGCGAGATTTCATAATGGAGAAGCTATTTGCATCGTGCTGCAAGAGCATATAGCTAAAGAAACAAGAGTCTACGTCTTTCCTTATGTAGCCACATTCTTTGCCTTTGTCGATAAGGTAGACAAAGCGATGTCGAAACTTCTCGGTGCTCTCACTATAAGTTTGTAAGGCATTACGCATGTTGAACCTTACTATATCATTTAAAAATTCGGAATTTACTCGTTTGAGTACGTCGAGCGCATTATAAGCAAACTTGACAATGACATCGATAAAGTTGTCTGAGCTCAGAATTATTGAGTCAAAAATCTCCATACGACATTCATCCATGCGGTGTAGGCAACTGATGAGCAAATCGTCTTTGCTTGCAAAATTTTCGTAGAGTGTGCGTTTGCTGATGCCAGCAGCTTTGGCAATGTCGTCCATAGAGACTGACTTTATGCCCTTGGAAGTAAAAAGTTCAATGGATACTTCTATAATGTTTTCTTTGCTCATCGATACCTATTGCATTACGACACAAAGATACATAAATAAAACTCGAAAACTTTTTTAAGTTTTCGAGTTTTATAGTTTATTAACGTTTTAAATAAACAGATATTTAAAATCAATTTTCTGCAAGTAGTTCGAGAACTTCTTGTGAGTCACGATCGCCATTCTTTGCGTCCTTTTTTATGTCCTTCAACAACTGGTGTCCACCATCGGAATTATTAACTGCCTTGTGGAGCCATTTTTTTGCTATTGGAATATCTTTCTTGACGCCATGCCCCTCCATATAACACTTGCCCAACGCAAGTTGGGCTTTGGCATAATCTTGCTCGGCCGATTGTTTGTAGTAGTTAAAAGCCTTGTCGACATCTTTCTTAGTACCAATGCCTTTTTTATAGCACTTAGCGAGTTGATATTGAGCTTTGGCATTGCCTTGCTCGGCAGAAGAACGATAGAAGCTAAAGGCTTTCTTGGCATCGGCAGAGACACTCATGCCCTTTTCGTAGGCACGAGCAGCACGATATTGTGCTTTGGCGTGTCCATGGTCGGCAGCTTGAATGTAGAGTTTTACGGCTTCGGCTTCATTTTTGCCAACGCCACGCCCCTCCTCGTAGCAACGTCCAAGCCTATATATGGCTTTTACATTCCCTTGAGTGGCAAGTTTTTGAAAAATTTGTGCAGCTACATTATATTCGCCCGCATCATATTGACGCTTGGCCGTAGAGTATTCCTCGTCGTTGTTTTGCGCAACGAAACATACTGGCAGAGCAAAGGCAAAGAGTAGAAAAAATATTTTGAGTACGCGCTTCATGATGTATGATTTATCTGGTTGTCTGTGTTGTCAAAAGTAGATAGACAACCGCGATGAAACAAAATATTTCAATATACTCGCCGATTTTTTAAGCAGAAGGGCACTAAGTATTGTTGTTTGTCCCGAAATCGAAAAGCGTTGGCGAAGAATTGTCGACAACAGGACGTGGCGTAAGGCTTTCGACCGAGAGTTCAACTGTGGGGCGACCAGATTCATCGAATAGGCGAGAGTCTTCTTCGATGATGTGCCCCATAACAAAGCGGACAGCGCACTCTCGCACGAGGGCCGACATTGAAGTGGAGCCTTTGCGACAGCGAAATTCTTCGAGTGCAGCATATTCTTTTTCGCTAAAATACACTTGCACCGTCCGACAATGTTTATCTCGATTGTTAAAGAGCGACTTTTTGAGGGACTTTTTGGTCATAAAGCGCACAACGTTATTGCACGCAAATATATGAAAATTATTTAGTTAGGCGCTTATCGGGCTATGCGTCCGCTTGTGTTGCCACTCATAAGAGAGAGGACCTCGTCGGCAGAGGAGAGATTAAAGTCGCCTCGGATGGTGTTTTTGAGCGTGGCTGCAGCCGTAGCAAAGGCAAGCGCTTTACTGTCGTCATCGGGGTAGCGACAGACACCACAAATCATGCCAGCGGCAAAGGCATCGCCACAACCTACACAGTCCACAACAGGTTCTATGTCGTAGTTGTCGGACTGCAAGAAACGACCATCGGACGTGGCGAGCATGGCCCAGAAACTATGGTGCTTGGCGTGGAAGACTTTACGTTGAGCTATGAACATCTTTTGACACTTGGGCGCAAGACTGAGGATCTGACGAGCAAAGTCGTGGTGGGCAGCGGCTTCGATTTCTTGCGTGTCGGAATTCATGTCGAAACCGACAGCAGGCTTTATGCCGAAAGCTTTTTGATATTCAACTTCGGTTCCGAAGAGGATGTCGCACTCGGCACATAAAGGTTTCATGACTTCGTGTGGCTCGCGTCCGTAATTCCAAAGGTTTTTGCGATAGTTGAGGTCGGCAGAGATTCGCAGACCATGGCGACGAGCAGAATCTATTGCTGCACGAGTGGCATCGGCTGCACTTTGCGAAAGCGAAGGACCTATGCCAGACCAGTGGAACCAGTCGGCACCTGAGCGTTCGAAGATTTGGTCCCAATCGTAGTCGGCTGGCGAAGAAGTTGCGTAGGCAGATTCGGCACGGTCGTATATGACACGCGAAGCGCGCATAGCCGACGTGTTTTCATAGTAGTAGAGTCCGAGTCGATCGCCACCGACAACCATATTGTTGGTCATGACGCCATGCTTTTGCAGTTGCATGCAAGCCATGCGTGCAATGTCGTTTTGCGGGAGGCGACTAACAAACTCGCTTTGCATACCAAGATGCGAGAGAGACACGGCAACGTTGGTTTCGGAGCCACCAAACGAAACACAGAAACGAGATGCTTGCAAAAATTTGTCGTAGCCAGGAGGGGTTAGGCGCAAAAGGATTTCGCCGAAGGTCAGAACCTTTGTCATTATGCAGATTGGGTCTATTGTTGAAAAAAATTTGGTTGCGAAATTAGGCAAATTGGTCGAGCGAACGCATGGGCGAATGGTAGACGATTTGCCTAATTTAGACGGAATAAAAGGTCGAAGACCTACTTTACCTCATCAATTGTGGCAATTTTGTTGCTAATGGCATAGATAGCTAACGCAATGGAGGAGTGTATTTGCAGTTTGCGAGCAATATTTCGTCGGTGCGTAAGGACGGTATAGACAGAAATATTGAGCAACGAAGCGATTTCTTTGTTTGTAAGCCCTTTGACCACGCCACGCACGACTTCCTTTTCGCGTTCGGAGAGTTGTTCTTCACCTTCTGGAGCATCGTCGGAGGTGTCGGCATCGTGCCCTTTGACATTTTCGAGCAGATTTCGCAAGTCTTCTTCGGAGTCGAAAATGCTTAGATGGTCATCGTATTGCGAAAGTGTTGCCCGACCAACGACCGAGGAAATCAATGCGACAAACTGAGCGTGTCGCATATCGAGGTCTTTGTTTGTACGACAGGCTTCGACATCGAAACTTCCGCCAAAAGAAGGGGCAACGATAAGCACATCTGGGCTATACGAACGTATGCGAGTGCTAAAATCGGCAGGACGAGCAATCTCGAAAAAGAGTGTACTACCATCGGAGATTCTTTTTAGAGCAGCAATGACTCCTGTGCGAATAATGGTATTCTCGTCCGCAACGGCTATTTTAATTACATCTGAACGATTCATTTAGCTTTTCTCACTTTATTTTCGAGGTCGATAACCAAAGGAATAAAAAGGTTGCTCTCGATGTCGGAGTGCATTTTTATGTCCTCTTCGAAAGCAAAGATGTCGTAGAGTACTTGATTGACACGCCTAACCATGCCGTGAGGTGCAGGCAAATAGCGTATCATTACATTTTTTAGTTCGCTAAGATTGCCGTCTATGCTGTCGTGCTGACCGATGATTGACGAGACAGACAGATTGGTGTCGTCAATGTTGCCACCGAGAAGGTTTTCGGTGTAGTCGAAAAGAATACGGTCTTCATATTCAAGATGTCGACGAACAGATGATGCATAGTTGTCGAAGAGCTTGATGAGTAGAGTGGCAAGCTTAGTGTCTTCGATGTCGTCCGTTATGCGTTTGAGACTATTGCGAAGTTCGGGCAGAAGGAAGTCGAAATAATATTGGTGAGAGAGTCTGAGGAAACGAATCATAGACTCTGTGTCTATGTCGTGATAGACTGTGCCATCGCCATTGACAACGTAGTTGGCAACGGCAAGGAATGTCTTGCTGTCGACGTGAGAGTCGGCACATACGGCGCGGACGGTCTTGTCGCCAAATCCGAGAGTTATGCCAAAACGGCTCAAGATGAGGAGCAGTTGGTAGTGTTCGGAGATGACGTCGCCGAGGCGGCTGTTTTCATTAAATCGCATAAGTTGTTATGGTGTCAGATGGTTATTTTAAGTAATGTTGAGACAATGGCAACGAACGAGAGGAGTAGACGTCGTAGGATTTTGAGAGCGTTGGTTATCTGCGTTTCGACGGTTCGTTTGGATATGTCGAGAGCATCGGCAATTTGTTGATTGCTCAATCCGTCGAAACGACTCATTAGGAAGACTCGCCGACAGGCTTCGGGCAGTTGAGCAAGCGCACCAGCCACACGTGCCTCGGCTTCGCTCTGTTCTATGAGTTTGTCGGCAGCATCGGAGCTATAGTCGAAAACAGAGGCGTCGACTTGATTTTCATATTGTCGCTTGATTTTCTCGTGCTTAATGACATTGAGGCATCCATTGCGCACGGCACTATACAAAAACGAACGAACATTAGTAACGAGCGTCTCACGACGTTTCTCGTAGAGATTGACGAAGACGTTTTGCACGACATCGGTGGCTATGTCGATGTCGGCAACCAGCTTGGTGGCAAATGTGGTAAGAGCTGTGTAGTGGCGGTCGAAAATGACACGATAGGCCTGCATATCGTCCTCTTGACGTACTCTACCAAGGAGTATTTCGTCGGTAAGGAGTGTTATGTCGGAGGCTTGTGCCATAAATGGTCAGAAACTATATTTGAAACCTACGGAGAAATTCTCTTTTATCTGGAATTTGTCGCTTTCGTTGTCGAAATAGCGGAGCTCGATAAGCAGACGAGTCGAAAGGAAGCGATTGATTTGCACATCGAGGACATTTTCCCAATCGAAGCGTTTGTTACCATCTTTTTTTATGTATTCGTAGAAAAGCTCAAGTTTGGTTGAATAGTTGATGCCGTAGACAATTTCTTTCTTCCAATTGCACGTAACGGAGAAGCCGTTGATAAAGTTAGCTTTGCGATCTTCGGCAATGCCGTATTTGGTTTGGTCTACTCTGTCGGTGTCGGCCACGGCTGTTATGATACCAGTGTAGGGTGAGAGCAGAAGTGAGAAATTGTCTTGCTTATAGTCCATACCGAAAATGAACTGCATGTAGACAGGCGACATGAATTTCGACTTGGGATTAGCTTTTTCGGTGTCGCTCTTGTCGTAGTTGCGGAAGAGCTGCGTCTTAAGGCTAAATGCGAAAGAGTAGTACCACTTATTGACAGCATTGAAGCCATATTTTGAGGCAAGGTCGAAAGCGTCGCTACTGACGCGCGTGCCAAGGGCAGAGGTGTAGGTCAGGCTGAGTTTGTTGACCAGAGAGTTTTCCCACGATGTGCGCCCCTGTGAGTAGGCACTATTGAGTCGGAGGTCGTGTGTGAGAGTGGCTGAATTTTCGCCACCTTTTATCCAATTCTCGACAAAAAGTTGCGAAAACTGAAGGTTTTCCTCACCAGAATTTTTCCAAGGGCCAGCAGGTTTTTCTTTCTTTTTGCGCATTTCGGCAGAGAGAGGCACCTCGGTCTTAAATATTCGAGATATTTCTTTTTTGTCGCCCGACTTGTCGCGTTGCACTTTGAGTAGCTCTTTCGACGGGTCTTTTATTTGCAGATTGGTGTATTTGACTGTCGAAGGATTGCTTATGGCATAGTCGTAGCGAAGTTTTTCGAGAATGGGTTCATGAGCTGCTGATTGCCAAAGACTTGGAGTAAGAATGTTCTTGTTTTGCCAAGCGACGCGTTGTTGATATTCGGGCATGAGAGTTAGCTCGGGATATTCTATTTTGGACGTGCGCGACACTGGGCGTACAACGTTCTCAAATGGCAACAGATTGAGTTCAAAAGACGTAATGTCGGGATTAACAAACGGCTTAAATTGCCCGCTGACGACGTGCGAAACCTGCGTGAAAACAGTATCGCGCCCTACGATAGAGTCGACATCTTGGGTGTAGTATGTTTGCGGGCTACGAAGAGTAATCCACGGCGGTATGGAAGCGTGGACAGGCAACGATATGACTGCTATAATAAACAGAAAGAGGTTTTTCATATTTATGGCTACGGCGAAAAGACAATGGGTCTTATTTGCTTTTGCTGGCTACAAGTTCGGCTATGCCGACGACAACATCTTGTGCGCGGCGAAGACTCTCTACGGGCAAGAATTCGTATTTGCCATGGAAATTTTCGCCACCAGCAAAAATATTAGGCGTTGGGAGTCCCATAAAAGAAAGTCGTGCGCCATCAGTCCCACCTCGCACAGGCGATACGATAGGAGCGACACCACAACGTTGACTGATGACTTGACGAGCATAGTCGACAATGTGCATGACGGGTTCTATTTTCTCGCGCATATTATGGTACTGGTCTTGCACGTCGGCACGTGCGACTTCGACACCATATATGGCGTTGAGGTTGTCGACTTGCCTAACGATATATTCCTTTCGACGACGGAAGTTTTCTGTGTCGAAATCGCGGATTATGTAGTGTAGTGTCGATTGCTCGACCGTACCATCCATTTGCGTTAGGTGAAAGAATCCTTGTCGCGCTGAAGTAGTCTCTGGTTTTTGGCTTTGTGGCATTTGAGAGGCAAACTGCATGGCGAGTTCGATGGAATTGCGCATCTTGCCGAGGGCGGAACCCGGGTGTACGTTACTGCCAAAGAAAGTTATGGTGGCTTGAGCAGCATTGAATGTCTCGTATTCGAGTTCGCCAAGCCTACCTCCATCGATAGTGTAGGCAAAGTCGGCACCGAAGCGCTTGACATCGAAGCAATCGGCACCACGACCAATTTCTTCGTCGGGAGTGAAGGCTATACACACATTGCCATGCTGAATTTCGGGGTGAGCGACAAGATATTCGACAGCACTGACGATGGCAGCTACACCAGCCTTATCGTCAGCACCGAGGAGTGTGGTACCATCGGTGCAGATGAGGTCTTGCCCTTCGTAGAGCGCGAGCTCAGGAAACTCGCTGACGGGCATAACAATCTGCTTTTCGGCATTGAGCACAAGGCTCTGCTGACCGGGTGCGAAGTGCAATATTTTCGGATGAATGTCGCGCCCAGAGCAGTCGGGGCTTGTATCCATGTGCGCAATGAAGCCGACAGCTGGCACACCTGCCTTGTTGCAATTGGCGGGCAAGGATGCATAAATGTAGCCATTGTCGGTAAGCTCTACGTCGGCAACGCCTATTGAGCGCAATTCGGCAACAAGATGACGAGCAAAAACGAGTTGCCCAGATGTGGAAGGGACACTACTGCTATTCTCATCGCTTTGAGTGTCGAAAGCGACGTAGGTGAGGAAACGATTGAGTATGTCGGTCATTGAAAAGTCGAAAGAGTGTTGATGAATTTATTTTACGTCGTCGGAGTTGAAAGAGAATCCCAGACGTTTGGCTGTCTTGGTTTTCGAGGTTAGTATCTTGGCTTTGAGGTGGATAAGGTCGGTAAGTTTTTCGGTTTCGTAGGGAGGAGCGAGCAGGTCGAATTCTGCTGCATATTTGAGGGCTGTCTCAACGACACGACGCCAATTGTTGCGGTCGAGCGTTTGTTCACCATAATGACTTACGCCCATATTTCGCTGACGTTTGCCCTCGACAAAGTAGGCTCCTTCTTTGCCGATAAAGACGCGAGCTATAAGGTAGCCGATGTCTTCGTCGCGGTCATATTTGAACGACTCTGCAAGGAAGTTGTAGACATTGACTATGCCAGCATAGGAGCGAGTGGCATCTTCGACGACATAAGGTGTTTGCCAAGCTTCGTGGTCGCGATCGAACTGAAAGATGTCGGTATGCTGAGCGAAGATGAGAGTGTCTTCGTTGATGGTGAACTGTGCCACATGTTGTGCCATGCGTTCATAACGTACGGTTGTTTTGCCCTCGAGAAGGGTGTTGTATTCTGTGGCGAGGTCGGCAAGGACAGCACAGAGATCTTCGAAGCTATCGGTCATGCGTAGTTCTATTTCGGCACGCAAGAGGGCTTTGGCACCTACGGTGCTTATGATGGAGTTGCGGAGTTTGGTATTCATAGAGCAAAAAGATTTTACTTATCGATAAGTTCTATTTCGAGAATATCCTTACAAGATGGGCTGACTTTGAAGCGATCGTCGATACGACGTCCGACGATCCAGACTATTTCGCCTGCAGAGAGGATCATCCAAGCGGACTCCTTTTCTACGACGCTCATTTTGCTATCGACAAAAAAGTCGGACACTTTTTTGAAGCCTTTCATGCCAAGAGGGCGAAATGTGTCGCCACGGCACCAATGTCGGACAACGAGTGGATAATCGATTTTGGACGCATCGAGATGTGCTACACGAGGGTTGCGCGAGACGACATAGTTTGGTTGAGGCGAGAAACGTCGGAAGCGGAGGTGCAGTGGATAGAAGACTTCATCGGTCATGGAGTCGACTTCGACTGAGGATGGTGTGCCGGGTTCGGAACGCTGGTCGACAATGACATTGTAGCGATCGACAACTGCCCGATATTGTGCAGAATAGAAGACTCGCCCCCAACGCGAGAGAGCTATGCAGCGAGCTACGGCAGAAATGGTTTGTCCGCTAAAGCCTTGGGGGCTGAGGATTTCGAAGAGATAGGGCTCTGGGTTGGGTAGCTGTTGTAGGTCTTCGATGGGGATTAGTGTTTGCCCATCGTATTCGATGACACTGCGAGCTATGAACTTCTCGACCTCGCACATAAACAAAGCGTAGACGGCATCGAGGTGTTGCATGTTGGCACGCATGGTGCTGAGGAAAGATGGGTTGAGCTCTTTAAACTCGGGGACTATGCGGTGTCGGATGCGATTGCGTTGGTAGACATCGGATAGGTTTGTGGAGTCGGTAACGTAGCTCAAGTGGTGAATTTGGCAATAGTTTTCGATTGCTTGCCGACTCATGGAGAGTAGTGGTCGGACGACACGTCCTGCATGTCGTTTCATGCCGGTGAGCCCACGCAGACCTGTGCCACGAAGTAGATTGAGGAAAAAGGTCTCGACATTGTCGTCGGCATGATGTGCAACGGCTACAACTGGGATGTTTTCAGAATCGAGGAGTTGCGCAAACCAGTCGTAACGCAAGCGACGGGCTGCCATCTCGATAGATATTTTTTCTTCGGCAGCGAAGCGTGTTGTGTCGAAATGTGCTACGTGTAGTGGGACAGAAAGGCTATCACAAAAGTTGCGGACAAAAGCTTCGTCGGAGTTGCTTTCGTCGGCACGCAAATGGAAGTTGCAATGAGCAGCTACGCAATGATAGCCAGCGGAGACGAGCATATGCAAGAGGGCTACACTGTCGGCACCACCACTGACGGCAACAAGCACCGCACGACTTTTGTCTACTATCCGTTCGATGTTCACGACAGCTAAGTTAGTGAAAATGTTTGTTAAAGGGAGACGCAAAAGGTGCGTCATACCTAATAAAGGGGCACGTATTGAGTGTAATAAATGTTAAAACTGTAACAAAAAGTTATTATCTTTACAAATCATATCAACCTACAAAGAAATATACCTACAAAATGAAATTTTTCACAAAGAAAAAGATTGCACTCTTGTGTTGTTGCGCACTTGTGTGTACGCTTAGTGTTACGGCACAAGACAAGTGGCCAGATGGTACAACTATTTCCTCGTGGTTTTCGGATACGGCAAAGATAGACCTTGGCACACTGGGGAAGCAATATGTGGTAACAGACTATGGTGTACGGTCGGACGATGCAAACTTGTTGCAGACAGAGAAGTTGCAAGCAGTGATAGACAAAGTTGCCGAAGATGGTGGTGGCGTGGTGGTGATTCCCGAAGGGACATATTTGTCGGGCGCACTATTCTTTAAGCAGGGTACACACTTGCACTTGCAACGTGGTGCTACACTGAAGGGCATTGATGACATTGCACACTACCCCATAAAAAAAACACGTATGGAGGGTCAGACGCTAAACTATTTTAGCGCACTGGTGAACGCAGACGGGTTGAAAGGGTTCAGCATTTCGGGACAAGGGACAATAGACGGCAACGGGCAACGCTTTTGGCGTGAATTTTGGATTCGCAGACAATATAATAGGCAGTGTACAAACCTTGAAGCTATGCGTCCGCGACTGGTATACATTTCGAATAGCGAAGACGTTACGCTACAAGACGTCAGACTACAAAACTCGCCATTCTGGACTACACACATCTATCGTTCACAACGCATAAAGGTTTTGGGGACAAGTACGTTTGCACCACACTCGCCAGTAAAAGCACCGTCGTCGGACGCAATTGATATAGACAACTGCTCGGACGTGCTGATACACGGATGCTACATGTCGGTTAACGACGACGCAGTGGTGATGAAAGGTGGCAAGGGCACTTGGGCAGACAAAGACCCAAACAATGGTCCGAACAACAACGTGATAATAGAGAATTGTACGTATGGCTTTGTGCATGGTTGCCTGACATTGGGCAGTGAGAGCCTGACAGACCACAACATTGTGTTGCGCAACTGCACTGTCGAGCAAGCGACGCGCGTACTATGGTTGAAAATGAGGCCCGACACCCCACAAAACTACGAATATGTGAGCGTGGAGGGGATAAAGGGTAATTGTGGACACTTTTTGTACATACAGCCGTGGACACAGTTCTTCAAGCCCGAAGAGCGTGCAGACATGCCTATGTCGACATGCAACCACATTTCGCTCAAAGACATTGACATAGAGTGCAAGACATTCTACAATGTTGGTTCTTCGGATAAATATTTGCTACAAAACTTTACCTTTGAAAACATAAATGCCAAAACCGAGAATGCAGGATTTGACCACTCGTTTATAAAAGGCACGAAGGTGAAGAATGTCGTTTTTAACGGCAAGAAAATGAAATAGTACGACACACAACGAGAAACAATCATATCGGCAAACTTTGGTGGCAGGGGCAGCCTCGAAGTTTGCCGATTTAGAAATAACAAACCGCTAAAAAGAAGAAAAACATGAACATTTTAGACTCAATGGGAGGCTTTGGTAGCGTGCTGGACGGCATAAAGAGCTACGCCTCGGCTGTTGCTCGCCCGATGGCCAGCATGGTGCTACAACTCTTCTACGTGATGACGGAGAAGTCGACACGAACTCTTGACAAGGTGCTGATTGGCATTGCGTTGGCCTACAACGTCATACCACGCGACATGCTACCTGTGAAGGTGCGAACAAATCCACTGTTCTCGATTGTGGGTAGCTTGGTATCGCTATCGTTTGTGTTCAGTAGGACACAGAGCCTCGTAACACCAGAAATCAACCAGAAAGTGGAGGATACGCTCAATGGGTGGTTTGGGCAAGCAACGCCTACGACACCTGTGCAGCCTACACAAGCAGGGCAGACGACTGCCACACAAGGCGCATAAGAAAAACTACATATTTTAAAAACATTGCTCTATTTGGCGTGCAGGGTTGCCCACCTTGCCGCCAAATATTCTTGTTCGGCCTGACCGAGAGTGGGCACAAGAGTGGCATTGCGATGAAGGGCGTAGAGATCCATCAGTGTGGAATAGCCAGAGCGACAGACAATGTGTTGCGAGCGAGAGATAAGACTTTGCAGCGTGGCAGCATCGGCATAGCCCATGATGGTTATGTTTTTATTTGTGGAGACAGCGTTGCCAGCGCCACTGACAATGACACACCGAGCAGACTGTTGGCTAAAAAGATTTACAAGGTAGCTTACGAACTGAGTTCGACCAGGTTCGGCACCCGAGGCAATGCCTAAGTATCCTATTTTTTCGTCGTCGGACGAGACAGAGTTGCTTTGAAAAGCGAGGCGACTGAGGATGCCTATGGCGTGAGCTCTGATACCTTTGGGGACTGGCGAAGAAAGACGACCGCTGAGTCCGCCGACTTGATAGTCGGGAACGAGGCAAGCGTCGAAACGACGAATCCAATGGCAGAGAATGGACGAAAGCAAGCTATTGAGAAATTGCGGAGCGTGAGTGGCGACAAGCGGACGAAGCTGGTGAGTGATGATGTAGCTACGACAAAGGCGACTACGTACGCCATAGCGATTGTCGGATATGATTGTATCTATGCGATGGTCGGCGACGATTTGGGCTGTCTGCCTATGTTCGCGCCAAATGGAAAAAAGAAGGAGGGGAGACTGCACTGCTATGCGAAGCCACAAGAAATGTCCCTCGCTAATGCAAGGAGAGAAACTTTTGAGCGAGACAGACGGAAGATTTGGGAAATCGGCTTGAAGTAGACTAAGAGAAGCACCACTGCCTGCAAGAACGACCTCGTGACCACGCGAGAGCAGATGACCGACTACGACAGACAGACGAGAGGCATGACCGAGACCCCAATCGAGAGGCGAGACTAAGATGCGACGAGATCGCTTCACACGATAAGGTCGGAAAGAGAACGCTTGGGCACATGGTGGACACCATCGGGCGTGCGATAGTAGCGAACATCGGTAGTCAGAGGCTCGAGGCTAATGGTCTCGGCAGGAGCACCGATGGCGATGACAAGCTGTGGCGAGAGCGGCTCGGACGGGCTAAACAATGCGCTAATGGCTGCAAGGTCGAACGCACCAATCATGCACGTGCGCAACCCGACATCGTTGCAAGCTAAGTTGATGGATTGGGCGACGATGCCGAGGTCGACTTCGGATAATGAGCCGCGAGAAGAGTCGTGCCAGATGATGATGTAGGCTGAGGGACGTTGGGATGGGTCGGGGCCTGCCCAATCGGTAAGATAGCCTGCCCAACGGAGGTGCGGAAAGACTTCGGCTGAGCGCTGAGAGGCGACGAGCGAATAGCGAAGGGTCTGCTTGTTACCCGCCGAAGGGCACATCCGAGCCACTTCGACAAAAGATTTTAGCATTTCGAGGCTAACGTCGACAGACGGGTCGAAACGACGAGTCGAACGAGCTTGCGCAACAAGTTCTTTAAGGGTCATTTGGCGTGCTTAGTTAGCGAATGTGTACAATATCTTTGCGGCGAAGAACGATGGCAGAACGGCTGGGGATATAGAGTCGGAGCATGTCTTGCCCCCCAAGTTTCTGAGTGTAGAAGACGAAGAACATGTCGTTGCGGTCGAAGCCACCGAAGCGTCCTTCGTCGGTAGAGAAGACTATGCTATATCGACCTGCTGGGACTGGCACAGCATAGTCGGTGTAGGATGTGGAAGGGTTGAAATTGAAGACGAGCAAATAGTCGCCACGCCCGAAGACGAGGACTTGAGTAGGGTCGTAGTCGTAGTAGCGATAGGGGTAGGAAGGTTGTGGAACCGTCTTGAACGTTTCGAGCATTTGCTTTTCAAAGTCGAGTAGGAAGTGGTAGCGGAGGTAGTCGGCCTTGGCGAGCGACCATTGTCGGCGTGCATACTTATAGCTCCATCCATTGCCTTCGCGAGGGAAGTCGATCCATTCGGGGTGACCAAATTCGTTACCCATAAAAGTGAGATAGCCTCCGACAGAGGTGAAGAGAGTTACGAGACGAATCATCTTGTGGAGCGCAATGCCACGGTCGACTGCCATGTTTTCGCTTTCGAGGTTCATGGCTGTGTACATTTCCTTGTCGATAAGGCGGAAGATGATTGTCTTGTCGCCTACGAGAGCTTGGTCGTGGCTCTCGGCGTAGTTGATGGTCTTTTCTTCGGGGCGATGGAGCTGAAGTTCGTAGAATATTTTACCGACGGGCCACTGCTCGTCGCTATACTCTTTGATGAGCTTTATCCAATAGTCGGGGATGCCCATAGAGAGTCGGTAGTCGAAGCCTATGCCACCAGACTCAAAGCTGCCAGCTATGCCGGGATAGCCACTCATCTCTTCGGCAATGGTGATGGCATCGGGCTTGGCGGCATGAATAACTTGATTGGCTATGGTGAGGTAGGTTATGGCATCTTCGTCTTCGCCACCGCAGAAATAGTCGGCATATTGAGTAAAATCTTTACCGAGTCCGTGGTCGTAGTAGAGCATACTCGTTACGCCATCGAAGCGGTAGCCATCGAAGTGATATTCGTCTATCCAATAGCGGCAGTTGCTGAGCAAGAAACGGAGGGTCTCGAGCTTGCCATAGTCGAAGCATCGACTATCCCATGCTGGGTGGTTGCCACGATCGCCAAAGTGGAAGTAGAGGTCGGAGGAGCCATCTTGACGCGAAATGCCTTCGTTTTCGTTCTTGACGGCATGGCTATGGACGATGTCCATGATGACGGCAATGCCAGCAGCATGAGCTTCGTTGATGAGTCGTTTGAGGTCTTCGGGTTTGCCGAAGCGCGAAGAGGCTGCAAAGAAAGAACTGACGTGATAGCCGAAACTACCATAGTAGGGGTGCTCTTGTATGGCCATGAGCTGGAGTGTGTTGTAGCCTGTCTCGATGACGTGTGGGAGAACGTTGCGTCGGAAGTCGTCGAAAGAGGCTACACCTTCTTTTTCGCCACTCATGCCGATATGGGCTTCATATATGAGGCGAGGCTCTTTGCCGACTTTAAAATTTTGGTCGGTCCACTTGAATGGCTTAAAGTCCCACGCTTGAGCATCGAAGAGTTTTGTTTCGTCGTTTTGCACGACACGGTTGATGTAGGCAGGTATGCGTTCGCCCTGCCCGCCGACCCAGTGAACCGACATTTTGAACTTGTCGGCATGGTGTAGAATGGTATCGGGGATTTGAATTTCCCAGTTACCAAACTCGAGTCGCGTCATTTTGTAACGTTCGTCCTCATGCCAATTGGTAAAGTCGCCAATGATGTATATTTCGGTGGCGTGCGGAGCCCACTCACGAAGGGTCCATGTGTTGCCATTTTTGTGGAGCCCGTAGTACTTGTAGGCTTCGGCAAATTCGGAGAGTGGTCCACAGGTTTCTTTTATTTCTTCTATTCGACGGAGAGTGCGTAGTCGGCGTCCGTCGATGGCGGCTGCAAAGGGTTCGAGATAGCGGTCGGTTTGGTATATGGGGAGTGTTGCCATTGGTATGCAGTGAAGAGTTTTAGAGTTTTTCGGTTGGGATGGTGAAGTAGATACTAGTGCCGAGTTTGTAAGAAGGATCGACCCAGATGTTACCGTTGACGAGGGAGATGTATTTGCGTGCAAAAGCGAGTCCGATTCCTTTTATTTTGGTGTTGGTGCTATCGGATGTAATGTCGTCGGTGTCGAAGAGATCGAATACTTTTTCTTCTTTGCCAGGTTCTATGCCTATGCCAGTGTCGGTAACACAGAATGTTGCTTCGCGGTGGTTGATGGTGTAGGAGATGTTGATGGTGCCGTTTAAGGTATATTTACAAGAGTTGCTTAGGAGTTGCTCCATCACTTTGGTTATGATGATGTCACTATTCCAGATGGTGTCGTTGGGTGTATCGAGTGCATAGTTGGTCTCGATGACGACCGACTTACCGTCTTTTTTAAGTATGTCTTCGTAGCGTTTTTTAAGTTTATCGAGTAGAGCATTGAGCTGAACGGGACAAGCTACTTTTTGCAGGTAGGACGATTGCAACTTGCTTATTTCGATAAGGTTGTCGACAACGGAGAGTAGCAAGAGACTGTTTTGCTTGATTATGTTTGAGAAATTTTGTCGTTCTTCTTCGTTTTCGACATCGCGTAGTAGGTCGCAAAATCCGACAATGACATTTATGGGGGTGCGGAATTCTTGGCTAAGATTGGTGAGGAAGACGCTTTTGAGTTCCTTGCTTTCGAGCGAGCGTTCTTGCTCGTTTTGGAGGTCGGAATTCATTATTTCGATGTTCTGATTTAGAGCAACGATGCGTTGCTCGTATTGTTGAGCGTCTTGTCGGAGCTTGGCACAACGGACTTCGGCTTCGAAAGAGGGAGCGAGGATGTGTAGTAGACGTGTTTTTGAGTCGAGGTCGACCAACTTGTTAGAGGATATGCCGATGAGTAGCCCGACCAATATGTTGCGTTTATTCTTGATGGGCACAGAGATGAAGCCTTTGCCATCGACGACTTTGAAAGGGAGTGAGTTGATGACGTTTTGTGCATCGGAGGAGCCTATGGGCAAAAGGTGAACCCAATCGAATTGGACGCGTCGGGGACAGAGTTCTTTGTTTGACGTCTCGACGACTTCAAACTTGTTTTTGTCGGAGAGTTTGCGAGCGACGAAGACGACATTGCAAGCGAGTGATGTGGCGATGTCGGAGAGGTGTCGACCGACGTCGTTGTAGCCAGTGGAAGAGAGAAGTTTTTTGACGTCGACTAAGTTGTCATCGACAAATTCAACGACCGATTGGTAGGCAGATTGCTTGTTAGTTTTTTTGTTGCCTATCAGTTTGCCGAGCAACTTTTTAAAGATCATGATACGTAGGTTGTTATTTTAGGTATTTTCACAAATATACGTATAGTTATCTAAATTTTGTTGCGTGGAAAGGGGTGAAAAGTTGCGGTAGAGAAAACATATCTTAACGCAAAGGTGGCTGAGGAGGAAGAGACGGGAAACAGCATGCGCAAGCCGAGGCTTACGCATGCTGTTTTTGTGGGAGTGGGGTGTAAGCGTTCGCTTATTACTTTTGGCGGAAAATCTTATGACGAGAGCCATCGGGCGAGACTACGATTAAGATTTGCCCAGCAGGCAGAGGACTGGAAACAGAGCAAGACACTCTGCGCCCACCGAGGTCGTAGACTGCGACGGGAGTGGCGTGTGAGATGGTCTGTTTTTGAGCTGTGGGCAGACCGACCGTCTTTAGCAGGACTACGTCGGAGAGAGGTGAATTGCATAGGACATCGGCAGAGATGGCTTGTACGTAGACTTCGTAGTCGGCACCAGATTGCAGCCCCGACACATCGCAGACACAACTTGTGAGCCCGTCAACGACAACTTGCGGATTGGTCATATCCCAGACATTGGAGGTGGTCAGAGGTCCGCGAATGATTTTTAGTTTGTCGACAAAGAGTCTTTCGTAGTTGGTTTGCAGACGGAAAGCTAATGACTGCGTGTTGGCGCGAACGCTAATGACTTGGTCTTGCTGGTCGGCAGTGGCTTTGAAGCTAAAAACTTCATCGGCGACACCATCGCGCAAGACTTCGACGACGTAGTTGACAGAGCGCGTGGCGGCTGCACGAACACGGAAAGCGATGGTTACAGAATCGACTGCTTGTGCGAAGACGTTGGGGGTGGTCAGGATGCCTATTTTGCCCTGAGCACCGACACGGCACGCACCACCTGCTGAAAAAATTAGCTGACCAGTCCAACCTCTATTGACAGTGAAGCTATCGAGAAGAGCAGACAGGTTGGTGGAAGACTGTGAGGTATAGCTACCGTTTGTCATAAGGCTAAAATCTTCGTCGATGGGAATGGGTAGGACAGATTCGTCGAGGATTTGTTGAAGACGGACAGAATAGCTGAGTGCGTTGGAGACGGGAGTCCAAGAGATTGTAGCAGACTGATTGCCAACGTTGGAAAAAGCGACATCGAGAGGCTTGGTTAGTTTGTCTTGCATGAAAGCGAAGGAGCTGACTCCGTCGGCGTAGGCTATGCCAGTGAGAGCCTTGTTGAGGCGAGAGCCGTCGTAGAGTATTGACGAGGGCGAGCTAAAATCGGTAAATTGTGTGTTGCCAGCCGTCCCGGGGAAAAGGTCGCCTTCGAGAGCATAGCCTTGTGTGCCGTCGGCAGGTACGATGGTATATCGTGGGTGGTCGTCATTGTTGTTGACATAGTTACCTTCCCATGCGCTTTCGGAGTAGTCGACGTGTGTAATCATGAGACCTTCGGCAGGCAGATAGGCGTCCCAACCAGCCAAGCGACGCGTTTCGAGGACGTAGAATTCGTTGGGGTTGGAGCTTGTAAGTCGGAGGGCGACATTGGAGGAGTCGATGGCAGGCAACGATATGAGAGGCATAGCTTGGTCGAGGTCGGTAAAGTCGAGCCAACCGAGACAATAGCGTTCGTAGCCAGAATAGCCCGCTGGAGTGCGAGAATAGTTGTTGTAGCAACCTTTGTCCATTATGCTCCATTCGCCCATTTGAGTTTTTGAGCCGCCGTCGGTCTGGTAGAAATCGGGGAGTCCGAGGACGTGTCCGAATTCGTGGCAGAAGGTGCCTATGCCTTCGACGGTTGTACCAGTGGCATATTTTAGCTCACAAGAGCAAGCGTAGCGGTCGATTTGGACTCCATCGAGGCTCTGACTGATATAATAATCGGTGAGCGTACTTTGGTGTGGCCAAATGGTGTAGGCTGGTGCGCCATAGCTTTCGCCATAGCCAGCGTAGATGACATAGACAAAGTCGGCAATGCCGTCGGCATCGTTGTCGTACTTAGAAAAGTCGACATTGTAGGCAGTGTCGGCACGAGCGCAAGCTTCGCGGACCATCTCGCCTGCGTTGATGTCTTGTCCGACGGCACTATTTTGACCGTAGTAGCTTACGGAGCGTCCGAGGCGGACTGGCCCCACGACATCGAAGTTGGGCGTAAAACGTCCTCTTGATTGGTCGACAAAATATTGTCGGGCACTGCTAGTGGCGCCATAATCGTCGAAATTGTCGGCATTCATGGCACGAGAAAAATATTCGCTATCGTAGTTTTCGTTGAAACTTACGTCGGCAAATTCGACGAGAAGGATGAGTCCCCGAATGTTGCCAATGGTGGGGAAGGTGGTTCGCCCTAATTGACTAAGAGCACAAAGGTTCTTATTGGCACCAGAATTGAGAATGTCGAGAATGGTTGCCGACTGATGAGACAGCAAGGTGTCGACTTCGGCAGACGTCCGGTCGGAAGCAGAATGAGCGATGACGCTCGAAATAGCAAGACGTCCGCCGTCGGCAAAGACATAGTAGAAAACGCCATCGACCTGACTGACCATATGTCCGTCGGACGTGAAGAGAGCGTGAGCATGTTCGTCGCCCTCGGCATGGACAATGATTGTGGTGCCGTCGGGCTGCACGTAGGCGACGTCGCCATTGTAGGCAGGGATGGCCCAAGCAACAGAGCTTACGAGCAACAGAGCGGCGAAGACAAAGAACGTTTGAAGAGCCTTTAAAAGTTGATTTATGGACATTTGAAAGGATTTATTCGTTTACGAGAATGTAGAGTGGACGACGGAATTGCTTTGGGCAGCTGGACGACAACCCACGCCACACTTTACGCCCTTGCAAGTCGTAGACCGACGTAACATTTTTGTCTGAACAACGTTGTGGAGTAGTGAGGGCCGTAGGGCTAAATAAGCCACAAGGAGTGGCTTCGCAAGCATTGACGATGTAGCCACTATCGACATCGAGCAAAAGCGCGATGACACGGACCTTATTTTTTCGGGCAACCGACATTGGCACTGCAATTTGACGTGTTGAGACATACTCTTGTGAGGGCGACATGGACATGTGGAAAGTTGCTTGTTCGGCTTGCTCATCGTAGAGAGCGCGAGCAACATGATTAAAGGCGACGTCGGCATACGTTGGGAGATTTTCCCAACCGAAGAAAGCCCCAGAAGCACCATCGGCATAGCCATTGAGCTGCTGATAGCCGACTACGGAATCTTCGACAATGACGTAGGAGAGATTGAACTTGGCAGCAGTTTGCTCTGCCACAATGACCTTGCAAGCCACACGGAGCGAAGAGCTATCGGCACTGGACCAAGAAGCTTGTGCCGACAATCCGATAAGGGCAGGCTGCGAGGCGACGCTGTTATAGTATGTTGCCCCAGCACCGAATGGGTCGCCCTTAAATTTTCGTCCGACCATGCACATTGGGAGTCCGTCGAAAGAATTGAGTATTTGCTTGTAGGAAATGTCGGGGTCGGTTATTTCCATTGGGTCGGCACTATGGATGCAGATGGGGATAAAATCTTCGGGATGTTGACTGCGTAACATTTCGACCGCTTCAATGCCAGTTACACAGAACTTGCACCAAGTGCCTGTGCCTTCTTCCATAACGACTCGGTTCATATAGCGACGATCGCGTATGTCGGCAGTGGAGATGAGAGGTTCGGCAAGAGCAAATGGTGAGTTGTTGACGCTATCGACACCGACGGATATTGTGTGGACGCCAATTGGTAGCGTAGGTAAACTAATGTTTATTGTGTCTTGCACACCCGGTGCAATGTCTGTGGACGTGCGATACAAAGACTTGGCATCATCTACCGACAAAGACATTGCAAGCGAACGGACATTGTTTGTGCCATTGTTCTTGACGGCAAAAGAGAGGGCGTGCCCAGTGGTGTCGTAGGAGCGAATGGACGTGCTACTTATTTGCTGAACAGACACGACATCGGTGGGCATTGCGTTGCCTTGGAGTATAATTTTTATGCAGAACGAACCGCCTATGGTTGTCCAGCCCTGATTGGAATATGCGATGTCGGCATCAGACTGATGTGGTGTGCCATAACCGATTCCAGCAGCGGACAACTTTTTAAATCGGAAACCGACGACGAGGTCGTTGCCGTCGGCAATGGGGCAAGGCGAAGCGAGCGAGATGGTGTCCCAACCGCTACGAAGACACACTTTTTTAAGTTCGAGAATGTCGGCACGCATATCGCCACCGTCTTTGTTTTTCAGCGCACTTTTTATGCGCAAGGTAGCAGAGGAATCGACAATATCTTCTTGCATACCGACAACGACTTTAACGATGGAGTCGCCAGCATATAGGTTCATGATGTCGGCAGGAAAAGTTACGTAGGTGGCAACGTTTTCGCCCGAACCAGAGTAGCCGCCCTCTATATGGTCGGCAAAGCCAAGCGTATGAGTCGGGGCTTGCGATAGCAAATGGGACGGAGTAACGAGTAGAAACGTAAGCAATAATGATTTTATTGCTTTAAGGATTGACATACTTACAGCGTTTGAAATATGAAGATTAAGGTGGCACCCACAAAACACGTTTTTGTGGGTACACACCTTATATCTGATCTACATTACTATTTTACGAGAATCTTGTAGGACTGCGTGCCGACCTTGACCAAGTAGACACCCGGAGCTACTGTGAGAGAATTGGCGCCAGACTGGAAGCGGACGACCTTGCCATCTGTGCTATAGACCACAACATCGTCGGTGCTGCCTTCGATACAAATTGTGGAGCCTCGAACAATTATCTTGATATTTTCGGCAGCATGTTCGCTGAGAGCATTTTGATTGCCAACTACGACGACATTGGAGAGCATAGACTCTTGAATGGTCTCGCCATCGGCAAGAACCCACGAGACAGACACTTGATAGGTGTGCGCCCCATTGTCGGACAACTTGTAGGTGGGAGTCTTGACGTTTTTGGCAAGCAAGACGCCATCGCGATAGACATTGTAGCTTTTGAGCGACAATGTAGACGTGCCACCATAGAGAGGCATGTAGGTTATGTCGTCGAGCATCAGCACTTCACCATTAGACTGTGTGGTGTGGCGAATGGCGAAATAGCGTGCCGACTCGGGTAAAGTGTATGCCATTTCTTTCCAATCGACAAAGTCGACTGTCTCGGTGTCGAGCTTTACAAAAGTCTTGATGTCGTCGGCTGTGATAGAGTCGTTCAACTCTTCGGCTTCGCTGTAGAGGAACTCGAATGTCTCGGGACCATATTTTAGCAAGGCTTCTTTGACAAAGAAAGACACGTCGGTCCCACCTTTGACGAGCGGAGAAATGAGCCAATTGTCGTTGGCGGTAGACTTAGACTCAGCATCAGAAGCACTAAAGGCAGTAAGATATTTCTTGCCAGAGTGTGGGTTGAGGACTGCAAAACTGCCAAATCCTGCATCGGACGGATTCCAGACATACCACGCTTGCTTCTCGTAGGTGTGTGGCATGGTCTCGCCGCCAAAATAGAGAGGAATTGCTTGGTCGGCATCGTAGACTTTCCAGTCGCCAATGCCGTCGATAATGAAGTCGTCGTAGGCTTCGAAGTCGTCGGTAACGGCATCAACGACTTCAGTCTTGGGCATTGACCACGAAAGCGTTATGTTGCCATCGGACGACTGCTCATAGCTCAGGTCATCAACACGAGGAGTCTTGCTACCATTGACATACGTGTCGACAATGGGCGTGGCGTTGTCTGTCATATTTTCGTCGCCAACGATGACCACTTTTATCTGATGTGTGTGAGTGTTGCCAGCGTCGGCAATGAATCCTTCGTAGTCGAAGACGAACTCAGCCTCTTCGCCAACAGGTAGGTTGGAGCCAGTCTGAGTTTCGACCACTTCGCCATCGCGAAGCAACAAGACAGAGAATTCTTTTGCCAATTCGCGAGCATCGTTGAGGACAGAGACAGAGAATTGCGTCTTGTCGCCAACATTGACACGCTTGGGCATGTCGTAGGAAGCAATTGCAAGATTGGTCGAATAGCTTTCACGAACATGGAAGTCGTCGAGATAGATTGTTGCACTCGAATTTAAAGCTACACCACATAGATATATCTGTATGTCGAGAGCCGACTTAAACGCCGAGAGGTCGAAGGTATGTTTTCGCCAACCATCGGTAACGCCATCGTTATAGTCGAGTCGTCCGATTTCGACAGGTTCGGCATCGTCGGCTGAAATCATAACCGAAAGTGTCAGTTCGTCTTCGTCGACTTCGGCTCCGTGATACATGTAGAAACTAAGGCTCGGATTGTTACTTTCGGCAAGCGATATACGAGGGCTACTAACGGTGGCTTCGGTCTTTTCTTGGTCGCCCGACTGCGTGTAGTAGGAGAATGTTAGCACTCCACCATCTTTGTCGAACGGCAAAATTGTCCCGTCGTTGCCACAAATAAACCATGGCTCGACTTGAACTTCAAAGTCGGCCGAGATGCTCCACGGAGCATTGGCGACCTCGCGACTTGCGAAGCTTTCGGCATAGGGCATAGCGTAGGCTTCGCCAAGCACTATGGTCGTTTTAGTCTCAGCACCTTCGCCTTTGTCATCGACAGCTATAACCTTGTATTGCACACGGTCTTGACGATTGTGAAGCACATAGGAATCGTCGACAAACGATGTGGACGTCAAGCCTTCGGCAATGACATCTTCTTCGTAGGTGGGCTGATAGAATCGGACGACCTTATAGGTTATAGACTCTGTGTCGACATAGCCACCTTGCGCACCCTCTGAGATAGGCTCCCACGAAAGTACGGCTTGCTTGTCTGCATTCATCTTGGCTTTGAGCCCAGCGACAGCCGACGGCAAATCATGACCAACATAGACGCTGGTCTTGGCCGACTTCCCTTTGCCCGCGGCACTATATGCTCGGACGGAATAGGTGTGCAAACCTTCGGTAGTTTCAAGGGTCAGTTCGACCGTTTCGCCAGTAGCAACAGAGGTGAGAGTTTTGACGACTTTGCCATCTTGCAAAATCTCAACTTTGCTCAGCTCTGCAATGGCAGTTCCCTCACACGACACGGACGGAGTAGTAAACGTCAAAGTTGCACTATTAGAGCCGTCGGCAGCAGCCTTGGCAACAAGGTCGCTCACTGCGTCGGGAGCGACCTCGACAGCCTCGACGACCAACGAATAGGACTGCATTGTAAAGCCAGAACCATTGTCTGTATGACACCTAAAATTGACGTAGTAGACGCCATCTTCGCCGACGCTAAACAGAGCCGAATAGTCGTTGTCGCTCGACTTGGATACTTTGTGTTGTCCGACTTCGAGACGTTCTGAATCGATGTCGGCCGACTTGGTCATGAAGACATCTATCTCGACTGGCCATCCTTCGGAATCGACAGAACCGACGAATGTCAGGCTGTAGATTACACCTTTTTTCAGACGGAAACCTGCCGTGGTCATATAGTCGTCGGCGGACCCGTTGAGCAGACACGAGACGTAGGAGCCAAAGTAGCCGCTGACACGCGACCAACCGAGTCCGTCCTCATTAGCATCGATGGTCTTATAAAGAGCGAAATTGCTTTCGTCGGCAAAGTCTTCGACATAGTCGGGCTCGAAGACCTGCCCCACAAACACCTTATTGGTGAAAGCTTCGTCGCCCTCGCCAGCCTCGCCGACAGGCACAATGCGATAGTAGTAGGCAAGACGCGTCTCGGCAGCATCTTCGACAAACGATGTTTCGGTCTGTCCTTCAGACACGAGCACATTGCCTGGCATACGATAGACATTGTAGGTCAACGTATTTTCGTCAAATGGTCCGCCGTTGCTCGATTCTGTAGGAGCATCCCACGTAACAAGATTTTTACCCTCCTCGCTAATAGAGAATTTGGCATTACCCACTGCTGCGGGGACATCGACACCGACAAACGTCAGGAAAATGCGTTCTTGCGAAGCTCCATTTTCATTTGCCACCTGCACCTTGATGGTGTGCAAACCATTGGCAAGCAAAATGTTTTTACCGACCTCTTCGCCAACCAGAACATCAAAAGTTTGTCCTACGTCATCAATCGTTACATGTGCCGAGAGCGTGCCGCTGAGCGATGTTTTGCCGTCATGAGACATTGTCGGGGCAACAAATGACAATTTGCCATTGGAGTAGGCAATAGACGTGGGCGCAGCAGGAGCCTTATCGACAGCGTCGTTGAAATAGAGACACAGGAAAGTCTCTTTATTGGGGCAATCAGCCACTTTGGTGGCAACGCCAGTGAGCGGACTTACGGAATAGATGTGCGTGTTCCAATCGGAAGTGGTGGCAGCCAAAATTATTTGCTGATGAATTCGGTCGTAGACCATTGCCGAAGGCGAAGCACCATACAGACTTACGCCACTCTGACCAATTATCTTCACCTCACCAGTGGCAATATTGACCTGCATTAGGTTGAAGCTATTGGTCGACGAGTAGCCATAGAGGTAGCCGTCTTGTGTGGCAACAAGCGAAGCCCAATATATGTTATCGACATTTACACCACTCTCGGAAGTGTTGAGAGATAGTTCGTTGGCAGTCATTGTCGATAGGTCGAGCTCGACAAGAGCCTTGTCGTAGTCTGCCGTCCAGTGTGCAATGTAGGCCTTGCCCGTAGAGGCATCGTAGGTCGACACTTGCATAGGACGATAGGAACCGAGTGTGTGCTCGGCGATTAGTGAACCAGTAGAGGCGTCATAGACGCGCACGTGCGTTTCTTCGATGTCTTCTTCAAAGCCCCATTCGTCGGTTTGCGTACCGACTACGACGGGCAAAACCATGTAGTACTTCCCATCAACATAGAAAGCAGTGGAGGCAGCATTGGCTGCATCGGCCAATTTGTCGTCGGACTTATTGAAAGCAACTTCGTCGGCATAGTGAAACATCATTTCACCAGCTGGATATGCGTTGTCGTAGACAATCTTATGCAAGCCATACAATACAGTGCTATCTGCAAATGTTTTTGCCGCATCGATTCGCATAGCCACAGGAGCTCTGCGAACACTGGCTACAGAAGATAGAGTAGATTCTTGTTGTTCAGAACGGAGGGATGTTGATGTTGCTTGATTGGCGACAGACACGAAACTCTTGTCAATATTCTGCGCCACGGCGGACACGATAGGGCAACACAACGCTGCCATAGCTGCCACACCTGATGTCTTTCTCATTTTTAGTTACGTATTTATTTATATTGATTCTATTTTGCAAAGTTATCGTGAGCAAAAAAAGGTTTCAATACTTAAAACAGTGTACACAGTTCGACTTAACATAAGACGTAATTCTCAAACACTATTTAACAGATAAACACATAAACCTCAGACACATGCACACAAGTGTTAAAAAACAAAAAGCGAAAAATGAACAAAAAGTAAAAGCCGATTTTAATTAAAATCGGCTTTTACTTTTCAGAAGACAACTGGTGTCAGATAAAGTAATCAAACATTAGTACTGACGTGGCAAGAGCAAAGTTTTGTAACCTGCGCAACAGAATTGCGAAAACTCTAAAGCTCGCCTCATCAGCTCGTCGTCGGTAAAACGACCATAGGTCATGTCGCGAAAGAAACCGATCGTTCGACTCACACAATCTGTAATGATAGCTTTGCTTGCTAAGGTTTGATTTTCCGCCTGAGTTTGCTCCGACAAGTAGGAGAAAATCTGGCAAGAAGAGACATCGACAAACTGCTCCACATAGTGCTCGTAGGCAGAACCTCTGTTATGAAAGAAAAGCAAACTGAGACTACTACGACAGTCGGTTAGCAACTTGACAAATCGAATGGCCATAGAGTCGGCCACGTCTGACGGATTACCAATCAGCCGAGCCTTGCCAAAAGATGCATTTAAGGGATTGAAGACACTACGAATCATTGTCTCCATGGCACTGGTGGCAGGGCTGACAAGAGCTGCAAAAAGAGCTTCTTTGCTCGGAAAGTAATGGTAGATATTGCCTAACGTAACACCCGATAGCGAAGAGACGTCGCGCATGGAAACCGACGAGAAGTCGGTTTGCGCAAACAAAGTTTCAGCTGCGCACAATATGCTATCCAAAACCTCGGTTTTCTTTCGTTGCATGGTGCGTCAGCGAACTACGACCTTTTGTGTTCCAGACTGCCGACGAATATAAAATCCGCGACGAGTGTCGGACGGTTGCAATCGACGACCCTGTAAATCGTAGTACTCGACGCCACTTTTGGTGGTAGAATTTGTTTGGTGTAGCGCAGACGTTGTGTTTCCGAACGAAACTATAACCGAATGGGACGCAACCCACGTTCCGTCTGCCGACTCTGTTTCAATGCAGAGCTTGACACGACAAGATGCATTTTCTTGCACCACAAATTCGCAAACAATGTCGGTCGACGACGCTGGTGCAACGACTGCTTTTTCGGTAGAAAAAACAGACACGTCTTTTTTCTGCACACATTTGCTTGGCCAACAGATTTGGAAGACACCACCCGAAATGCTCTCAATCTCAATGGACAAACGGCAAGAGACCTCTTGCGAAGCATCGCCAACAAGGCTAAGCCCCGAAGCTATGTAGCTCATGCCGAGGGGTGACGTCTCTACATTGGTGGCACTGACAACTGCGCCATCGGCAAGTAAGGCTCCCGAATGAGAAAAGCATACTTGTGCGTTGGCTGGCAAAGTAATCAGACTCGAAAGCAAAAAGATAACTGTGAGAAGAATATTTTTCATTTGAAATTGGTTTTTGTGCTTTGAATGGCTCGTCCACTATTGTCGGTCAGAACTGAAATCAGATTTAGGTGTTCAACAAGCCAATTGTCTGCGACGTCGAACTCTGCAAGATACGTATTGCCACCAAGTTCAACGCCACACATTGGCGTGAGGAGTCGACGGAGGACGTTGTTGTGAATATGTTCATTATCGACCACGTTAGCACTCATCATCTGAGGCGCACAGACGCTGTCTTCGGTCAGGAAAAACAACAGCCTACAATTTGTCTGCATTGTGTCGACAAGACACTGCAAAGTGGCTATTTTCTTTTCAGAATCGTAGGATACAGATGTGGATATAGACGCTCCGACACCTTCGGCCCGACTGCACAAAATGGCGGGCCACTGGGCATAGTCGGAACAGAGTGTCGACTTGTCAAGATCGGCTACAAGCCATGGTGCAGAACTAACATCGACTCCAAGGCTTTGAGCTATTGTCAGCCCATCGGCACAATGAAGATTCATGCTTGGCACGTCGACCAAGTAGGGCAAAAAAACGCTAACGACAACAAGAGGACAACCATTGCTCAACGTCGTCTCAAGGGTTGCTGTTGCCGACGGACAATTGACACACCACTGACCAGTAAAATCGAGAGCCAAAACACTGTGCTGAGCCTCGGCAAACGCAACGTTTTCATATCGTTCTTCGGCAGAATATTCGTCGCATGCCAACAAGCCACCCAACGAACCGACAATGAGCAACAGAAGTAAATACTTATTCACGAAAATTCAGGGATTGAAGGTCATTTGAATATATGCACCCTCGGTTTGAGGGACGAAACGACAGACACCTCCCGAACAGTTGTAGCCCGCACGCGTCTTGCCATAGCCTGCTGCGAGACGCCCCAAAAGACCTGTATAGGCAATGCCTACACGATAGAAGTTTCCTTCGGTGCCACTTGCGTTCCACATGTCTTGTGCAGAAAACATAATCTTGGGAGCAACCGACAACTCCACAAGAGCCGCCAACCAATTGCCTCCACAGCTTGCCATTAGGCCTTGCAACTCGGTGCGCAAAGTCAGAACACTGGAGAGTGGGAAACACCCTTCGAGCAAGACGATGTGCGAATCTATCATTGGCTCTCCATGATTTTCGATGGTGGCTTGCGCATATTTTTGATAAGAATACATCACGTCGAAAGTCATTTGCTCAACCATCTTTGCTAAGCGGACGTTGAAATCTTGAAAATAAAGTTCTCTGGTCTTAAAGACCGATGGTTTAAGCCCATCGCTACCCAACGGCTCTCCCCCACCCTCTTTACCAAGAAGCCCACGTATGTGCGAGAAATGAATATCCAAACGACAATCTTTCGTCATTTTGCGACGCGCCTCGACCTGAAAAGCCCACTCGCCAAGAGTCTGAGTGGCATAGGGGCGCAAGGCCATCAGCGAGGCTGTGTGTTGCATGCTAAACGGAGGCAAATGATTTAGCATAGACGCATTACCAGTGTCGGAGCGTCGACTGCGAACAGACATGTTGTAATTTCGGCGAGCCTGAAAAACAAGACTACGCCCACTTTTGGACAAAGACACCCATGCCGAGAAACAATTGCCTCGCCCATAGGTGTAGTTGTTGTCGCGCGAAGGGTCTTGACTACGCACGACACCTTCGAGCTGGGCAGCAAAACCGCTGCTATTAATCGACACCTGCCCCCCGAAGTGAGCAAGCAAAGTAGGCAAACGTAGGCGCTCGTTAGTTGAAACCATTATGTCTTCTTGCGAGCGTTCGCGCCGCCCGACATAGAAGCCCGACACGCTTACCGAAGTCGTCTCGCTACCCAAAACATCTGTTATGGGGCACGACACTTCGGCACCCCACACAACACTCTTATTGTGTTTCCAATAGCAACGCTGTCTGCCTGCAAGAGCTTTAAGCTCAAAATTCGTTAGTTCTAACGTCATTTCGCCTCCTCGCAGAGAACCGTCGATGCCCAATGTGCGGTCTTCGTAGAGCCTAAGCGCTGCACCACTGCCAAACTGCTCATAGACGTCGCCAAGAACGTAGCTAAACTTTTCGTTGACAGACTGAGATAGCGAGACATGCGCAAATCCATGCCCTGCAAAGTTGCTATCGAAGCCAGGCAGAGGACGCGTCATGTGTTCGTAGCGGAGGCGTAGGTCGGTGTGGTCTAAGATGAGAACCGAAAGATCGGCATAGGTGTTGGCATGCAAACCGTCTTTATCGGCAAGCGCATCGGTTGTGGCAACCAATTTGGGCAAATGCACATACAGATTGTATAGCTTGCGCAAGTCGACACCTTGTGCAAAGCACGACGAAGACAAGCTAAGAGCAAACAACAAAAACGCACACGACCTCATCGACAAAAAACTACTCGGCCAATATTTCTTTCAACTTATCGAGAATAGAAGATTCTTCGCCGTCGACATAGCCATTTCGCCTATCGACAATTGTGCCGTCGGGAGCCACAATGACCATGGACGGGACCATCTGAAAGCCCAACTTGCGCAAGAATACAGAATTTGGGTCGAGCAAGACTTGCTCAAA
The DNA here is from genome assembly GCA_937892095.1 of uncultured Bacteroidales bacterium. Classification (GTDB taxonomy): domain Bacteria; phylum Bacteroidota; class Bacteroidia; order Bacteroidales; family Marinilabiliaceae; genus W3P20-009. Next base: position 5,841 of record CALAVC010000096.1, on the reverse strand, counting down.
TTTCCACTCTTGCGCACTAACGAGTGGCTTAACCTTTGCCACGTCTTGTGCGCGGTCGATAGAGACAGCCACCAGTCGGCACCCCGTCAGGCGTTGCCACTCACCATACTGTGAGTTTATCGAATTGAGCTCTCTAAGACAAGGCTTGCACCACGAAGCGAAAAACGAAATAATGAACGGACGGCCGTCATTGTCCAATTTTGAAGTGTCTATTCGACGTCCATCAATGTCTTTTAGGTAAACTTGAGGCAACTGGGCCATTGCTAATTGGCTCGTAATCAGCATCATAAGCAACAGCAGCTTATGCATAATCACTTTTATTTTTAATAAGTTTAAATTGGAAAACGGGCGCAAATTTAGAAAAATATAAGTATTGCCACCCCAAACCGACAAAGATAATTTTGCAGAAAAAAGATGATGCTAAGAAATTACCTCAGCATAGCACTTTGCATGTGTGTGGCTCTGCAAAGCTGCGACGATGAAAAAAAAGGTGAGACTCCTGAACCCCAACCACAAGAAGAGAAAAAAGACTCTACAGACAACAAACCAAACGAACAGGCAGAGAAAATAGAAAACAACGAGAAAATAGACTCTACGCTGCAGGTTGTTTTACGAGGATATTTGGAAAGTGTGCCACGCAACTACGCAAAGCAAATTGTCGACGACAACTGCTACGTGAACATCTATGAAGACTCTGCAGTTTGGCAATCGACAACGTATGGCAAAGTCGTAATTGACGGAAGCGACTATCTGTTTGACAAATCTAGCGAGGGCGACGAAGTTGCTGTATATGGCAGCGGAGACAACGTCTTTATGGACGGCAAAATAGCAGACGAGCTAAGCAATGGCACGTTTACGCTGGAGCTAAGCAACGACACGACACTCTATTTCTACACAGGCTCTGCACCAACGCAATATGCGTTGACTGGCACGCTGAACGTAAGCAACAACTCGATGAACAACCAACCATACGACTATGGTACAAAATGTATTGTTGGGCATCGCGGACTGACAATGTCATCAGACACTTGGGGAACGTACACCATTAACAACAAGTACTCACGAAGCATCGCAGGAAACGGCATGTTGACCGTCGTGGGCAGTGGGCATGCCGACATGACTTCGCAAGACGGACAAAGTGTCCGATATGATTGTAGCGTAGACGGAGAGATTGACGATGCTGGCAGTGGCACTCTGACGTTCTACTTGCCAAGTGTGTATGGAGGGACAACAATTGTATTCAGAGCTGGGACATACGCCGAAGACATTGACGCGTCCGACGCTGTGTGTGCAACATACGACGGGCAAATTGGAGCGACCGGCATGGGCATGACAATGGGTGGCGACTGTGCTGTCCGATTAAAAAAAATATCTGCCGAAAAAGTTAGAGTCGTCATTGGCTCATTCACGGTCATGGCGTCGGTTGGCGCATTTGCCATAGACAATGTCGGCATAGTGAGGAATGACGACGAAACGACCGCCTTGTCCGAGACTGCATTTGAGACCACTGCCGACTTTAGCGGCACACAGAAAGATGTCGTAGGCACACTAAAAGACGGCATTGTCGATGCCAACGGCAACATCTCGTTCACTCTCGCGATGACAAAACTTGGCTCTGCACCCTACGCCATGGACATTAAGTTCGTAGGGAGCAAACGTGGACTTTCGTTCTGATAGCTTTTCTTAGAACGTTAGCTGACGAAACTCAGCAACCGATTGTTAGTTTGGTTGCAGTAATCTTCTTGTCCGCATAGTCCACCACATCACGAATGACGAGCTTCTGCACCGCTACTATGAAGTCTTGCATTGCGGAAAAGTCGGGCGAGCCGTTGCGGACGGGGAGAAACATCTTGAAACCGAGACTTTGAGAACTACGGAGTTTATGCCCATAAGAAAACTTGCCCTCAAGCGATTTTTCGACGGTAGCGGCAAAGAAAAGTATTTAAATTTGTTTAATTTATCCGATTGAGATTTCAGGAACTCCTTATAGGTAGCAAGATTATGATAATGAGGTTCACCGATACCTGCCGTTCGGGCGTCTGCTTTATTGAAATACCACTTCCAGTAATCATCAAACACATCTTCACCTAAATCTGCAAACGGGCCTTCGCCATTTATCAATTTTTGGATATTTGTAATACCTCCAATATTCCGTGTATTACCGCTACCTGGAATATCATTCGCAATTTTCCATTTCGGCTGAACAAAGAAAATGAAGTTTTCAAATGTCCTTGTTTGTCTTTGAAAGTTAAATCTGGATAGAAATTCTGTTTAGAGGGCAATTCGAGTTCCAAGCCATTTTCATGGGCAAATGCATCCAATTTAGGAATAAGTAGTATTTCAATTATTTTTGACACTACCTTCGTATCATTCGTTATTGTATAAACATTCTTGTCTATATCAATGAACCCTTTGACAATCCAATCTTGACTGTCGGTTTCAAGGAAACTTTTATATGAACTGACTTCTTTACGGAGTTAGTTGAACAAATTCTTTAGATGTCATAAATCTATCTATTCCTAATTCACCATCATCTCCACACCCTCGGTCTCTTCGACAAAATTCATTATGCGCGGTCCGAGTTCGACACTATACGACGACGAAGACATTCGCACGTCTATCTTAGAATTGTGGTCGCTAATGCGGAAGCGGACAGGTACACATGGCGGAGCGTCGGGCTGTGGCACTTGCGGACGACGACTATTCTCGACAAGCACATCGGAAAGCAGGTCGACAAGCGAACGGTCGACACACTCAAGGTCGACGTCGAGCGTTACACTATGAATGCGTCCCGAGTGCAACATGTCGGACATATACATCACCGACGAGATATTTTTGTTTATGCGGTCGGAATATTGGCTTTTCTCCACACGTCCCGTTATGCACACGTAGGCGTTGGGCTGAAAGTAGGTGGCATAGGTCGTGTAGTCTTTGTTGAACAGAGCAAATTCGCCACTTCCGTCCATGTCTTCTATTGTCGCCACCAAATATGGCATCTGCTTTTTGGTCATGCCATTGCGTACACCCGTAACTATGCCACAGCACACAAAGTTCCGACCAAGCAAATGCTCCAAATTGTCTTCGGCAAGCTCGGTCATGCGCGTATTGGCTATGTACTTCATCTCGAAGCTAAACATAGCAAGCGGATGCGACGAGATGTAGTTACCGACGACATCTTTTTCATGATTGAGCCTCTCGAGGTCCGACCATGGGTTGGGCACCTCTGGAAGCAATGGCTTAGCAATCGAGACCGTCAGGCTATCTCCAAAAAGGTTGTTCTGCTGCTCGTGGCTATCGTTCTGAAAACTGGTGCCGTAGCGCAACAAAATTTCGCTACCCGTAAGACCAGATGGTGCTTGCACGAAAAACTGCTCTCGGCGCACGTCGCCAAGACTATCAAAAGCTCCTGCCATGGCAAGACTTTCCATTGTCTTGCGGTTGCAAGCCGTCAGGTTGACTCGCTCCACGAAATCGTATATCGACTTAAAGTTGCCACCACGATTGCGCTCGCTAATGATGCTTTCGACGGCCGACGTGCCGACACCCTTGACACCACCAAGCCCAAAGACGACACTACCATCGGCACTAACGCTAAAATTTAGTTCCGAATTGTTGACGTCGGGTCCGTGAATGCCGAGTCCCATTTGTTTGCACTCGTCCATATACTTGGCCACGTCGTCATACTTGTCTTTGACGCTCGTCAGCAATGCCGCCATATACTCTGCCGGATAGTGAGCTTTGAGGTATGCTGTCTGGTATGCCACCCACGAGTAGCAAGTAGCATGACTTTTGTTGAACGCATACGACGCAAACTTTTCCCAGTCGGCCCAAATCTTCTCGAGCACTTTGGCATCATAGCCATTCTTTTCGCCACCGTTGATAAACTTTGGCTTAAGAGCATTAAGCACAGCAATCTGCTTCTTACCCATGGCCTTACGCAACTGGTCGCTCTCGCCACGCGTAAAGTCGGCAAGCAAGCGCGAAAGGAGCATCACTTGCTCTTGATAGACCGTTACGCCATAAGTATCTTTCAGATACTTTTCCATTACGGGGATGTCGTACGTAATGGGTTCGCGCCCACTCTTACGAGCAATGAACTGCGGGATGTAGTCCATAGGTCCTGGGCGATAGAGGGCGTTCATAGCAATGAGGTCTTCAAACACCGTAGGCTTGAGCTCTTTGAGATATTTGCGCATGCCAGGGCTCTCGAACTGGAACGTGCCGACAGTGCGTCCTTCGGCATAGAGGCGATAGGTCTCGGGGTCATCAATAGGCACAGAAAAGATGTCGAGGTCTATGCCGTGCCTTTTCTTGATGTTAGAGACTGCCTCTTTCATAATGCGAAGCGTAATGAGTCCCAAAAAGTCCATCTTTATCAGTCCGACCGACTCGACATAGTGTCCGTCGTACTGCGTCACCTGCACGTTCTCGCCCGTCTCCTTATCTTTCACCGTCGCAATGGGCGCAAACTTGCTTAAGTCGTCGGCTCCAATGATGAAGCCACACGCGTGTATGCCCGTCTGACGCACCGTGTCTTCGAGTTGCTCGGCATAGTGGAGCATGGACGACAGATTGGGGTCTGGTCCATCGTATATCTGACGGAACTCAGGTATTAGCTTATAGCAATTCTTCAAGTTGACCTTTGGAGCCTTACCAGTCTTCGGGTCTTCTGGAAATTTGTCTGGAATAAGTTTTTTAATTTGGTTGACCGTCGAGAGCGGCACGCCTTGCACACGACCGACGTCGGCAACGGCACTCTTGGTTGCCATAGTGCCATAGGTTATCAGGTGCGAGACGTGGTCTTTGCCATACTTGCGCGTCACGTAGTCCAACACCTTGCCTCGCCCATCGTCGGCAAAGTCGACGTCAATATCAGGAAGCGAAATACGGTCTGGGTTCAAAAAGCGTTCAAATAGCAGGTCGTATTTCAGGGGGTCTATGTCGGTTATCCACAAGCAATATGCCACCACAGAGCCTGCCGCCGAACCACGACCAGGACCCACCCACACATCGAGTTCTTCGCGCGCTTGGCGTATGTAGTCCATCACGATCAAGAAGTAGCCTGGGAAACCCATTGTCTTCATGATGTGTAGCTCGAAGCGTATGCGGTCAGTCTGTTCGTCGGTCAGCGTCTCGCCATATCGCTTGTGCGCTCCTTCCCAAGCCAACTTGGCAAGGTAGTCCGCTTCGAGCTTTATGCGGTAGAGCTTTTCGTAGCCACCAAGTTTCTTTATCTTCTCGGCCGCCTTTTCGGGGCTTAGCACCACCTTGCCGTTCTCGTCTTGCGTAAACTCGTCAAAGAGATCTTTCTCGGTCAGTCGCTCACGATACTCTTCTTCTGTACCAAAGTCGGTCGGGATTTCAAACTTTGGCATTATAGGCCCTGACCCTATGTCGTAGGGTTCAACTTTGGCTGCCACCTCCATTGTGTTGGCAAGAGCCTCAGGATAGTCGGCAAAGAGAGTTGCCATCTCGTCGGGAGTCTTCAACCACTCCTGACCCGTGTAGTGCATACGATTCGTATCGCTCACGTTGGCATTGGTCGACAGGCAGATAAGCCTATCGTGAGCCTCGGCATTGTCGGCATCTATAAAGTGCGAGTCGTTAGTGCAGACTATTTTTGTGTCTGTACGCCGAGCCAATTCGACAATGACGGGCAACACTTGTTGCTGACGCTCCCACACGTCGTGCGAAGGGTGGTCGGGCGGCGTCGGGTGACGTTGAATCTCGAGGTAATAGTCGTCGGCAAAAATGCTTTTAAACCACTTGATAGTCTGTTCGGCCTCATCGACCTTTCCGTTCATAATCAGCTGAGGCACTTCGCCGCCAAGGCACGCCGAG
>CALAVC010000095.1 GCA_937892095.1 uncultured Bacteroidales bacterium | reverse complement strand
GACCAAGGAAAAGGTTCGGCTTTAAAACGCCTTTGGAAGTGTTCAAAGAAATGACTAATTTCGAATTCGAAAGCGTTGCATTATTAACTTGAATTCTGCTAGCATATAGTTCTTTAGTTTGCAGGACGTAGGATTACAAAAAGAAAGGGCAACGACTGTACGTCGCTGCCCATATAAATTGTGTTGCTTTTACTTGTAGAGCGGATCGGCACCAATTGTACCAACAAGCGTCTGCAAATAGGCGTCGGAGCTGAGATACTTAATGCGTTCCTTGAGTTTTGCAATTTTATAGTCGACACGAAGGTCGTTAAGGCATGTTGCATTTTCGGGTTGGCTGCGGAAACGCACGATGTAGTCGAGCTGACGATTGGCTTGTGCAATGTCGCGCTCTTGCTTAATGCGCAGGCGTTCTTTGTACCAATCGCTCGAAAGCACATAGTCGCGGTCGAAGAGGTTGCGAATGGCAGGGTCGTCTATTGTCTTACCCTGATAGTTGCCTTCTACCATGATGTATAGCAGAGCTTTGAGAGGCGGGATTGCCGCTTCGACACTACCTTCGTCAAAGTACTTTTGTGCAACCTTTTTCTGAGCCTCGACAATGTTGTTTATGCCGTCGACAAATTGGTCCATATCTTGCAGTTCGGGGCGAAGCATCTTCTCGTCGAAGACTGCAAGAGGTTCGTCAAAGAGGCGGTTAAGACAACGGAAAAGGAAGTTTTCGTTTATGCGATAGCCGAGTCGACTTGCAAGGACTCGCTGCCCATTGTAGTCGAAGTCTTCGAGTTTTTCAAAGCAGCCTTGCTTGATGAGGAAATGTGCATCACGATCTTCGGGGACCATGCGTGCCCATATTTCAGGTATGAGGATAGAGATGTCGTGGTCGAAACGCGAGTTGCCAACATATCCTGCTGCCGTGGTAAAGCCCTGATAGCCAGTGAGAATGTGGCAAAGGAGAGCATTGTTGAGATCGCTTGTGCAGCAAAGCATGTTGAAAGGTGCTTTGGTCAGTGCACCTTCGCTACCAGCACCCGTGGTTGAGGGCGATTTGCCTGTGAGTGAGCAAATAAAGTCCATAAATAGCTCTGGCAACTCCTGATAGTGAATGGGGTTGTAGACGCTAAGCGGACGGATGCCACTTTTTTTGTCGGCAGGATTGTTGCGACGTCCGGGCATGACGGCATTTACAACGTTGATGACAGGTTCACCGACCTTTATCTTACGATGTAGACGGACGCCCACTTCGGCCACATAGGTGTCGATGTTCTCGACTGAGTTCTTGTTGAACTGCAAGTAGCGAGGGTTGTTGGTTGGCTTGCCGCGCACAATGCGAGTGTGGCTTGGCACAACAAAATATTCGTCGGTGCCGTCGGCTAAGAAGTCATTGACAAGGTCTTTGACGGGTTGTGTATACTTGTCGAAGTTTATGGCATCGTCGACAAGGCTCTGGGCAGCAGCACGATCCATAGGCTCGTAGTTGGTCAAGAATGTGTCGGGCTTGCAGATGTCAGCCTCGGCCTCATGGTCGTAGCCGCGATTGACTGCTTCGTCAGGGCGTTGGAAGAGTCGACGTTCACAGTTGGTAACCACTTTTACGCTTGGGTTTGAGAACTTCGGACTGAGGTGTCGGAAGTTGCTGGCAGGGAGCGTAACAGAAGCTGTGATGTCGTCTTCGACTTGAATCTTAAAGCTTGGCACAAAGTCGGAGCGTAACTTGTGGAGCAACCAGTTGCCATCGGGGTTGAAACCTATGCGGACGTAGGTACCCGTAACGTGCTTATTCTTGTACATAAGCGTGGTGCCTTCGCGTCCGTTGATGATTTCGACGCTCATGTAGTCTTTCCAATTGCCTTTCTCGCCCTCGTTGCGGTAGAGGCGCTTGACAAAAAGGACGAGCGAACGAATGTGTGGCGGGATGCTGCGCAACCATGCGTTATATTCGTCGCTATACATGTCGGACGGAGTCAGCAACTTGACGGCAGAGCCAAGCGCACGCTTATTGCTAAGGAACGAACGGCTGGGCTTGGCGTCGGGGGCAACGACTTTCCAACGGTTGGTATAGTCGTGGTTGATTATTTCGTCGGCTTTGCGGAAGTCTTCTTCAAGATTGACAATGTTGAACGGACCATATATGATGGCGTTCTGCATTGACTTTGAAATCTCGCTTTTGCCACCTCCCGAAACAGTGCATGGCTTATGGCACAAAATGCCCTCTGGAGCAGTCTGAATGATGCGCCACATGGCTTGTGTGGGGTGCTTAGCGAGTTCAAACTTATTGCCCGAAGGGTGCATATAAATCTTGTTCGGGCTGAAAGGTATCTTCTTCGTCTGCCCGTTGTGAAGCCACGAGATTGTTGTGTTATCAATCTCGATATTGGCTGTTTCGGGGATGTAGATTACATTGGGATACTT
>CALAVC010000094.1 GCA_937892095.1 uncultured Bacteroidales bacterium | reverse complement strand
TAACCACCCCCTCTGAAGATTGCCTACTGTTGCATTATCAACTTGAACTTAGGAACTAATACGATTAGAACAGAAAAATGTTTTAGGTATTTTGAAGTATATTGTGGTTACACAAAAATAGGCTACCCCATGTGGATAGCCTATCTACTCTGTATTTAATCTGACGTTATTATGTCCGACAACTATTTTATGAGCGAAATGCTACGCTTGATAAAATTGGTCAGGTCGGCACCTTTGAGCATGTTGTTGCTCAGCAGAGCAAGGTCGATGAGTTGCGACACAACTGCATTATTCTTGGCAAAGTCAGATAAAATCTTGGTTCGCTGACTGCGCTTGTCGTCAATGTCGCGACTTACTTGGTCGAGTTCGTCCTTGTCTGCCTGTGGGATGTCTTCTTCCTTTTTCCCTTGCTTTGCCTTGTTCAACTCATCACGACGAGCTTCGAGTCGCTCAATGTCAGAGCGTATGGGATCTACCGAAGTCCTGACGTCGGCAGACATACTACGGAACACCTTGTCGACCAATGGGTGATTGGCGTTGACAACAAGATTGAATGTGTCTGGCATTTCGCCATAGAACGACATCGGACCACCTTGCAGTGCACTCATTTCCTTCATTCGACGCATCCACTCGTTTTGAGTAACGATAACTGGCAATTGGTCTTCGCCCAAGGCTTCAACACTGACTGTATAGCTCTGCTTGGTGTCGCCAGTCGGAGCTTGACTACGGAAGACCTCTTCAAGATCACTCTTTTCGTTGGTGGTGAGGGTTAGTTGTGGGGCATCGTCTTTGACGATGAGTTTATCAATGACATCTGCATCGACACGTGTAAAACGACTCTTTTCCCACTTTTGTTCCTTCTGATTCATGAACGGAGTGTCAAGATGTCCGTCCATCAAAAGCACGTCGTAGCCCTTTGCCTTTGCATTTTCAATGAAAGTGTATTGGGTAGACTTGTCTGTTGCGTAGAGATAGATGAGATTGCCATCTTTATCGGTCTGAGCAGGCTCAATGAGCTTCTTGTATTCCTCAAATGTGAAATACTTACCATCCACGTTTTTCAGCAGAGCAAACTTGTCGCAACGTTCGGCAAACTTGTCGTCGGTGAGCATGCCATACTCTACGAAAATCTTCAGGTCATCCCACTTTTTCTCGTAGTTTTCGCGCTCTGTCTTAAATATTTCCTCGAGCCTATCTGCCACTTTCTTAGTGATGTGGCTTGATATTTTCTTGACATTTGAGTCGCTCTGCAAGTACGAACGAGAAACGTTGAGAGGAATGTCGGGCGAGTCGATGACACCGTGCAACAACGTCAAGAAATCTGGCACAATGCCTTCGACAGAGTCAGTTACGAAGACCTGATTGCAGTAGAGCTGAATCTTGTTTCGGTTGGGGTCTATATTTGCTTTAATGCGTGGGAAGTAGAGGATACCGGTCAGTGTGAACGGATAGTCGACATTGAGGTGGATATGGAAGAGTGGGTCTTCGCTCATGGGATATAGCTTGCGATAGAAAGAGCTATAGTCCTCTTCTTTTAGGTCGGCAGGCTTACGAGTCCATGCGGGCGTGGTGTCGTTAATCTGATTATCTTCGGCAGTTTCTTGTTCTTTGCCGTCTTTCCATTCCGTCTTTTTGCCAAAGACAACTGGTATGGGCAAAAATTTGCAATATTTATTGAGCAAATTTTCCACCCTACTCTTTTCGAGGAACTCCTTCTCGTCTTCCGAGATGTGCATTATGACGTCTGTCCCCCTACCCTCTTTTTCGGTCTCTTCAAGAGTATATTCGGGGTCGCCTGTACAACTCCAACGAACAGCTTTTGCGCCTTCCTTGTAGCTGCGCGACACAATTTCTACCTTATCGCTCACCATGAAAGCAGAGTAGAAACCCATGCCGAAATGACCTATTATGGTAGTGCCATCGTTTTTATGTTTTTCAAGAAATTCTTCGGCACCCGAAAAAGCAATCTGATTGATGTACTTGTCGACTTCTTCGGCTGTCATGCCAATACCATTGTCGGAGACGGTGAGTGTCTTATTGTCTTTGTCGAGGCTAACGCTGACACGCAAGTCGCCCAACTCACCTTTAAAGTCGCTACCCGTTGAAAGGACTTTCAACTTTTGGCACGCATCGACAGCATTGGAGACAATCTCGCGAAGGAAGATGTCATGGTCGGAATAGAGGAATTTTTTAATTATTGGGAAGAGGTCTTTGGTCGAAACACCTATTTTTCCTGAAGCCATATCTTATATGATTTTATTATTTTGATTGCCGACGTATCAAAAGACGTGCCAACGCACAATATTTGACATAATGTCATACACATGTGGCAGCAATCTGACAAAAGCAACACTCATAAAAATTTTTATAATTTAAAAAATGGAACATTTACTTTTGCAAAACGTACATTCGACCGATTTTAAAAATAAAAACATGCCGAAAGTACGTTTTCTGAAAGTCTTTTTTACAGACCATTGGCATATTTGCAGTGAGAAAAATAACGAACTATTCACCGCAGAAAGAGAAACAATTATTTGCATGACCGCTATGAATAACCATATATACTAAGCACGCGGTAGAGAGAAAACACAATTGAAGTTTCGCACGCAAACTACAAAAGGAGCAAGAAAATGGTTCTTGCTCCTTTTATTGTTGTTAATGACTTTGTACCACATTTAAATATAATCAAGCTTCTTTCTTCCACTACATCATAAGGAATGGGATTCTCTCTGGAAAACTTGTGGCTAATTAGCAAGATGAAATTAAACGGCTATAAGAGTTAATAAATAGTCTTCTGAACGACAAAAAAGCAATGCACAAAACATGCATGCTATGGCCGTATTCGCGCATAGAACGGAATACAAGCGCACTTAATTTGAATTAAGTGCGCATAGTTCATACAAACAATATTTGCATAAAAAAGCCCTCAATGCATGATTGAGGGCTTTCTAAATGGTAAGTTAAACAAGTAGAACTTATAGTGTTGCTTTGCTTGCTTCTACTTTGGCAGATATTTCTTTTGCGCCCTTGTCTTCGGGGTCTACTTCAAGAGCCTTATCGAGCAGAGCTTTAGCTTCGTCAAATTTTGTTTTTGCTTCAGCTTTTAGCTTGTCCATTTGGTCGGCTTTTGCAGTTTGCATTTTGGCCACGATGCCAGCAGCTTCGTTAAACTGAGCCATGCCTTTGTTGCGATAGTACTTGCAAAGCTCTTTTTTGAAAAGCATTGCAGTCTTGCCGTTCTTGTAGTTTTCGTAGCCCGCTTTGACGGCATTAAAATACTCCTCGTCTTTCTTCTGAGCCTTGTATATTTGTGTTATGCGGAAGTCTGCATCAGCTTTTTTGTAGCCAAAGTCTGACGACTTTTTGAAATATTCGAGTGCCATGTCGTAGTTCTTGACGTTGAGCGCACAGATGGCAGCATTGAAGATTGTTGCCGTGTCTGGCTTGTCGCCCCAAAGCTTAAAGGCTTCGTTGTAGGAGTCGAGAGCTTGGCTGTAGTTTTTTTGGCGAACGAATTCGTTACCTTCGTTTTTGAATTGGTCGGCAGTCTTGTCTTGACCGAATGCGAAGGAGGTGGATAGGACAACACTCAGTAGGATTGCTAATCTTTTCATTTTATTAGTTGTGTATTTACTTCGGTTATTTTTGCTATTGTGCTAATCAAAATCTTTGCCAAAGTGTTATTTCAGAGAGCCCAGAATGTTATGATAGTCGGCTTTTATTGCAATAGATTGTTTTTTGCCTTGCGCAAAGCGAGCCAATCGAGCAGGTATTTCGACCTTTGAACCAGTAAAACGTTCAACGGTGTCGATAAACTTGGCCGGGTGTGCCGTCTCTAAGAATATGCCATACTCATCGTCTTGCATAAGATCTTTGAGCGCAGCATAGCCCACAGCACCATGAGGGTCACAAGTGTAACCTGTTTGTGCTTTCACCTCGGCAATTGTCTTGCCAATTTGCTCGTCGGTGTAGCTGTCGCTAACTATTACTTTGCGCATTTCGGCAGCAGAATTGCCAAATAGGTTGTTTACGCGTGCAAAGTTGCTTGGGTCGCCTACATCCATAGCGTTGGCGAGCGTCGATTTCGAGGGCGTTGGCTTATAGACACCTGTCTGCAAGTAGTCTGTGAAGACACGATTTGCATTGACTGCAGCAATGAAACGTTTGACTGGCATACCCATTCGATAGGCTACCAAACCTGCTGTGATGTCGCCAAAATTGCCACTTGGAACGCTTATCATAAGTTTATTCCACAACTTGGGGTCAATCTGTGAGAGGGCATAGGCGTAGTAGACACTTTGGGGCAAGAAACGAGCGAGGTTTATGCTATTGGCCGATGTGAGAACCTTTTGTGCATTGAGATTGGCATCCATAAAGGCTTCTTTGACCATTCGCTGACAATCGTCGAACACGCCACTTACTTCGTACGCCGTAATGTTCTGACCGAGAGTCGTAAACTGCAATTCTTGCAAGTGGCTAACAAGCCCAGACGGATATAAAATGTGTACATACACGTTGTCGACTCCGAGAAAACCATTAGCCACGGCACTTCCTGTGTCGCCCGATGTGGCAGCAAGAACATTGATGGGTTTGCCACCAAAGTCGGCAAAGTACGACATCACACGAGCCAAGAATCGTGCGCCAACATCTTTGAACGCAAGCGTCGGACCATGGAATAGTTCGAGCGCACTAATATTGTCGGTTACTTTTACGACTGGCACATCGAAGTTAAAGGCGTCTTCGAGCATAGCCATAAAACGGTCTTCTGGGATGTCGGGGCAGAAATATGGCTTCAACATTTCGAAGCCAATTTGTGCCATGCTCATACCTGGAATAGACTGCCAAAAGCTTTGTGGCAAAACGGGTATTTCTTGTGGCATGTAAAGACCTTTATCTGGCGCAAGTCCTTTAAGGACTGCTGTTTTGAGGTCGGCAGTCGTTGAGGGGTTATTGGTGCTATAGAACAACATTTTGCAAGATAAATTATGAGAGATTGGCTACTTTAATGATGTCGGCAAATACGCCCGAAGCGGTTACGTCGGCTCCAGCTCCATAGCCTTTTATTTCAAGTGGATGGTCGTGATAGTTGTCCGAAGTAATTAGGACGATATTGTTTGTGTCGTCGAGGTTGTAAAGCGGGTTGCGAGCATCGACATTTTTAAAGCCTGTGGTTACCTTGCCATTTTCAAATGTAGCAACGTAGCGCATTATGAGACCTTGTGATGCCAATTCTTTGCGTTTGCTTTCAAACTCTGCATCAAGTTCCTTTATTTTTTTGAGGAACGTGTCAACATCAGGCGTGTCGAGGTATTCTTGCGGGACAAATGGTGTACGCTCAATATCTGACATTTCGAGTGGATAACCTGCTTCACGAGCAAGGATGAGGATTTTGCGAGCAACGTCGATGCCCGAAAGGTCGATACGTGGATCGGGTTCGCTATAACCTTTTGCCTTAGCTTCGCTAACAACGGCAGAGAGCGGGCAATCGGCTGCAAGTCGATTGACTATGAAGTTGAGCGTGCCAGACAAGACAGCTTCCATCTTTACTATTCTGTCGCCACTGCGTATTAGGTCGTTGATGGGCGATATGATTGGAAGTGCGGCACCGACATTGGTCTCGTAGTGAAACTTTACACCTTTATCGCGAGCAGTATTTTTAAGGCTCAGATAGTGTGCGTATGCTGATGAACCAGCTATTTTATTGGCTGTTACAACGTTGATGTTGTTGGCGAGCATACGATCGTAGATGGCTGCGACATCGGCACTTGCCGTACAATCGACAAAAACGCTACCAGCCAAGTTGAGTTGGCATATCGTTTTGGCAAGTTCGTCGGGCGTGGCAGGAGTACCCTCGGTTTGCAACAATTGCTTGGCTCGCGAGGGATCTATGCCCTGCGTGTTAATAATCATCTGACGAGAATTAGCTACACCGACAATGCGTATTTCAAGTTTATAGTCGTTACGTAGTTTTTCAGCTTGAGCGGATAGTTTTTCGAGCAATTTGCCACCGACTGTACCCACGCCAGCAAGAAATATTTGTAAGACTTGCTGACGACTAAGGAAGAAAGCGTCGTGAACAGCATTAAGTGTCTTACGGAGGTCGACCTCCTTGACTACAAAAGAAATGTTTACTTCGGAGGCCCCTTGTGCGATGGCGTATATGTTAATGCCGTTTTTACCTACGGCATCGAATAGTTTGCCAGATACACCAGTCTTGTGTTTCATGTGGTTGCCAACGATTGCCACGACAGCCATTTCGTCTTTGACGTGCGTTGGGTGGGCTGCACCACTTGCTATTTCCTTGCTAAATTCGAGGTCAATTACTTCGGAGGCACGTGTGGCATAGCGAGAGTCGACGACGAAAGATATGGTTAGTTCGCTCGAAGCCTGCGAAATGAGTATGACATTGATATAAGCATCGGCAAGTGCTTTAAAGAGTCGCATAGAAACACCTGAAATGCCTACCATGTCGACCATTTGGAAAGTCAATAAACTAACGGAACGAATAGAAGAAATGCCACGTATCTTGTTGCTTTCCTCTGGACGCTCTTCGTTATCAATGCGAGTGCCAACGGCTTCGGGGTTGAACGTATTCTTTATATAAATGGGTATATTTTTCCGTAGGACGGGCAGTATGGTGGGGGGATAGATTACCTTGGCGCCAAAATGCGAGAGCTCCATAGCCTCACCATAGGTAAGGTGATCGAGAGTGTAGGCACGACTGATGACTCTGGGGTCGGCGGACATAAAGCCATCGACATCGGTCCATATTTCGAGGACATCGGCATTGAGCGCTGCAGCAATAAGTGCTGCAGTATAGTCTGAACCGCCACGCCCAAGCGTTGTTGCCTCACCTTTCTCGTTGGACGATATGAAACCTGGCATTATGGTATAGCCATTAAGGTCTTTCAGTGCATTTTGAATGTTGATTTCGGTAAGACCATCAATGACTATATTACGCTGTCCATCGGTACGAGTCTTGATAAGTGGTCGGGAGTCGACAAGCGATGTTTGCATTAATTGGCTGAGTATGAGCGATGAAAGTCGCTCACCAAATCCAGAAATGGTTTCGAGCGAACGACGGCTTAGCTCATGAAGAAGGCTTACGCCACGAAGCAAATTGCTTAGCTCGTCGAATATTGTGGCTAAAAGCTTGTCTACCTTGGAGGCATCATCGCCGAAAAGTTCTTGCGTGACAGCTGCGTGCTTTGCCTTTATACCGTTAAATGTGGTCATGTAGTCGGCTCCTTCGGCTGCCTGCGAAGCTGCCTTAAGAAGCATATCGGTTACTCCACTTAGTGCAGAAACCACGGCTACGGTGGGGGCTGAATGAGAGAGAATTATTCGCTTGACTTCTTGAATGCTATGGGCAGCTCCCATAGATGTGCCACCGAATTTTAGGACGTTAATCATGTAGCTACTTAAAGTATTGACGGACTGCAAAATTAACAAAATTTATTAATCTATCAGTCTGATGAGATAGAACGTAAAACAATTGTTACGTCCTTGTCGATGTATGTATGAAAAAAACTTCACGTATATCGAGGACGACTACGCTAAATAAATACACCTTATGAAGTGTATAATTCGGATTGTCTATGATGCTATAGCAAAGAGTCTATTATTTCCTTAATTTTTTGACCTGCAGCATCCCAGTTTAGGTGTTCTTTATAGAGTCTTTTACCACCATCACTAAGTCTTTGCCTCAAATCAGAGTCGTTAATTATGCTCAACATCTTATTTGCAAATTCAGTTCCACCAGACTCAATAGGTAAACGGTAACCGTTTACGCCATTGACGACATAGTCACTGATGCCACCAGTATCATAGGTTACAATGGGCAACCCATAAGCCGAAGCTTCGCAAAACACCATACCTGCGCACTCTGCACGTGTAGGGAGAAGAAAGATGTCCCCATCCTTAAAAATGTCAGAATGCAGTTTTTCTTGTTCGGGAATATTTCGATTTAGAAAGCCATAGAACGTAACATCTTCTTCATCAACTTTTTTTTCTGGCTTACCGCCAACAACATGGAAATGATAACGATGGTTACCATCAATTTGTTTTAGTTGACGAAAAGCATCCAAAGCTATATCTCCACCTTTGCGAGCCCAAGCAGCGCCAACAAAAACTATATTTATCACATCGTGTTCCTTGATAGCTTGTGCATCTGAAACATTAACGTTTGCCCCAAGTTGACATAACTTACATTTCTGTGGTGCCAAACCATAATATTTCACCATATCAGAAACAACCCACGAACTTGCCCCTACGGCAACAGAACTCTTTTGCAAACACCTTCTCTGGATAACATCAGCCACCCAATAGAGAGGTTGCAAGAAATTCCAATAGTAGTGTTGCATTGAGTGAACTGTAGCATCTGTAAAATACACTATTGGTAGTGCCGTGTTTAGATATGCTATATGAAACGGACCAAAAGCAAAAATGGCATCATAAGTATGATTACGAAGTTTATTATACACGCGCTTGCTACAAACGTAACTATTGACAAAACCAAAGCCTGTATCTTGTTTACCTAACGTGAAAAGACGCATAAATATCTTGTCAATTGCACGAGCGGCTGGATAATTCACAGTCAAAATCTCAACATAATAATACTTCTTCAATTGCTGAAAGAAACTATATTCCGTACCAGACCATGTTCTTTTATCGGTAGGATCACTAGCTGAAACCAATAATATTTTTTTCATCTTACAATAATATTCACTAATTCACAAAGTAACATATTTTATCCCAAAATATCGACATTCAACACTTTAAAATAATCATTTGAAAGAGCTTATCTACTGCATATCATTAGCTTTTTGTAACTTTGGAGACCTTTTATAAGTAAGAGTTAGTGTAATATACAAATGGAAAGTTTAGTCTTTGCCGACAAAGAAATCACATTGCTACTCAATAGTTTTTATACGAGTTGGCAAGATCTGTTTTTTTATCTCATAACTTCTCGAATTGTTTGGCTACCACTTTATGTTGCCTTATTGTGGATGATATTCCGCAGGCAAGGAGGTAAAGGACTGATGACATTACTTGTTGTTGGTGTGTTGATCTTGCTTGCCGATCGTTTGACATCGGGACTAATGAAGCCTCTTTTCGAACGATTGCGTCCGTCGCACGACCCAATGCTACAATACATGGTACATATAGTGGCCGATTATCGTGGTGGACTTTATGGTTTTGCATCTTCGCACGCAGCCAACACGTTTGCTGTTT
>CALAVC010000093.1 GCA_937892095.1 uncultured Bacteroidales bacterium | reverse complement strand
ACATATCGGCTGTCGGAGACTACCGTAAGGTCATCGCTCGCTTTTTGAACTTCGTTTGAAGGGTTTTCAGGAGTCCAACGGTCGGCAACCACAGCCAAGCTATTGTAGTATGTCGTACCTTTGGTCAGACGAGTTGCCAGACAGTTGTAGAGCTTGTTGCCATACGAACCGGCGACGTTTACCAACAAGTCCCAATGCTTATATCGGACTGTCGTATTTAGGCCATAAGTAAACTTAGGCTGTGTGTTGCCAAGTGTTGTCTGATCTTCTGTGTTGACAACGCCATCTGCATTGACATCTTCGTAATATGGGTTTCCTTGTTCGAGTTTGTTGATTGTTTGCGGAGTGAGCGTCGACACTTGCTCTTCCGACTGCACTATGCCCTTAAATTTATATCCGTAGAAAGTGCCAAGTGGTTCGCCTACTTTGACAATCAGTGGCGAAATGTAGCCAAGCGTTGCACCACTTATTTCAGGGATTATTGACGATGCATTACCAAGCGATGTTACCTCGTTTTTGTTATGGGCAATGTTAGCATTTACATTCCACTTCCAGTCCTTACCATTTAAGATGTTTGCTCCAATCTCGAGTTCAAAACCTTTGTTACTGACAGAACCGACATTGCGTAGTGCATCCGAATAACCCGTTACGCCTTCCACTGGTACTTGAAGTAGCAAGTCGGTCGTCTTTTTCGTATATGCATCGAAAGTAACATTAATCTTATTCTGTAGCAGACCCACATTCAGACCTATGTTGTAAGATGTGGTCTTCTCCCATTTAAGGTTCGGATTCGCTTTGTTTACGATGTCATACGCCACTGTCTCTTCGCCGTTGTAGATAAACGACGTGCCACTTGGCGACACGATTGCCGAAAACTGATAGTCGCTAATCTCCTGATTGCCAACCGTTCCTACCGAGAGTCGCAACTGCAAGTAGTCGACCACCTTGCCTGCACTGAAAAACTTCTCCTTGTCTATATTCCACGACAAGCCAGCCGAAGGAAACAGACCCCATTTATGATTTTCGGCAAAGCGACTACTACCATCAGCTCGAAGTGTAAGCGATGCATTATACCGCGAATCGAACGAATAGTTTATGCGCCCCAAGACGGACTGCAGTGTGCTAATTGTTTTGTCGCTCGTAGAGCTATATATCTCGCTACCAGCCGACAGGCTGTCATATCCAGTGGCGTCGTTGGCAAAGTTGCGCACTGTGGTGGCAAAAGTGCTTCGATCGGTTTGTTGAGCCGTATATCCTCCTAAAACGTTGACGTGGTGCAGACTCTTGAAGATGTTATCGTAGGTGGCTGTAAATTCCGTCAGCCACACGTTTGTCTTGTTGTCGCCCACAGAGGCCACGCCATTATATTCCAAACCCATTGTGGTATACGAAGGCGAATAATTATTTTGTCTTGTGTTCGAAAGGTCGGCACCAATATTTGCTTTCAGTTTAAGGTGCTTGACCACTTCCCACTCGGCAAATGTATTTGCAATAACGCGTGTGTTGATTGTCGTGGTCTTTGTATTTTTAAGGTCTGAAATAGGGTTACCAACCACCGTCTCTCCATCGCGTACAAATATGTCCTGACTGACTGGTGTCGGCGAATAATTGTACGAACCATCGGCATTATATATTGGCTGTGTCTGAGGCGTGATAAGCACCGACATCCAACTGTTGGCTGCCCATTTAGCCGTCTGCCCACTATTGCCATGGTCGACATTTCGGAGCCCTTCTTGTCGGCTATGCGCCCCAGTAGCATTCACACCAACAAGAAAGTTTTCGCGCAAGTTGCGTTCGTAGTTTACCCTACCAGTATAACGTTTGAACTGTGTGCCTATAATTATGCCGTTCTGTTCTTTATATCCACCGCTAATGACGTAGCGCGAAATCTCGTCGCCACCAGTAAAGCTAATCTGATGCTCTTGACCAAAAGCTGTGCGCAGAGCTGCGTCCTGCCAATCATAATTGCCTGTTGGCTCCGAAAGAGGTTTGTCCGGATTGAGCTCATTATAAAGTTCTGTAAACTGATATGCATCGAGAAAGTCGAGAGTCTTTGTCGCCTTGCTCCAGCCCAACGAACCAGCATAGTTTATCACGTTGCGCCCATGAAAACCTTTCTTTGTCGTAATAATGACGACACCATTGGCACCACGAGTGCCGTATATGGCAGTTGCCGACACATCTTTTAGCACCTCTACGCTCTCAATGTCATTCGGATTAAGAAACGATAGTGGGTCCAATGCAGCATCAGAACCCGAAGCACCTGTTTGTGTCGACTGTACGTCATTATACACTATCTGCCCATCGATGACATATAGTGGCTCATTGCCACCCGTAATGCTATTTCCGCCTCGTATGCGGATATTGCTCGTAGCACCTGGTTGCCCAGAGCTAACGGCAACATTCAGACCTGCCACAGCACCCTGCAATGCGCTCTCAACCGAACCAACCGATTGCCCCAACAAATCTTTGCTGACCGTAGATATACTACTTGTCAGCTCTGCACGTTTCTGTGAGCCATAGCCTACAACAACCACTTCATCGAGTCTACTATTGTCCACCAAAGCAATCTCTATTGGCTCTTCAAAGTCGTACACATCGACGTCAACCGACCTATAGCCCACATATTCTGCGCTAAGCGTCAGTGGCGCTTCTGCCGATATAGCCAAGCTAAAATTACCATCTAAGTCGCTAACTGTGCCCACCGACTTCTCGCCTTTCACGACGACTGCAGCCCCTATAAGCGGTTCGCCACTGCGAGCATCTCTGACGTTGCCACGTATCTGTCCCTGCGCCAAGGCATACAAAGGACCTATTGCAACAATTGTTGCAATTAAAAATCTTTTTACCATACTCTGTTGTTCTCTTTTTTATTTGTTGTGTGCCGTCAGTGTATTTTTCTGCACCTTAAGCATTTGAGCGTTTGCCTCCTTATTGTCAAGGTTCAGCAAGCCATACTGATGATTATATTTTGTGCCATGAATTAGCACCCAATGCAAGAAATCTTTTACCACATTGTCGTCAGTCTTAAATTTTATGCCGACTTTTTCTATTGCAATTTCTTGTGGTCGCGAATATTCCAGTGTCGTAAGCACATCATCCAATGTCGCTCCGTCTACAAAAGCAGCTGACACATTCTTTTTCAGGTCAAGACCTACGAGCGAAATTCCTTTTTTTAGTAGCCTACTATCTATGTCAAAAATATTAGCGAGCACATTGAACGACACGCCCATAGGGTCTTTTGCAATGGCAGTATTCAAAAATAGGTCATCGCCCGAAATGCGTTTGCCCCGAAAAGCACTAACCTCTTCGCCAAAGTTGTGAGCAAACAACGTGGCAACGGAAGATGCGTTGCTACCACTATAAACCACAAGATTCTCGAATGCCTTGTTTTTCTTACTATCTTCGTCGAAGTCTTCGTTGTAGAAAAACAATTGCTTGATTTTCTTGGCGTTCAATTGTTTCCCACTCAGCTGACGAGCAGCGTCTGAGTTGTGAGCCGTAATCGGTAGCACTGCTGTCTCGCCAAAGAAAACGACATAGCCAGTCCCGTCTGTGTCGCCATACGCAACGTTCATATCGATGTCGTCTGTTGTGCCACCTACAATTCTGAACTCCACGCCGGGTTCCGACTTAGCATATTCAACTATCCATTTTTCGACAATTGGGCGGACGAAACGTGGCGCCCTAATTGTACGCACCTCGATGTTGTTCTCCGTGGCATTACCTTCGGCATGTGCTGCGACACCTGCCAAGCCAAGACCTAACATCATTGCTGTTGTCAATACTAATCTTTTCATACTGATTGTTGTTTTGCTTGTTCGTCTTTTTTCTACATCGCAAAGTTGCCACCATTTCCATACCCACAGAATCCCCTATGCATAGCATTCTACATACCATAATTGTGGTACTTACGAGTTTATTACATCGAACAACAATCCGCCACGCTACAAACCAAGACATTATCCATCTGCGCATTATAGTACGACGTATCCTTTTTCGTTGCTCAGTCCTTCTGCAAACAACTTGCAGATGTCTGTTATTTTTCTGAACTTCGATACGATTTACGCATGTTCTAATGTAATTATTTTGTTTTTATGCCCTTGTAAATCACTCAAAATCTGCGGTTTACACGATTTCTTCTATTCGAAAAATTAATTCAACCAACGGACAGACGAATGTATACATCACTTAGGCTACGGATACAACCACTACTTAGAAGATACAACATCTTCGGACGATTTGGCATAAAGAAAGCTGTGGTATATAGGTGCGACGGAACATCATTTCATGGTGGGCTATGCGACAGATTCAAGGGCATAGTGGTGAGCTATGCATTTGCAAAAGCAACGAAGAGACCATTTAAGATATTGTATAATTTTCCGTTTCAGCTGACAGACTTTCTTGAGCCAAGACAAACCGACTGGGT
>CALAVC010000092.1 GCA_937892095.1 uncultured Bacteroidales bacterium | reverse complement strand
AAAGAAATGACTAATTTCGAATTCGAAAGCGTTGCATTATCAACTTGAATTCTGCGCGATTTAAGATTAATCTATTCGCCTATTCCTGCCTCGCCAGTGTTTATCTCCTGTCCGCCACCAACAAGACATACCACCACAGCCCAATCTTGTCGCCTGTCAAGCGACCAAATAAGGAATTCCGACTCCGACATAACGTCTGTCAATATGTGACATTAGCGCAAATTTCCCTTGTGAAATGTCCATGCGCTGACGTAGTGTGGCTATAGGTTTACCAACCTTTTCTTGCGATGTCATAGATCTATTTTTTAATAGGTAAAGAAAAATATATGTGTATAGGCCGTGCATAGCGACGAATAGTCAATGTTAGTTAAATTTATCCCTACCTATTTTGCTCTTTTCTCCACTTATCACTACCTTCGCGAGCACATATCACTTTCTGGGGCTGACACGGATTCGACAGCGTTGCAAAGTGATACGTAAGCATGCAGAGCACCGGTAGTTCGGCTCTTCAATCTCGGCTATCAAAATATAACTGGCAACTCTTCTTATGCTCTCGCAGCTTAATCGAAGTACAGTAGATTAGCTTCATTCTGATACAAGGTGTCAGAACGAGACATCACTCAAAAAGCCCTAACCGCGAGGCTGATTGATATAGTGGTGCAGATCATATCGGGGTTAGTCGTGTATGGCCTAACATGCTCGATGAATTTTTTAGGATAAGGCAACACTTGGTGGTCTGGGTCTTGGTGTTGCACGAAAATCAAAGGCCAGAATAAGCATGTAGAAAGCGTATGACTTCAATGTATGGACCGGGGTTCGACCCCCCGCAGCTCCACAAAGGCTCACCATTCGGTGAGCTTATTTGTTTTCTAAATCTTTCAGTACTTAATCCGAAAATAATCAAGCAAAGCTTTGTAGCTATCTTGTGCAGTTAAGCAAGTGTCGGTTAAGTAACCTTTAATGTTTGGCCAGTTTTGCAGACCACGATAGTAGAACATCTTTAACTCATCAGTAATGATAAAAGGCACAATGTCGTGGTTCAAACACTCTTTAAATATTATCAATCTGCCCACGCGACCATTCCCATCTTGAAATGGGTGAATAGAATCAAATTGCTTGTGGAAATCGAGAATATCCTCCAATGTCGCACTCTTTAATGCCCTATACTTTTTCAGCAACTCGCGCATTTCTCTTCCAACATTCTCTGGCGCAGTCGTTTCTATTCCTCCAACTTCGTTAGGCAAACGTTTATATTCGCCAACAGCAAACCAAGACTTTATAGCGTCCGATGTGGCATTCTTTTGCAATCCATGCAGAGTCTTTATCATGCCCTCAGTCAACGGCTCTTTTGCGTGCTCGATAATGTAGTCAACACAACGAAAATGATTTGTTGTCTCTACGATGTCATCAACTCTGATAGCCGTGTCAGAAACCCCTATCGTATTCGTTTCAAAAATATAACGTGTCTGTTCTTTGCTCAATCTGCTACCCTCTATGTGGTTCGAATTATACGTAAGTTCAATCTGTGTCCTATGGTAAATACCTCCCTTTAATTTGCACTCTTTTTCTTCTCTCAAAGCTTGTAGCAAATCTGAAATTTTTATGCGTGCATTCTTCCTTTGTCCCACAACAGCATTGGCTGGTATACTCTATGTCTTGCCAATTAGTTTCGCTCCAAGAATCTTGCCTTGCACACAGTAATTTCGCACCGTTCTTTCTGCCAATCCCTGTGCTTTGGCATATTCTGCAACAGAAACGTAGTTCATATCTATCGGCATATAAAGGTTAAAATTTGGCAATAAATATAGTCTTTTTCTTGCCGTTATCGGCAAGAAAAACCACGTAGGCTTCAAGAAACCCTCTTGGAAATATTCTTTCTCACGCTTTTGTACTGTCATCCCCCTCCAAATATAGAAAAAGTGTCCCCATCTCACCCAATTCCCATCTGACATATATCACTTCTCAATCCCCATTTGCAAAAAACTATTAAATATTTTTGCAATTATAATTCAAGATAGGTTATCTTTGCAAGACGGTAAGTAGTGTATGCTATTTTGTACAACGCCCACTTATCACAACGAAATCAAGACAATATAAAACTTTAGAATCTTAAAGAATACAAAAATGAAGCAGACAAGACTCCAAACTTTTGGAACGCTTGCACTTGCAGCCCTCGTCGCAAGTTGCGGCGGCATCGACAAGATGAAAGAAGCCGCAAAGCAAATTAAGTACAAAGTAGACCCGGAAGTACTCGAAGCTCACCAAGGCAAGGTAGCTATGGCTTTCACCGCCAACGTGCCTGCCAAGATGTGGGACAAGAAAACATCAGCCGAAATCACTCCCGTACTTACCTACGAGGGTGGCTCTGATTCCTATCCTTCCATCACCGTTCAGGGCGAAAGCGTTACTGGCAACGGACAAGTAGTTAGTTTCGTCAACGGTGGTACAATCAAATACCCAAAACAAGAAATCGACTTCAACGACAAGCAACGCGTCTCCGACCTCATCGTCAAGATTAAGTTCACTCGTGGCAGCAAGTCTATCGAAGTTACTTCAAGCGAACTCGACCTCGAGCCTCTCGCAAAAGGTGTAATCGCAACCTCAACCCTCCTCTCCGACCAGCCCGGTGCAACAGCTCCATCTAAGGACGCTTTCCAACGCACCACAGCCGAAGAAAAGATTGCTGAAATCGTCTACCTTATCAACAAGTCCGACATCCGTAGCGGTGAGCTCAAGAAAGACGACGTAAAGGCTATCAACGAATACATCAAGGCCCTCAACGAAGACGAAAAGAAGAACATCAAGAGCATCGCAGTTTCTGCCTATGCTTCGCCTGATGGTTCTACCGATCTCAACACAGCTCTCGCTGGCAAACGTGAATCTTCTGCCAAGAGCTTCGTCGAGAAGACCCTCAAGAACGCCAAGGTTGAAGGCGAAACCAATATCGTAACCAACAGCACCCCCGAAGACTGGGAAGGCTTCAAGAACGCCATCGGCAATAGCGACATCCAAGACAAAGACCTCATCCTCCGAGTCCTCTCGCTCTACTCCGATCCCGATGTCCGCGAAAAGGAAATCAAAAACCTCTCCGCAGTTTACAAAGTCCTCGCTAAAGACATCCTCCCAACTCTCCGTCGTTCTACCGTTACCGTTACTGGTGAACTCATCGGTCGTTCCGACGACGAACTCAAAGCTGCAGCTCTCACCGACCTCAACGTCGAAGAACTTCTCTACCTCGCCAATCTCTACAACAAAGAGAACAACACCGACAAAGAAATCGCAGCTCTCGACCAAGCCATCAGCATCGCAGCCGACGACTATCGTCCTGTCAACAACAAAGGTGTAGTCCTCTACAACCAAGGCAAGGTAGCCGATGCCAAAGCACTCTTCGAGAAGGCCGAAAGCATCAAGGCAGCTCCCGAAGTCGAGAACAACCTCGGTGCAGTAGCACTCGCCAATGGCGACATCAATGCAGCCAAAGAATACTTTGGTAAGGCAGCAGGTGCTGGCGACCAACTCAACGAAAACCTCGGAGCAACAGCCATTATGGAAGGCGACTACGAGAAAGCAGAAAGCTACATGGGCGCAAGCACCAGCAACAACTCTGCTCTTGTCAAGATCCTCCTCGGCAAGAACGATGCTGCCATCAGCACCCTCAACGCCAACAGCGACGAGAACGCACTCAAGTACTACCTCAAGGCCATTGCTTACGCTCATAAGAGCGAAAAAGACTCAGCTCTCGAGAACCTCCGCAAGGCTACTCAGCTCGACAGCAAGTGGAAGAGCTACGCTAAGACCGACGTTGAATTCCTCAACTACTTCAACGACGCAACCTTCAAGTCTATCGTAGACTAATAGCGTAATTCCTCTGTTAAGAGGTAATAAAGCATAAAACAGTTGCCTATATGCATTGCATGTAGGCAGCTGTTTTTTTGTCCCATTACTCAATAATGACTATCCGTGTGCTGTTCGCTGTTCTCTCTTTTACTCTAATATGCCTATTGTCTCTGCGCTCAAAAGCATCTACCTTTGCGACGCTTTTATATGTAGTAGTACATCTCGATGGAGACACTTATCATGGTCATGATGATAGTTGTGGGCATCAACTTCATCCTCAAAATTTCGTTTCTTCGCACATGGCAGTTCGTAGCAATTCTCTTGCTATGTGCAGTCGCAGTCTTTGTCTCTGTCGATTGGGCATCTCAGCAGTCGCGTGCGCAAATCAGTGCTTGGCTTGCCCAGCCTAAGCTAATGGCCGACACAGCCGTAGTCCTCTCCATCGACATCTTGCTCTACATCGCCTTTTGTCTCTCCGAAGTCCGAAACCTATTCCGTATCAAAAGTCATCCAAAGCCACTTTGGCAAAAGGTCGTTAGAATCTTCCGAAGAATATAGATCGGAAGAGAACACGTCTGAACTCCAGTCACAC
>CALAVC010000091.1 GCA_937892095.1 uncultured Bacteroidales bacterium | reverse complement strand
ACGTTTAAGCACAGAACTTACAGGTAGAATTCACCTGGTTGCGGATACGCATAATGTTGAATTTGCCGACAGAGTATGACAAAGTAAGGTCGAGTTCTTTTGTGTCGTCGGAATCGAAGCCAACGCTTCCCCAAGCTGAGAATTCAAAGCCTTTGAATCCGACGCCTAAAGTTGGTTGTACAGAGACGTTGCCACAATCTTGCCCACGCCAAACGTAGTGGCTGACGATGTCGGTGCCGAGGGTTGCACGTATTTTTTCATCATCTTGCGCAAAGATGTTGGTTACGCAAAGAATGGCGACGACAGAAAGCGAGATGATGTTTTTCATAAGCGGTTGTATTTGGGGTGTAGTGATTGTAAGAAAAGTTGAGGAAGGAGATTGAAGGCTGTTAGTTGTAGCAACTTTCGCCATGTTCGTAGATGTCGAGACCTTCTTCTTCGATGCGCTTGGCGACACGTAGACCATGCAACCTTTTGATGCCATAGAACAGAAGTATGCCACAAGCAACGGCCCATAGGTCGATAACGAGAATGCCGAAACACTGCGCAAAGAAGAAAGCCCAACCATGACCATAGAGAGCTCCAGTGGAGGTAGAGAGCAAGCCAGTAAGAATCGTGCCGAGAATGCCACAGACACCGTGAACAGAAGAAGCACCGACGGGGTCGTCGACGTGGAATTTGTTGTCGATGAACTCTATTGCAAAGACAAGAGCTACGCCACAGAGGAGACCAATTATGACTGCACCAATGGGAGAAACGAGGTCGCAACCAGCCGTTATGCCGACAAGACCAGCGAGAACACCATTAAGCGTTAGCGAAAGTGAGGGCTTGCCATATTTTAGCCATGTAAGGAACATTGTTGCAACCCCACCCGCGACGGCAGCTAAATTGGTGGTCAGGAAGACGTGCGATATGGCTATGCGATTGACTTCGCCAGTGGCTGCTAACTGACTGCCAGGGTTGAACCCGAACCACCCAAGCCAAAGAATGAAGACACCAAGGGCCGCCATGGCAAGATTATGCCCCGGAATGGCACGGCTCTTGCCTTCGGCAGAGTATTTACCCACACGAGGACCAAGCGCAAGAGCACCGACAAAAGCCAAAACGCCACCAACACTGTGTACTATTGCCGAACCTGCAAAGTCGTGGAAAACATTGCCAAAAAGATTCATCATAAAGCTGTCGGCAGATTCATTCATTAGCCAACCTCCGCCCCAAGTCCAATGGCCTTCGATTGGGTAGATTATAAGCGATATGACAGCACTATAGACCAAATACATAGAGAATTTAGTACGTTCGGCCATGGCTCCACTGACGATGGTGGCGGCTGTGGCACAAAAGACGGTCTCGAAAATCAAGAAGCCTTCGGTTGGTAATCCACCATTGTAGAAAGATAGGTCGCCCCAGTTGGGCATGCCAACAAAACCTTCGCCTCCACTACCAAACATAAGCCCAAAGCCAATGAAGAAAAACAAAAGCGAACCGAACATAAAATCGACAAAGTTTTTCATGAGGATATTTGCCGTGTTTTTGCCACGTGTAAACCCTGCCTCACAAAGGGCAAAACCGGGTTGCATCCAGAAGACAAGCATTGCAGCCAAGAGCATCCAGACCGTATCGAGAGATATTCCTATTTCTTCCATTTCGTAATAGTTTTAGAGGTTACTATTTCTTGTCTCTTAGGACAGTGTCGCCACACTCGCCAGTGCGAATAGACCACGTTTGTGCAACATCGCTAACAAAAATGCGCCCATCGCCAATCTCACCCGTATGCGCAACTTTCAGAATGACACTGATGGTCGGTTCGAGAAGTAGCTCTCGACAGACAATGGTGATGGCAACTCGCTCTATGACATCGGTCGAATATTGCACACCACGATATATGCGCTCTTGACGACTCTGACCGATGCCCTTAACATCGTGGTATTCAAACCAGTCGATGTCGGAGCTTAGCAAGGCTTCTTTGAGTTCTTCAAACTTGGTCTTGCGGATTATAGCTTCAATTTTTTTCATCTTAGTTAACGAACCAAAAGTTAATCTATTGTTTTACTTTCATTTTGTAAGCTTACGACACAAAAGTATAACGAATTATTATTAAAACCAATTATTATATGATATTTTATCACAGAAACAACCAAAATAATTACAAATTGAAATTTTTAAAGATCATCGAATGACAAATCGATATTTATGTGTGCTTACAACAAGGACGCACGGAGTTTGCTATTTTTGCGTAGAATGAAAAGCGAAAGACGGACATACGTGGCAATAGACATGAAATCGTTCTACGCCTCGGCAGAGTGCGTGGCGAGAGGACTTGACCCACTCTCGACCAACCTTGTCGTGGCAGACGAAAGCCGAACGGAGAAAACGATATGTCTTGCCGTGTCGCCAACACTAAAAGCATGGGGCATTGGTGGGCGACCGCGACTATTTGAGGTGGTACAGCGCGTGGGGCAAATTAATGCCCAACGCATGGCACTCGCAGGACGAGCTTGGACTGGGCAACGCAGCACACAAGACTCGGAGCTACGCTCACACCCCGAATGGGCGGTGGACTACATCGTTGCCGAGCCACGAATGGCAACGTACATAGACATTAGCGCACAGATATACGGCATATATTTGCGCTATGCAGCACCTGAGGATATACACGTATATTCGATAGACGAAGTGTTTATCGACATGACAGAATACATAAGACTCTACGGGTTAACGGCACACGAACTGACAATGAAAATAATCCGCGAGGTGCTGAGCGAGACAGGAATAACGGCCACTGCGGGCATAGGCACAAACATGTATCTGTGCAAAGTGGCAATGGACATTATGGCCAAAAAGTCGGCACCCGACAAAGATGGCGTGCGAATTGCCGAACTCGACGAGAAGACATACAGAGAAAAGCTGTGGAATCATCGCCCGCTGACAGACTTTTGGCGCGTTGGGCGTGGGACAGTACAGACGTTGGCCTTGCACGGCATAGACACTATGGGCAAGTTGGCACGCACGAGCATAGCCAACGAAGACCTACTGTATAAACTCTTTGGCGTAAACGCAGAATTACTTATCGACCACGCTTGGGGACAAGAGACTTGCCTGATGGAAGACATCAAGAACTATCGGCCAAAGACGAGTTCGCTAAGTCGGGGACAGGTGCTTTCGTGCGCATACGAATATGACAAGGCTCGCGTGGTGGTGCAAGAGATGGCCGACGACCTTGCAATGGAGCTTGTGGCAGCACGATTGCAGACCAATCACGTTGCACTGAGCATAAACTACGACAGCGAGAACTTGAAACACTATTATGGTGCCACAGAAAGCGACCACTATGGCAGACGAGTGCCACGTGGCGCAAATGGCTCAATAGGCATAGAGCGATATACGTCGTCGTCGACAATCATAATGGACGCCACTGCAAAGTTGTTTGACCAAATTGTCGACCGACACCTTAGTATTCGGCGACTAACTCTGACGATGTGCAACACGACGAGCGAAGATGAGTTTTGCAACAAAAAGACCTACGAACAACTTGAGTTATTCGTAGACTACGAAAAGCGAGAACAGCAAGAAGCACAAATAAAGAAAGAACTTGACAAAGAACGGAGAATGCAAGAGGCAAGACTTGCCATACGAAATAAGTTTGGCAAAAATGCCATCCTAAAAGGCACGAACCTATTGGACGGAGCAACAGCCAAAGAACGCAACGAACAAATAGGCGGACACAAAGCATGAACGACAACTACGAAGACATAATAGACCTGCCACACTACGAACCGAAGAGGCACGCGCGAATGCCGAGAATAAACAGAGCAGCACAGTTTGCTCCCTTTGCTGCCCTTACGGGGCTGGACGAAGCCATTAGAAAAAGAGGCTTTGAAAACATCAGACAAAACAATGAGAAAGATTCTCCGTATGAAAATATCCTAAGTTCAAGTTGATAATGCAACAGTAGGCAATCTTCAGAGGGGGTGGTTA
>CALAVC010000090.1 GCA_937892095.1 uncultured Bacteroidales bacterium | reverse complement strand
TTCTGCCTTTTTATGCCTTGTAGGTTTCGTTGTATTGCTCCACGTATTGCTTGGTGATTCGCTCAGAGATGAACTTAACGTCTTCTGGCGTGGGCTTGACTTTTATTTTCTGCAATCCAACCGCAATCTGCTGCATGACCGTCTTTTCAAAATAAGCGTCTTGTTTCAGTATGTCGTTGCGGTCGTAGACCTTCTGGTCTACTTCTTGCTTCAGGACATTGAGGAACGACACTATGTCGTCATCAAATTTCGAGACCATAGGCGACTTTTGCTTGCTGAGTCTTTCATAGTTGACCTCCCCGATGCGCTTGTGCACGCATACGAACTTTCTGTCCGACATGTATCTGCTCAGGATTGCCGCATTCTTGCGATTCAGAGTGTGTATGCGCTGATGGATTTCGTCGAGTGACTTCTTCGTCTCGTTGTACTGAGCGATGCTCTCAGGTTTGAACCCATGCTCCTGCATGACGTGCTGAAACTCGGCATAGAGACTTGTGAAGGATACGTCCTCCTTGTCGATATTGTCGTCGAATTCGTGCAAAATCTTGTGGAACACCTGATTGATTTCCACACCGCCATCAATGATTTTCAACTCCTCCTCCCCAAGACTTGAGAATACGAACTCCAAATCGTACAATGCGTCGTTAATAGAGATGATCCCGTCCTGCGGATTTTGCAATGCCTGCATCTGATTGACCATCTCGATGCGTTTGTTGACATTGGATAGCAGGTCGCCCACATTGTCTATGTCAAGGGCTTTGAACACCTCCTTGAACTCGTCATCACCGAACGTGTATATGAGATTTGAGGTGTCACGGACGGTCTCAAGCGCCTTGCGAATCTTTAGCAGCTCATCTTTACCTTCTATTCCTATTTCAGAGATTGCCGAAGTAAACTCTTCCGTATCGTTGAGAGTGTAACCAAAAAGGTCTTGCTTGGCCTCCTTCATCTGGTTCACCAAGTCATCCTTCTGCGCCATGACCTGCTTGTACATGTCTGGCGCATTGTCTGTCGTTGTGTCCTTATTGTTATCATCCAAGACTCCTGAGAACCTGTTCAGCTCTTGCATGTATGCCTCGTTGGTCTCATCGAAGTTCTTGCGGATGTCGGCGAAATCCACGATGTAGCCATATTTATGCTGCTTGTAGGGTCGGTTGACGCGCGTTATGCTCTGCAAGAGATTGTGATCCTTCAACTTGCGCCCAAAGTACAGCCGTTTGAGCCGAGGAGCGTCAAATCCAGTAAGAAGCATGTTGAAAACGATCAGGATGTCAATTTTATAGTTGTTCTTGAAGTCCTTCACGACTTGCGCCCTGAACTCCTTGTCGTCCTGGTCGTGCAAAATGAGCCCGGCCTTCATGTTCAGCCCCAGTTCGCTATTGATTTCGTCGAAATGCGCGAAAAGGTTCTTCGCCTGTCCGCTTGTCTCGCATATAATCATCCCACCAAGCGACGGGTCGTTCCATTTCTTCATACGGAACGTGTTGAGGTCGTTCAGTATGTATCGCAACAGCTCCTTGACATACGAATCGTGCTCAATGATTTGCTGCTTATGAATGTTACGACTTTCAGCCAACTCGTCAAGCGTCCGTCTCTTGCCTTCAGCCTTGTCTTTCTCTTTCTGCTTAGCCTCAAGCTGGTCGAGGACATTTTTTATTTTCTCCTTGTAGGAGGTCTCTATGTCCTCTCGTATTATCTTCAGCGTGTAGCCGTCCTCAATAGAGCAGTCATAGTAGTATGCGTGAATATAGTCGCCAAATATTTGACAGCTGCTACGTTCTTCACCAATCAACGGTGTGCCCGTCAAGGCTATCTTTATGGAGTTCTTGTCCGCATTGAAGAGGTTGGCCAAGAATGAGCCTTTAGGATTGTAGCTTCGATGCGCCTCGTCCATTATGAAGATGCGTTGCAACTTTACGCCATAGGCGGGAATGTCCACTTGTCCTTGTCCGACGCGAAACGTTGTATGTTGACGACGGTCATCTCGTCATCTCCGCCACTACCCTCAAGCCCCTTGACTTCCCTGAACTGCCGCATCAATTCTTTCTTAGTCTTCGCAGTTGTCGTCTTAAGCCCTCGCGCCTCAAATTCCTGTTGCGCCTGGACGAGCAGGTCTATTCTGTCGACAATGAAGTAGAACTTTGCCACTATGCCCTGTTTCGCGTAATAGTCTTTCAAAATCCTGGTGAGGTAATAACTCAACGCCGTTTTGCCAGAACCTTGCGTATGCCAAATGATACCTGACCGAATGCCACTATTCAACTTCTCCGTTATTGCTTTAGCGGCAAAAAGTTGCTGGTAGCGCATGATATGTTTCTCGTCGACCGTTTGTATCTCGCCTTTTTCGTTGAACCTCTCCCTATGTACGTAAGCTATTCCATACTTCAGAATAAATAGCAGGCGTTCGGGCGAGCACATACTTGTCAACACTCTGTTCGTAGGACTGTTGACGTCGCAATTCTTCTTGTATTGCTCGTTTTCTCTCAATTCAGGGTGATTGAAGTCGAGCATTATCCTCTTTTCAACTTCATGATTAGCCACCTTGTATGGATACGTGCGTATGAATGGTGCTACAGACTCTGATTTGGGATTCTCTTCTCGAAAACAATTGAAGAAAGCCTTTTGTCTTGCAGCCGTACAGTAGAAGACTCCTTGCACTGGGACTATTCCGCCGTCTTTGGTGTATTCCATGTTGTTTGAGAATAGCATCAATTGGGTGATGTTTATGAATCGGCGGAACTTCTTGTTGGGCAA
This sequence comes from uncultured Bacteroidales bacterium, assembly GCA_937892095.1. Lineage (GTDB taxonomy): Bacteria > Bacteroidota > Bacteroidia > Bacteroidales > Marinilabiliaceae > W3P20-009. Next base: position 1,838 of record CALAVC010000090.1, on the reverse strand, counting down.
ACGTTTATTGTTCATCCTCTCTGCCTCCGCCGTCATGCCACCAGTGTTATTTGGTTGCTTTACCTCAACGAATACAAGCGGCAGACCATTGACAAACAGTGTAATGTCTGGCCTGAACTCATCTTCGCCGTTCCTGCAAGTAAATTCAGCTGTACAGTGAAAAGTATTGTTGTTGGGATTGTCGTAATCTATGAGTTATATGGGGACTTCGCTCTTAGCCGCTCATAGAACTTTCTGCCCAAGGTGTCATCGCCCAATTCTTTCTTTATATCTTCTAACAAATGGTCGAACTCTCCTTTGACTTCTGGATTGAGCCTTTCAAATTGTGCCTTAAAGACTTGAAGCAGGATATTTGTGTCAGGGTCGTATACTTTACCCGAATCGGCATCACTGATTTTTCCAAAATATGTGTATCCTATTTTGGTTAAGTGTACCAAAGCTGGTATTTGAACTCTTGAATATTCCTTGTTGCTGTTAGAGTTTGCCATTATGTCTAATAATTTGAATAGGAAGCCCTCACTTTATATCGGACGAAGAATCCTGCCTCAATAAAACCACATCCCTTTGCCAAACTGCTAAACTACTAATAAATAATCAAAATTGAATAAGTTTATCGTGATTATTAACACATGTCGTCTGATATTTGAGTTTTACATGTGCTTCAAAACGAGTTCTGTGACTTGATATATGCCGCAGAGCTCGTTTTGTTAACTTATTAAGTATCAGTCTGTTTCCTACATCTCCTATCCTCACCTCCCAGCACGTAGTAGTTGAACATCTCGCGACATCGGCTCTGCACGCGGTCGCCATACTTCTGTCGCAGTTCCGTGGAGAGCATCGGGAAGTTTGAGGATACGAACGTCATCGTGCTGTAGTCGGCGCGGCTTTCGAGGATGAGTCGCAGCAGTTCATGACGGTTGCCCATGTAGATGGCTTCCGTCGGCTCGCTGCCCAAATCCTGAATGCCAAGCATCGTAGCCTTCTTCATCCATCGCAGACTCTCGCCCTCACAGAATCGGTCCACGATGTCGTCGGCTCGGTAGTTCTGCCAACCGAGGTTCTCGTAGTTACCGTTGAAGACGCAGCCGTGACCTCTGCACCTACAAGCGAAATCACGCAGTAGGTCGAGTGCAAGGCTCTTGCCCGTGCCAGTCTTGCCGCAGATGTAGATGCCCTTGTTTAGCGCCGCATCAACCACCTCGCCTGTCTCTGGGTCGATGGCTTTGCACGAAGGGTCGGCAAGAGCCCAACGGATGAGATTGCTGAACGTGAAAGCATTGTCGTTGTCGCACTTGAAGTTTGGCGTTCGCAGCCTGCCCAATGAGACGAAGAAGTCCCAGTATGGCAATAGTTGTTCTCGCGACATCACTTCTCCTTCCGTGCGGCTGACGAAGCCAGTCCGAGGACGTGTCATTTGCATACCACTCAGTATGCTGCCTATTGATTCTGGATTAGCCATGGGTTAGCGTTGGTTTAGAACGGACATGGGTTTCCATGCTCATCGAGTGTGACATTGCCTTGCGGTAACGTTACGTCCGAATCCTTCCATGTGTCGTTCGAGTATTCGACTTCCTTCTTCCTGCCTGACCTTGCACCGCCGTGCCCCTGGTTTGGCTTGAACAGTCCCGAGTAGCCCTGCTTGATGGAGTAGTCCACGATGTCCTCGGCGCAATCGATGTTGCCTTCCGATAGCTCAAGCAGATACTCCAACTGCTTACGCATGACAGCGACATTGCGCAGCTTGGGAGAGAGGCTCTTCTTGTGCGCATACCAGCGTTGCATTAAATGCATATCCGCAACTTAGTAGCAACTATTGCATATATCGCTGATTATCTGTA
>CALAVC010000089.1 GCA_937892095.1 uncultured Bacteroidales bacterium | reverse complement strand
AGGTGCGTAGCGAGCGAACTCGCATTCGTCGAGAAGGGACATAAACTTAACAGCGACCTCTTCGGATATGCCGTGTTCACTCATTTTTTCGCGAGCATTATCTTTGGTCAGAACACTGAGCGGAAGCGTTAGCTTGTCGCTCAGGTAGCCCCAAAGAGCACGCATAAGTTCGTCGAAGAATGCTTCACGCTTGTTATCCTTGATAAACTTTGCAGCCTGCTTGAGACGTTTTTTTGCTTGCTTGTTGGCCTTGCGACTTTTGAGTAGGCTGATATTGCTAAGGTCACTTATACGCTTGCGATAGTAGACGTAGAGAGCAAGAAGAATTGCAACGGGTAGCAACGTGAGCAACCAGAAGAGTGGCGAAAGAACGAAGAACTTTTTAAGTGGTGTCAGTTGTGACGTGCGATGTAGGTAGCGAAGGTCTGTCCCGAGATAAGTAACTTGTTCAGGACCTGAGCCAGCAAAAGATATGCCCGAAGTTGCGCCTTGCGCCTGACTGCCTATTCCTTTATTGACCTTGATAGAGAATGGACCTTTGGAAACGGTTTCGTACTTGCCTTTTTGAGGATCGAAGTAGGAGAATGTTAGTTGAGGTATTTCAAATTCGCCGTCGCGACGAGGAATTACAAGATATTCATCGACACGCTTTCCTTGATAGCCATTTTCAGTTGGGTTGAGGTCTGATTTGTGACTTGGGTCAAAAGTGTCGAAGTCTTGGTGGAAGATTGGTGTGGGCATGCTGATGAGCTTGAGGTTGCCACGACCTTCGACAGAGACGCGGACCGTTACGCTATTATCGACATCAACTTCTTCGGGACTTACGGAGACATTGAACTTGTAGCTACCGACGCCACCAGTGAAACCATTGGGTCGAGGAGATGGAAGTGGCTTGACGTTGAGAGAGAGAGAGTTGCTCTTGACTTTTTGGCGAACAAGTTGGACATCGCTAAAAAAGAAACCACCTCCTGTGCGTCGCTTAACAATAAACTCATATTCGGCGGGTTCAATGGTTATCTTACCACTTTTTTGTGGGATGAGTACTTTACGATCAAGTTCGGAAACTTGATATTGAACACCATTGAGAAGTTCGGTATGGAAGTTATATTGAGAAGGGGACATGTCGACAGAAACGAACTCGGTAAGTTTGGGGTCGTTTTTTTCGGTAAGACTATTAAGATCGACACGTGTATAGACCTTGGTTATGAGGTGCACACCTTCGCCTTCGTAGACGGAGCCTTTGATAAGTTCTTGGCGTAGAACTATGTCTTTACCTGCGACATCGGAAGCAACTCTTTGAGCATCGGATGGGCTTGTGGAGGATTGACCTTGTGCGGAGGACTGTTGTTCACCGACTATTTTGATGTTAACAGCATTGGAAGTATACTTGTTGCCATTGACGACAATAGTTGCAGGTGGGACTGTAAAATTGCCAGTCTTGGAGGCTTGCAAGACGTAGGTGAACGTTGTTTGCCTTGAAGAAGATACCTGCCCATTGACTATGGAATGTGAAGACGATGATGAGGTGGAAGGCCCCATAAGGACACGCAACCCATCAACCTCGGGAACAACTATGTCGGTTGCTCGCTCGTTGACGATGTAGGAAAGTCGGAAAGGCTCATCGACTGACCATGAAGACGGAGCACTACCTTGGACAGTGATATTGTCGGCTAAAACGTAGAGAGGTGTCCAAACAAAGGATACAAAGGCTAAAAGGACTTTGTAAAAGAACGATTTTGAGGATATATTATGTGCCATTTGTTGCAAAGTTAATGACTTTTAAGACAATAGGGCTACCAATTTTTCTCTATACGACGAGGTTTTGCCTCTTTTATCTTACGTTTTTCGTCTTGTAGTTTGTCTTCGTCTTGCTGGAGAGCGTTAAGGAGTCGTTCGGCTTCTTCACGATTCATTTGTTGCTCTTGCAGTTGTTGCTGTTCTTGTTGTTGCTGTTGCTCCTGCTGCTGTTGTTGTTGTTCCTGTTGTTGCTGTTGTTGTTTATTTTGGTCTTGATTTTGATTTTGCTGATTACGCATTTTTTGAGCGGCAACGAGGTTGTAGCGCGTCATGTCGTTGGAGGGGTCTTTGCGTAGGGAATTTTTATATGCTTCGATACTTTTGTCGTACTCTTGCTTAACATAGTGGCAATTGCCAATATTGTGGTAGAGTCGGCTTAGCTTTTCTGGGTCTTTTTCTTGTGCAGCAAGACGTTCGAACTGTTCTTGTGCTTCGTTGACTTTTTCTTGCTTGAAAAGAGCATCGGCATAGTTGTAGGCAGCTTCGAACGAGTTGGGATCTACTGCAAGAGCTTTTACACTGGCTTCCTGCGCTCCGACATAATTAGAATCGGAGTATAATTTATAGCTTTCGCGAATGTATTTGCGTTCTTTTTGAGCACTGACAGATATGGTTGTCAGGAGCAAACAAACAAGATATAATGACCTTAGTAGCATGGCATTATTATTCAGCTGGTTGTATAAATAAATCTTTGTCGGCTTTCTGACGAGTGAAAATGTCGAAAGCAGCAAGACGAGGATTTTTGCGAGAAAGAAGGAATAGTTCGACAACAAGAAGCAAGAACACAAGTGCTTGAAGGTAGATAAAGCGATCTTCATAGTCCTTATAAACCTTAGCTTCAAAATCGGTTTTATCGATTGAGTTTAGCTCGCTGACGAGGTTGTTGATGCCGTTGCGAATATTATTGGCTGGGATATATGCTCCATCGCCAGCACGAGCAACCTGAGCGAGTGAAGCTTCGTCGATTTTGGAGATGACTATGTTGCCATCTTTGTCTTTTATGAAATTGTTGTTTTGACCGGCGACGACTGGTATAGGTGCACCCTTGGCTGTTCCCATGCCAACTGTGTAGACCTTTATGCCTTGCGAAGCGGCTTTTTGAGCTGCAGCAACAGCATCGTCTTCGTGGTTCTCACCATCGGTAATGACGATAATGGCACGATTGATGTCTTCTTGAGCACTGAAAGAAGAACAACATAGATCGATTGCAGAGCCTATGGCTGTTCCTTGTGTTTGCACCATACCCGTCTCGACTGTTTGAAGGAACATTTTGGCAGACGGATAGTCGGAAGTAATAGGCAACTGTACATAGCTTTTGCCAGCGAAAACGACCATACCGATTCTGTCATCGTTAAGTTTGTCGACAAGACGTGCAAGAGCCATTTTTGCCATTTCGAGACGTGAAGGAGCGATGTCTTGTGCATTCATGGAATTGGAGACATCGAGTGCAATCATAATTTCTATGCCACGACGTTGAACGGTTTCGAGTTTGGCACCAAATTGTGGACCAGCGACAACAATTATTTGAAGCGTGAGCGCTATAACGAAAAGCCATGCTTTTATGCGTGAACGAGCATGAGAGAAGTCGGGCATTAGATGGCTAACAAGCTGACGCTGTCCGAAGGCATCGAGCGATTTTTGCCTACTATGGGCAAAATAGACGAGGAGACCGATGACAAGAGGTATGAGGAGGAGTAGGTATAGTGTTTCGGGACGTGCAAATCGAAATGAATCCATAGGACAAAATGTGTAGTGTTAGGGTATGGTGCGAAGAACGGTATGACGCAAAATTATTTCGAGGAAAAGAAGGCACAAAGCAGCGATGGCAAAGGGTGGGTATTCATCGGTGCGTTTAGTGTAATTCCTTACTTCCATAATAGTTTTTTCCATTTGGTCTATTTCGTCATAGATGGCTACGAGGTTGTTTTTCGTAGTGGCGCGAAAATATTTGCCACCAGTCATGTCAGCAATGCTTTGCAAGAGTGGTTCGTCGATACGGACTTCCATATCTTGCATACGGACACCGAGAGCGGTTTGGACAGGCACTTGTGCAGTGCCATGCGTGCCAACACCGATTGTATATACTCTGATACCAAATGTTTGAGCAAGTTCGGCAGCCTTTTCGGGGGAGATGGCACCCATATTGTTGACGCCATCGGTCAAGAGTATTATGACTTTACTTTTTGCCTTGCTATCCCTGATACGATTGACTGCTGTGGCGAGTCCCATACCGATGGCGGTGCCATCTTCGAGCATACCTGTCGTAACATCTTGAAAAAGGTTAGTTAGAACAGCATGGTCGGTCGTAAGTGGGCATTGCGTAAAGCTTTCACCTGCAAATATTACGAGACCTATGTTGTCATCGGGACGACCTGCAACAAACTTTTTAGCTACGTCCTTTGCGGCTTCGAGTCGGTTTGGTTTAAAGTCGACAGCTTTCATAGAACCAGAAATGTCGAGAGCCATAACGATGTCGATGCCTTCTGTATTATGGTCGGAATAGCTGGTGGAGGACTGAGGGCGAGCGAGGACAACAATTATGAGTGCAAGAGCAAGTAGACGCAAGACGATTGGTAAGCAACGCAAGCGGACTCGCCATGTTGGCTGAACATCGCTAAAGGTGTCGAGCGTAGATGTCTGCATGGTTGGCGACGAAGTCTTACGTCGGTAGTAGAGCCATGCGATGTAGAGAGGGATTATGGACAAGAACGCGAACACCCATGGGTGCTGGAAAGTTATGCCACTAAACATTGTCTGCACCTCCTATTATTTGGTTCTGAGATTGAATGTTTTCAGGTGTTGTGCTATCGGTTGGTTGAGTGGTGGGTGTTGTGTTTTCGACAAATTGCACAGCTACACTGATTACTTTATCATTTTCGGATGGAAGTGGTTCGTGCTTTGCAAACTTGACAAAGTCGGCTTGAGAGAGAATGTAGTCTAAATCGGAAGCAGCCGAAGGAACGTCTTTGAGTGAGGATTGAAGTGCCTCGATGAGCTCAGCAGAAGTGCTTTCGAGAGCGTTTATGTCAAAACGCGCACTGATGTATCGTCGGAGAGTATCAGTCAGTTCTGAATAATAATCTTTGACACGATTGTGCTGCCAAAGTTTTTCTGTCCGAATGCGTTCTAACTCGCGAAGAGCAATGACTTCGCACGGTTCATCTGGTTTGAGTTCGACTTTTTGCCCATTATCCATTCGACGACCATATTTCAGATAGAGTTTTACACAGACGGCAAGCAAAATAAGGAAAATGATAATGCCAACTAACCAAGGCCAATAGATGAGTAGCTCGCTCCATTGAAAAGGAGCATCTTCGGCATTGTTAATATCGAAAATTTTAGCCACACCGCTTTGTTCATCGACATCTATTTGTTGGAAAGGATTGACTACTTTGAGCGTCAATTCGGGCAAAGATACATTCCCATCCTCAGAGTCTTCGACAATTGCAACTGGCAAGGTTGGAATGAGATGTAGACCTGTGTCGAACGACGTTATGATGTATCGTTGCATGTATTGAACAAGATCTCCTTGCGCAATGGTATCTCGTGGGAGAGCTGAGACGACTTCGACATGTTCACCGAGGGAATCTGGTAGTTGAACGAGTTGAAGGTTAGTACCAGCCTTGGCGACAACGATAACGTTCAGTCCGACTTGTCCTGCGACAAAAATTGTCATGGAATCGAGTTCTGCGCGAACTATTGGTTTCTGCGCTCGAGAAAATATGGAGAGGCAAAGGATAGAAAGGATAGAAAGTAGTCTATGTGGGCTAATAATCATTTTGTCTGAGACTGAAATATTAGATTAGCTGAAAAACATTGGCGTGTAGCATTAGACGCGTCGTTTGAAAAGAAGCATTAAGCTTTTGACATAATCTTCGTCGGTGTAGACATCAATGTTGTCTATGCCACAGCGCAGGAGTGTTTGCTTGAGGTCGGCTTCGCGCTTGGCGGCACGCTGAGCATAGGCGTTGCGCACGGCTTGACTTGAAGTGTCTATCCAACGTTGTTCACCTGTTTCGGCATCGGAAAACAGCATAAGCCCGACATTGGGTAGAGACTCTTCGCGTCGGTCGGCAATGCGGAGTGCAGCAATGTCATGTTTATGCCCAGCAATGCGTAGACTTTTTTCTAAGCCTTGCACATCGGACGAAATGAAGTCTGAGATGAGAAAAGCCGTGCAACGTTTGCGTATGGCACCAGTCATATAGCGCAGAGCTTCTCCGACATCTGTTTTTCGATTCTCGGGCTGAAAAGTGAGTAGTTGACGGATGATGCGTAGTACGTGTTTTTTACCTTTCTTTGGTGGGATGAACTCTTCTACTTTATCGCTAAAAAAGATTACACCGATCTTATCGTTGTTTTGAATGGTTGAAAAAGCCAAAGTGGCAGCCATTTCAGTGATAAGATTTTTCTTGAAACGTACTTGCGTGCCAAATTCGCGAGAGCCAGAGACGTCGACGAGAAGGACAACGGTATTCTCTCGTTCTTCTTCAAATATCTTGATGAAAGGACGATTCATACGTGCGGTAACGTTCCAATCGATATTGCGAACGTCGTCGCCATATTGATATTCGCGAACTTCGCTGAATGCCATACCCCTGCCTTTGAAAGCTGAATGGTATTCGCCAGCGAAGATATGGTTCGACAAACCACGTGTTTTTATTTCAATTTGTCGAACCTTTTTTATCAGTTCCGTGCTGTCCATGGAGAAAGACTAAGGTACTTCGACTTTGTTGAGTATTTCGCTGATTATTTCTTCGCTATTGACGTTGTTGGCTTCGGCTTCGTAGCTGAGACCGATACGATGGCGAAGAACATCGTGGCAAACGGCACGAACATCTTCTGGAATTACATAGCCACGACGCTTGATAAAAGCATAGGCTTTGGCTGCCATAGAGAGACTGATGCTGGCGCGAGGAGAAGCACCACAAGAAATCATTTCTTTGAAGCGTTCGAGACCATATTGCTCGGGATAGCGAGTGGCAAAGACAATATCGACAATGTAGCGTTCTATTTTCTCGTCCATATAGACATCTTTGACTACTTGACGAGCACGTACTATGTCATCGGGCTTGAGGATACAATTGGGTTTGGGGAAATTCTTTGAGAGATTGTTGCGAATGATGAGTTGCTCTTCTTCTTTCTTGGGGTAGTCGATGACAACCTTGAGCATGAATCGGTCGACTTGTGCTTCGGGAAGTGGATATGTACCTTCTTGCTCAACTGGGTTTTGAGTGGCCATGACGAGGAACGGCTGAGCCATTTTATATGTTTGGTCGCCAATGGTTACTTGACGTTCCTGCATGGCTTCGAGGAGTGCACTTTGCACCTTTGCTGGTGCACGGTTGATTTCGTCAGCAAGAATGAAGTTGGAGAAGATGGGACCTTTTTTTACTTGAAATTCTTCGGTCTTCTGGCTATAAATGAGCGTACCGAGAATGTCGGCTGGGAGTAGATCGGGGGTAAACTGAATGCGTGCAAAATCCGCATCGATTATTTTGGCAAGGGTGTTGATGGCCAAAGTTTTGGCGAGACCGGGCACACCTTCGAGAAGAATATGTCCATCGCTGAGCAGACCAATAAGAAGGCTTTCGACGAGGTGTTTTTGACCGACAATAACCTTATTCATTTCCATTGAAATAAGGTCGACAAATGAACTTTCTTGTTTGATTCGTTCGTTAAGTTCTTTGATATCTACGGCTTCCATTTTATTGTGGTGAATTATCGTTTTTTGCTGTTTAGATATGTAAAATTAACAATCTATCTGCAAATTTTGAAATAGGATAATACCGTTTTCAACGAAGGTAGGTTAAACGGATACGAAAGGAGAGAAAATAAGGCACAAAATTTGAGAAGATAAAATTACATTTGCACAAATAAAATAATATTAACAGACGAGAGATGCGCCTACGACTGATAATAATGAATGTCTTACTGACGTGCTATGGTGTGGTGGCATGGTGTCAGGTGCAGCCTGGCAATGCTGTTGACTTGGGGCTTTCAGTGATGTGGGCAGATAGAAATGTTGGCGCAATGGGTCCTGTAGAAGCAGGGCGTGTGTTTGGCTATGGAGATATTACGGGTGAAGAGATTTCGACAAAATACGACGACTACGTGTCGGAAGATGTTGGCGGAACAGACAGAGACGCTGCAAACCACTATTGGGGACTGGGCTGGCGTCTGCCAAGCATATCGGAGATTACAGAACTTGTGGAGCGTTGCCAGTGGACATGGACGCAACGCGACGGTGTGGACGGATATGTGGTGAAAGGTCGGGGTGGGAACTCAATCTTCTTGCCAGTTACGGGACATAGGACAGACTCTACGATGTGCTTTGTAAAGACACGAGGCTACTATTGGAGTGGCGAGATTACGTCGTATAACAAGAACTATGCTGGCGCACTATTTTTCTATAAGGGTAATAAGTTTCAGAAAGATTATAGAAAAATATATGGCTTTGCAATACGTCCCGTAAGGGAATCGTTTTTTTAGTGTTGTAGTCGAGATTCTATCCAAAGTCGGAAATCATTAAAAACGAGTCCGTTGTCGGCAAGAAAAAGAAGTACGTCGGCATTGTAGGTGGGAGCGAAGTAGAAATTTATGAGCGAAGACGTGTAGCCACGAGAATGAATATCGACAAAGATGTCGGCATAGGCGACCTGCCAAAAGTCGAGATTATCGGCAGACGATACTAAAATTTCAGCAAAAAGTTTTTCGGTGAGGGACGTTATAGACCTAATGAGGTTGACACGTTCGAGATGGGCTATGGAGTCGGACGAAATGGAGGCGATATACTTATCCATAGCAACGTTATATGGGCTATCGGAATCTTGATTGGGCTTTTGAAAAAGATCTATATATTGTATTTGCTTACGCCAAAGGGTGCGAAGTTGCATAATATTCTTTTCTCGGTCGGAATCGGAGGCTATGAGCAAATAATAGTAGAGCGGTAAGATGGCTCGATAGCGATGTCCGAGTTCGACTTCAACAGCACTGAGAAGACGATGTGAAGCTGGCAATGTTTTGTCGGAACTGATGGAACGGATGAGTAGCTTTTCGGCATCGGCATACTTATGTCTTTTATATTTATAGACAGCGTAGTAATAAAGTCCTTCAGCATGTTCGTGAGTGGCTAAACGGCGGTAAGCACGACGAGCTGCAGATGTGTGTCCTTGAATTTCGCGACAACGAGCAAGCACAAGCAGCGCATCATCGTGGAGTGGGAAGTCGTCTTGCGCAAGCATTTGTTTGGCTTCGGAAAGAGCGTAAGCTACTTGCCCCATTTCGATGAGAGTAAAAGCTTTTTCGACACGAGCAGTAGGTATGGTAAGTTGATTATATATGGCTATGGCTTCGGCGTGCATAGACATCGTGCGCAAGTCGGACGCGCGACTCATAAGACTATCAATACGCGATGTTGTTTGCGAAAACGAGTCTGTGGATATAAATAAGAGAGAGGCGAGAAATATAAGCTTAGACAGGGTGTGCATAGGTGATAGATGATTGAGCATTAAAAATAAAAAAAGCGACTCAAAATGGAGTCGCTCTAAGTGATACCGGAGGGATTCGAACCCCCAATCTTCTGGGCCGTAACCAGAGGCATTATCCAATTGTGCTACGGTACCAACTCATTGTCTTTGTAAGACGGTACAAAAGTATATATTATTTTATAATCAGCAAAGAAAAATAGAAAATATTTTCAATTAAAGTGATTGAATGCTATTAGAGCTATCGGCATGAAAATATTTTTTCCGTTCTTCGGAATAGAGCGAAGGCTTGAAAGCTTGCAAGTAGGCAAGATAGACGAGCAAGCCACCAACGGCAAGGATGCCACCGAGCAAACCACCTCCGACAAGATGTAAAAGAAGTTTTGGACGAGATTTTTTTATGGGTTGAACGATGGGTTCGAGGATAGAGAATTCGGGAGTTTCTTGTAGGAGTGTTTGTTGTGCTGTTTCGACTTCGCCAGCTGCAGTCGTGGCAAGAGTTTCGAATAGATTGTAGTCGTATTTTAGCTTGTCGGCAGTGATGTCGGCACGTTCTTCGACCAAATCGCGATGTCGGTCGAGGTAGGCATAGTAGGCATTGCGAGCCTCGTCGAACTTACGTTCGATGACGTTGTGTCGTTCGATGGCATTACTAAGATTGAGTTTAGAGTCGCGCGTTTTGATGTCGATAATGGTGCCACGGAGGTGTTTTAGAACGACAGAAGCAAGCTTTGCACTCTGCTCGGGAGATTCGCCTTCGGCACTAATTTCGAGAGCACCAGATTGTCGGTCTTCCTCAATGGAGACATGCTCAGAGAGCCATTTGATACACATATCTTGCGTCTCATTGATGACAAGCGGTTCGAAAGAAATTGGGTCTTCGGACATTGTGGCTGGTGGCAACGGCTTTACAACGTTGATTTTACTCATGATTGTATGGGGGAGGTGAACCGTGTATTTGAGGATGTTGCCAACAAGTCCAGGAATTGTGTCGCGATGGATGTGACTATATAGCGACTCGATTGTGTCGTTTGGCTTAACCCAAGGTATGGGTTCGTTCATTATTTTGAGGGCAAAGGGTGTACTACCGAGAAGGAATTCGTATAGGTCGGACGTGAAGTTTATGCTACCAGAAGACGATATAGAAGAAACGTTGACACCGACAAGACTTGCGAGCCCAGCAAGACCACTTACCGAGCTTAAAGAAGAGGATGAGTTGATGACGATGGAAGACTTGGTGGTAAAGGTCTTGGGCGTAATGGCATAGCGCAAGACGGCAAGGCAAACAACGGCTACTACAATCTTAATGATGAACCATCGGCGCGCCCAAAGATATGAGACGATCCAAACGATGTCGAATTGGTCATCGTCATTGGTTGGGACATTGGATTTTTTTTCGTCGGACATGACAATGAGAGTTAGCTTACTTGGTTAGTGAGACAATGACAGCGAGAGAGGATATTAGCCCAGTGAATACAGAAGTATAGACGGGAAGATTGAGGTCTTTTTGAGGACGAAGAGGTACGACGACTTCGGAACCTGGTGTAACTTTGGGATAGCGTCGGAAGAAGAGTATGTGTCCGACAGAAGCTGAGGTGCCATCGGGATAGATGACATAGGTCTTGCGCTTAAAAGATCGGGGAGCAAAGCCACCAGAATGTTTTATATAATCTTTGGCGTTCCAACCCTTTTGCCAAACGAGAGAGACAACATTTTGAACGTTACCACCTACACGAACGACATTGGTCTGTTCGGAGATGGAGAGTATGTCGCCATCTTGCAAACGGAAATTTTCGCGACAAGAATTGTCTTTGAGTATTTTTTCGGTGTTGACAGAGATTTTCTCGTAGGGGACTTCGTCATCGCGAAGGTAGTAGATTGTGTCGCCAGCACCTGTGGTGGTGTTGGTATCGGTGGTGCGCAAGCGTATTTTAGTTTGAATTTCAGAAAGATTGATTTTGCGATATAGCTGAACACCAGATGAATTGGCGACATCGGAGAGTCCGCCACAACGTTCGAGTAGGTCGGAGATGCGGAAGTTGACACCCGTGATGGAATAGGAACCCGGATAGAGACATGCACCCGAGACGAGGACTTGTCCATCGTAGCTATTGGCAGGAAGTGTACGAATGAATATTTCGTCGAATGGCTCGAGAGCAAAGTCGTTGTCTTTGCTACCTACGGAAAGATCGAGAGAGAGGTTGACGGTGTTGGTGCGACTTGTGGAATAGTTGTCGGCAAAACGTTCTTCGGCAGAGAGACGACGCGCGACCTCGACATTATTGACGGAAGAGTTTTCGGTGAGCCCACCAGAGATGACGATTAGGTCGGAAATGGTCATTCCTTCGCTATAAGAGTATTCACCGGGTCCTTTTATTTCGCCAAAAATTTTGACGACTGGCGCTTGCCTCATGCTATCTATGCGTCCGATATAGACGTGGTCGCCATCTTTAAGTGTGAGGTCTGACTGACCATCGACAACGCTACGGACGTTGAAACGAAGGGCTTCGGTGGTAAAGTCTTCTTTGAGGCGAGTGATGACGCCACGATTTGTAAAAGCATTCTCGATGAGGCCTCCGGCCTTAGCGATGAGTTGCGACAACTTCATGTCTGGAATGTATTCGTAGTAGCCATCGGCACGGACGCCACCACCACTGACATGTACTGCCCCATCCATGCGGGAGTCGGAAACGGATGCTACATAGAGAGAATCGCCATTGGCAAGGAGGAACGACTTGGGGTCAGATATTTCTTTGTATTCGAGGGCATACTTGCCAATGCGGAAGATACCCATGTGGCTTTGCATGGCACGAACATCAAAACCACCAGCATAGTTAATAAGATCTTGTGCCGTCTCGCCTTCTTTGGCTTCGAAGTAGCCACTTCGTTTGAATTGACCGCCTACGGAGACACGCTTTTGATAGGTGGGGATGAGAACTATGTCACCATTGGCAAGTGCAATGTTGCCGTTGGTCTTGCCATTGAGAATAAAGTCGTAGACATCGAGATGGGCGATAATTTTGCCAGCACGAATGAGCTGAATGTCGCGATAGGAGCCGTTGGAGTTCGGTCCACCGCAGAGATAGAGGACGTTGAACAGAGATGCTGTGGCAGAGACTGTATACGTTCCGGGAGCGTAGGCTTCGCCCATGACGTTGACAGTGATGGGAGCTGTGTATTCGACAGATACCGAAGCGAAAGTGCGACTGCCAAGGTCGGCATAGACGTTGCGAAGACGAGTCATAATACGGCTACGGGCTTCGGCAAGTTTGAGCCCTGCTATTTTTATGTCGCCAACCATAGATAGGTTTATGCAACCGTTGGAAGCAACTTGTGTTTCGAATGAATTTTCGGAGCGTCCATATACATTGACTACGAGGCGATCGCCAATGCCAACGATATAAGAATCTGGGACAGGAGCAGTGGTAGAGGCTGTAAAGTTGAGATTTTTCTTATTGAAGATGTCGTAGCCAAATATTTTCTTGTCGAAATCAGAAAGTTGAACCTCTTCTTTTTTTGAAATGGAGGATTCGCTGGTTGACGAGATC
>CALAVC010000088.1 GCA_937892095.1 uncultured Bacteroidales bacterium | reverse complement strand
CGCGACCCCAACCTTGGCAAGGTTGTGCTCTACCAACTGAGCTATTTCCGCGATTATTATGTCGGGGTACCGGGATTCGAACCCGGGACCCTCTGCTCCCAAAGCAGATGCGCTAACCGGGCTGCGCTACACCCCGAGCATGCTAACGAGATAAGAGCGGAGTAAGGGGGATTCGAACCCCCGGTACGGTAATCCCGTACGACAGTTTAGCAAACTGTTGGTTTAAGCCACTCACCCATCACTCCATTGTTTTAGGCTTAGCTTGCCAAGAAGGTCTCCTTTCATCTCGAAAGCGTTGCAAAGGTAGGGAGCATTTTTGAGACTTGCAACAGTTGCAAAGATTTTTTTAAGACATCTCGATTGTTTTTTTGTGGTAATTATGGACGGAGATAGACTTCTATGGCCTTATGGTCGGAAGACGGGAGGTTGTGCTCGACGTAGTGAATGGGTTGAAGGGTGGAGAGAAGGAAGTCAATGCGGAGTGGTGGTAGATTGCCACGATAGGTGCGAGCAAGACCGTAGTACTGGGGGCGGAAAGCATCGACGAGTGGCTTAGGGTGAGAGATATGAGTGAAAGTATGATAGGTGTAGGAGATGGGTGTGTCGTTGAAGTCGCCACAGACAATGACGTCGGACGAAGAGGTGTCGGAGTTGATAAGATGGGCTATGTCGTTTACTTCTTTTTCGCGTTTGAGAAAGGCACTGCGAAGACGACTATAGGTTTCGTAGAGACGGACAGAGCGAGTGGAATCCATGTGCTGTTGGGTAACGGCGTCGACTTGTGTGATGGAGAGTCGGAGCGAGGCGAGGTGGCAATTGAAGAGTAAGACGTCGCGTCCTGTGGGGAGTGTGGCAGAGCAAAGTAGAGCTCCGTGGAGAGTGTCGGGGAACTGAGTGAGGGGAAAGCGTGAGAGAACAATTTGACAACCGTTGGTGTGTTGCGAAGTGAGCTGATATGGATAGCGACCGAAGGCGGCTTTCAATGTGTCGGAGGTAAGCTTGTCGAACAATCGCTCATTGGGAATTTCTTGCAGACAGACGATGTCGGCATTGAGGCTATCGATGAGGTGAGCTACTTGGAGGTGAGAAGTGTAGAGAGGCTGATCGTGAGAATAGACAAACGAGGAGACATTGTAGGAGAGGACGTGAATGTCGGACGAAGAAATGCTATCGGCAGAGGGCAGGTCATCTGGGGTGTCGAAGCCTATGACAAGTGATGCAGGACGAGACGTGAAAATTAGAGCAGCTATGCAAAATAGTGCTGTAAGAGTATGGTGAAAATAGATGAGCAAAAGAGAGACGAGGCATAGCGAGAGCCAAAGATATGGGAATGCAAACCACGAAAGGCAGAGCGTACGCAAGACAGACGGTGGCAGAGATACGGAATGTGCGACACCCACGACAATGAGGGCGAAGAGAAGTGCACAGAGACTGATGAGGTGTTGAAATAGGAAACGGAGTATTTTCATTTATTCGTGGCGTCGAAGAGAGTTTTTTTCTCTTTGTCGGTTAGACTATCGTAGCCTTTGGCATGAATTTTTTCGAGGATACGGTCGACTTCACGATTATGGTCGGCACGGCTACCATTGTATTGCCAATCGGGATTAAACGAGACTGACATGTGAGACTTGCGACGAATGGACTTGCGAGCGAAAGAGGGAACGGTGGTGTGTGCTTGAGGATGTTTTTGCCAATAGAGAGCGAGTAGCCAACCAGTGAGGGCTCCGCCAAGGTGAGCGAGATTTCCACCCACATTTTGCATACCAGCAATGAGAATGAAGAATAGAGCGAGAGTAGCGATGGCGACGTAGCGTAGCTGGACGTAGCCAAAGAATGTGAGCCAGACGGATTGACGGGGAGCCGTAATGGCAGCGGCAACAAGCATACAGACTATGGCTCCTGAGGCTCCGAGCAAGACCCCATTGGCTCCGAAACAGAAAAGGAGTGCTACGAGACTGCCACCGAGCCCACCCAAGAAATAGGCGTAGAAGAGTCGGACGTTGGAATTGAATATGCTTAGAAATAGTCTTCCGATCCAATAGAGACTTAGTATATTGCAGAGAAAGTGGATTAGGTCGTAGTGGGCAAAGATGTTGGTTAGTGGTGTCCATGGTCGGTAGATGATGTCACCATTGAGAGGCATGGCGACGTAGGATAGTATCCACGCATGAGGTATTGAGCCTGTCCATGTGAGGATGTCGGACAAGCGGATAAGGAGGAAAGCGAATGCGTTGATGTAGATTAGCTTGACGAGCAGTCCTCCGCGTTGAAAAGAGAATTTGAGATCGGAGAGTATGTCGTTCATAGGACACTATTTTTGCGCCAACAATAGAGGAGAAGGAATCCGAAAATCATGCCACCGAGGTGAGCCCAATGTGCAACGTTGTCGTAGTGAAAGTCGGCGACACCAAAGATGAGCTCGAAAAGGGCATAAAAACAGACGAACCACTTAGCTTTGATGGGTATGGGTATGAACCATATATAGAGTGGGAGATTGGGGAAGAGCATGCCGACGGCGAGCAATATGCCAAAGATGGCACCAGAAGCTCCGACCATACAATGGCAGTCGATGTATTGTTGTTGGTAGTCGATGAAGAAATGGCGAGCAAGGGCTTGTGCATCGGCAAAAGAGGTTTGCGTGAGAGTATTGTATTCGCTAACAAAACCTTGCCAAGCGATGTAAGATTCTTGAGAGAATGGTTGTCCGACACCACTGATGAAAGATGTTATGGTCTGAGTGTTGGGGTCGGCAAGGAGTGTGTCGACAGAGGAAACGAAGTTTTTAATTTCGAAGAAAAGGGTGAGTTGTTGCAAAAGTCCTGCGCCTACGCCACAGATGAGGTAGTAGACAACGAATCGTCGCATGCCAAGTCGGTTCTCGATTAGTGGTCCGAATATGAAGAGGGAAAGCATATTGAAGACGATATGCGAGAGAGTGGAGTGCATAAACATGTATGTTATGAACTGCCAAATGCCGAAATTGGAAGCGGAGACATAGTGAAGACCGAAATAATTTCCGAGGTCGAGGTGAAGACTGCTACTGAAAGTCCAATCGGCAAAGAAGAGGACAAAATTGATGAGCAGAAGGTTTTTGACTATGGGTGTTAGATTTGGGAAATTCATAAGTGTGCGGAGGTGTTAGAAACGGAGAAGAGAGTCGACTTCGGCATTGGTTAGGAGGCGATAGGTTGGTTTGCCTGATGGAGTGCGATTTTTCTGAGGGCAGGTCATTAGCCGATTATAGAGGTCGACCATCTCGTCGGTCGAGAGGTTGCGTCCGTAGGGTATGGAATTACGACTGGCAAGCCAAGTTACGAGATAATCGAGAACGTTTTGTCGGAGGTCGATTGAGCCGTTTTGGCTATCGAAAGCGAGACATTCTATGAGGTCGCGAACATCGGAAGACTGCATGTGGGCAGGAGCAGACGTTACAGTAACGACATTTTCCGTAACGGAGGCATCGATGCCGACGTGTGCAAGTTCGTCTGTTATTTCGGACACGACACAAGCATCGGCGATGTTCATGACTATTTTTTCGGGATAGAGGAGCATTTGGCTTTCGATGGTTCCACTATCGAGACGACGTTTGTAATGGTCGTACATTATTCGTTCGTGGGCACGATGTTGGTCAATAAGGAGCAATCCGTCGGCAATAGAGACCAGAATGTATCGCAAGGCATGTTGCTTAAACTCTGCGGGTGGAGGACAGAGAGCCGACACTTGCGTTGTAGTTGTAGGCTCATCGGGGTTGGCGTTGACAGAAGAGGGGAATAGGGTATAGCCCGTGGTGGGTTGAGGAGTAGGGGCAACGACTTGCGCCATTTGCCCGTAGAGTTGTTGCCAATCTTGTGGGACAGGGTCGGAGTGTTGAGGGTAGGCGCGATAGTTTGAAGCGTCGGTGTTAAATGGGTTATAGTGTCGCTCGGCTTCGGAAGCGGAATAGTAGGACACGTCGATGGGTTGCTTTTCGAAGTCGATAGAGGGTAGAATGTTATTGTCGTTGAGGCTGGCGATTATGGTTGTCTTGAGGATTTGCCAAATATTCTGTTCGTCATCGAATTTTATTTCTGTTTTCTGCGGATGAACATTGACGTCCATTGCTTGTGGGTCGACCTCGAAATAGATAAAGTAGGCAGGGGCTTCGTCGGGTGGGATTATGCCTTTGTATGCCTCAAGTACAGCCTTGTGGAAATATGGGCTACGCATATAGCGATTGTTGGCGAAGAAATATTGTTCAGCGCCTTTCTTTTTGGCTGATTCGGGTGTGCCAACGAATCCACTTATTTTGACAATACTGGTAACGGTTTCGACGGGAAGTAGTTGTTGCGAGAGGCGCAGCCCGAGTCCTCCGAAGCGTTGGCGTATGTTGCCAGCAGGAAGTTTATAGAGCAGTTGTCCATCGGCCGAAAGTTGCGTGTTGACGTCGGGGTGAGCGAGCGAGACGCGAAGGAACTCATTACAGATGTGTTTGAGTTCTATGGCGTCGGACTTAAGAAATCGCCGGCGAGCAGGCAGGTTGAAGAAGATGTTCTTCACGCTAATGAGTGTGCCTTGCCGAGCTGGACAAGGTTCTTGCTCGACCACTTCGGAGGCAGATATGTAAAGGTGAGTGCCAACGTCTTCGCCAGAGCGACAAGTTGTCATGTCGACTTGAGCAACGGCAGCGATTGAAGGGAGGGCTTCGCCACGGAATCCCATGGTGTGTAGCCTATATATATCGGCAGCCTCAGAGATTTTGGAGGTTGCATGGCGTTCGAAAGCAAGTCGAGCATCGGTTTCGGTCATACCACAACCGTCGTCGCGCACCAAGATTTGAGTGCGTCCGGCATCTTGAACAGACACAACGATTTCGGTGGCACCTGCGTCGACAGCGTTTTCCATTAGTTCTTTTATGACGGAGGCTGGTCGTTGAATGACTTCACCTGCTGCTATCTGGTTGGCTACGGAGTCGGGGAGAAGGTGTATGACGCTGCTTGGCATCCTATTGATTTTGCATAAAGAACGATACGATGGAACTGAGGCTACCGTTAAGAACGAGGTAGGCTACGAGGGAGAAGATGAAGATGAAGAGCATGGTACGAACTTTCTGTCGTCGGCGATCATCTTCCATTTGCTGTAGGAATTCGTCGTGGCGAGCGCGCATGGCACCAGAGCGGAGCATGGCACCCGTGCCCGCCAACTGAGACGTGTCGGAAGTGAGTCCGAGTTCTTTGCGCCGCTGTTCTATGCGTTCTTTGTCGGGGTCGTAGTACAACGGCTTGTATTCAAAGACCTTATGCTTTGGGAGGGAAAAGAATAGTTTCATGGCAGTAGAAAGTGTCGGTATTTAGAATTCATAGTCGTTGCAAGCACGTGCATCGAGAATGGGGCGTAGGCGCGATGCGACAGCAACGTGCCGAGGGTCGACAGCATAGGCTTGCAGACCTGCCATATCGTCGAAGACGGCAGTAAGCGATAGGTCGAATTTTTCTTGCGGATTGACATTGAGGCCAATCTCAATGCTACGCAGAGAGGGAATTTGCCCGACGAGGGCTTCAAAGTCGGCTTTGAGGGTTTTGAGTTGCGAAGCTTTTTGTTCGGCAGGGACATTGTCGCGAACCTTGAAGAGAACTATGTGGCGTATCATCTTTTTTATGGTGTAAATTGATGGGCAAAGATACATAATATGTTGTAAAGCCTACTTGCCGACCTCTTCCCACAAATAGACCTTATCGCCAGTGCGAACGCCATCGACAGGCAACGAAACAACGCAACCTTTGGTGGCAGAAGAGACAGGCTC
>CALAVC010000087.1 GCA_937892095.1 uncultured Bacteroidales bacterium | reverse complement strand
AAGGAAATAGGCAACCACATTGCCGTCTCGTTCTATGCCAACAACTTCTTCAACAAGCCGTAGATAAATACCTGAGTTCCAAAGGCTTTGCACTCGTTGCACTTTGGTTCACACACCTACATTTCGACCACGTCTGGGGTGCTGCTCATATTCTCAAGTCCCATCCCGTCCCCACCTACGCTTCGTTTGCCGACCTGCCCGTCCTCGCCGCCAATGCTCGAATGACCGAGGCTTGGGGACTCCCAGCCCCAGAAAGTTTTTCCATAACCAACCCACTCTCCGATGGCGACAAACTCAGCGTCGGTCAGTATGTGTTCGAAGTCATCTCCACACCCGGGCACACACCCGGTGGTCTGTCTTTCTATTGCCCTTCCGAATCTCTGTGCCTCACGGGCGACACGCTCTTCTGTGGCAGTGTCGGACGCACCGACTTCGAAGGCGGTAGCCTCGAAGCCCTACGTGTCTCTGTTCGCGAAAAGTTGTTCCTACTCCCGCCACAAACCGAAGTCTTGCCCGGACACGGACCCAGTACCACCATTGCCGACGAACTACAACGTTGCGTAGTATAGACCGATGATACTCAACACTGGCGGACGCACCGACACCGTTCAATACTACTCCGAGTGGCTTCTCAATCGTTTTCGCGAGGGCTATGTTCTTTCGCGAAACCCTCTCTTTCCAAACACTGTCAACCGAATCGACCTTTCGCCCGAAACCATCGATGTCGTCGTCTTTTGTTCCAAAGACTATAGCCCCATTCTGTCACGTCTACACGAAATCTCCGACCGTTTCAACTGCTACTACCACTACACCATAACTGCCTACGACACCGATGTCGAACCACGCGTGCCACCCATTGCGCAGAGCATTGAAACCTTAAAACGTCTGTCGCAAATGGTCGGACGGCAAAAAATAGCTTGGCGCTACGACCCCGTCCTCCTGACCGAAAAGTATACCATCGACCGACACTTGCAAACCTTCGACTATATGGCTCGTGAATTGTCGCCCTATGTCGATCGTTGCATCTTTAGCTTTGTCGAGATGTACAAAAAGCTCGAAGTCAATATGCCCGAATTGCACCCCATTTCAGATTCCGATAAAACACGTCTTGCCAAAGGCTTCGGCTCCATTGCCTGCAAGCATGGCTTGCTACTGCAGACGTGTGCCACGATGGGCGACTACGAACGCTATGGCATCAAGCGAAGTGGCTGCATGACAACCGAAATCTTTAGCCGTGCCCTTGGCTTAGAATTTAAGAAGACTCCGCATCGAGGCAATCGATTAGACTGTGCGTGTATGGAAAGTCGTGGCTTGGGCGACTACAACTCTTGTCCCAATGGCTGTCGCTATTGCTACGCCAACAAAGACCACGTCGCTGCTCTTGAAAACTATCGCCGACACGACCCTTCCTCGCCTCTTTTGCTTGGCACTGTCCTCCCGACCGATGTTGTTCGCCCCGCCAAGCAAGTAACCCTTTTGTGTAAAGACCCTCGTCTGTTCTAAGCCACAAAACAAAAAAAGAGACGCTTTGCATGCGTCTCCTCTGTTTATCTGTTTCTCATTCGCCATTCAGCAGCTTTCACGAATGCTCTGAATAGCTTCATCTGATTTTCGTCTTTGCCTGTCAAGAACTCTGGGTGCCACTGTATGCCGAGCATAAATGTTTTCCCTCCGTGCTCAGCTGCTTCCACCAATCCGTCGTCAGAGTACGCCGCGGCTGTCAATGTCGATGCCAATCGCTTCACCCCTTGGTGATGCTGACTGTTCACTTGCATTCGGTCCGCCCCTATTATCTTGTGTAGTAGCGTGTCCTGACGTATGCTAATCTCGTGAGCATATCTGTCGTATGGTGGTTGCATCTTGTGGTTTACTTGTGTCGACACCTCTGTTGGGATGTCTTGAATTAGCGACCCTCCGTAAAACACGTTCATCATCTGCATTCCTCGGCAAACGCCAAGTGTTGGAATATCGTGCAAGTGCGCCATGTTCAGCAGTGTCATCTCCATTCTGTCGCGTGTGCTGTTGTCTGGTCCACACGTCGGAAACGCTGGTTCGCCATATAGTTTCGGGTTGACATCGTGTCCGCCCGAAAGCAATATGCCACTCGACAAACTAACCATTTCCATCAAGTAATCTTCGTCGTCACAAAGGTCCAGTGTCAGTGTCCAGCCTCCTGCTTCTCGTATGCTTTTAAGGTAGCCCGGTAGCATCCAAAGACTCTCGCGCTCGTCGTCGTAGAGTGGGGTTACAAGTATCAGTGGTTTCATGGTAGTAGTTGCTTTTTTACTTTTCTTGATTTCCAAGGTAATAAATTAACATTTTAAAAGCAAATAATGTCCTACTACGTCTTCGCTATTTACGCATTTCACTTATGCGTCCGCCTACAACTCTATTATGTTGTTCCTTATTCCAAACCGAATAATATCCACAGTCGTTTTCAAATTCAACTTCTGCATTATGTGGTTCTTATGGCTCTCCACTGTTCGCACGCTAAGAAACAGCTTGTCGGCAATGTCTTTGTTGCTCATGTTGTTGCCCCACAGTTTCAATATCTCTATCTGTCGAGCGCTTAGCACGTCTATGTCCAGACCCTTTTTGTCTGCTTTGCTAGCGTCATCCACCACTACTCCGTCCACATATTTATTCACCAACATGTCGGTTATCGACTTGCTAAAATATTCAAATCCACCGCGAACAGTCAATATTGCTTGGCGCATGTCTGACAAGACGGCGTCTGGTGCCACGACTCCCTTGGCTCCGTTTCGTATGGCTTGAGTTACTGTCGATGCGTCTGCCTGCATCGGCAAGACTATGCAACGCACCCTCTCAAATTGTTGCGACATGTGATTCACGAACGGCAACGCCTATTTCGAAGTTGCCGACGGAACCAAGACCTCCTATGCGGATGGCGTCTATGACCGCACCACAAATCTCGTGAAGTTCAGGAACTGCTGCTGGTACACAAACTTGGAACACGGGCGCCGCCATCAACCCCTTCAATTGATGTCCATGTCTGACAACATCCGCTATTCGAGACATCGGGAAATTCGCGATGTCGGGTATCGGCGCTACGACAACTACGACGCCATCGAAGTGCCGTATTTGGACGCGATTCCGAACGACTACGACGGCGTGATGGGCGTGCCTGTCACGTTCCTCGACAAGTTCTGCCCCGAGCAGTTCGAGATCGTCGGAATCACCAAGACATGGTTCGGTGCGGCGACAAAGGTCTATCCGGAGCAAGTGCAGATCGACGCGAACGGGATGCGGAAAACTGTTACCAAGCTCAATGACGGTGCCGTGCTGAAGGCGGACGAACCGCCGAAAGGCTCGACTTGGTACGAAGTCGGGGGCGAGAGATTCATCCAAACATATCCCCGCATTCTTATCCGTAGGAGGAAAACGAAATGAAATTTAGTAAAGATACAAACTTAAGTGAAATAATAGAAAAGGCACCAGAAAAGGTAGATCGGAAGAGCGTCGTGTAGGGAAAG
>CALAVC010000086.1 GCA_937892095.1 uncultured Bacteroidales bacterium | reverse complement strand
TTAACCACCCCCTCTGAAGATTGCCTACTGTTGCATTATCAACTTGAACTTAGGCAATTCTGTCGAGCAACCTCAATGTGGTCTGCCACAAAATGAGGGTCTAAGATTGTGTCGCCATCCACTTGAATGATATAGTCGGCAGTGGAGGCAGCAATGGCCTTATTGCGGATATGGCAAAGACGGAATCCACAGTCTTCGTGCCATACGTGAACGATGGGAATTTCGGTCTGGGTCCTTAGTTCATCAATCAGATTTTTGGTTTCAGTTTTCGAGCCATCGTCGGCAATAATTATTTCGTCGGGCTTTGTGACCTGAGCGAAAGCACTACGCAAACAAAGATTGAGCGCACGAGGCCAATTGTATGTCGTGATGATAAGACTTGTTTTCATCTATATTTTTCGTTGGGGAGGAAATGTACAAAAAGGGCTGACATAATTGACGAACTTACATAGCTGAGAAAAGTGGTAGGGAAGCATTGACGAGACTCCGTATTTAGCTTTTAGTTCTTCTTGGAAATGATGCTTTTCCTCGACGTCTTCGATATGTTTTATTGTTCTTTGAATTACACCTATTTGCAAAAGTTTGCCGACGCCACTAAAATAACCTTCGCCCACAAGAGTGTCGAAAATCCGCATAGTCTCTGACAGATGAAATTTCGCGCTTGTTGCAGTCGGATGGCGACGAAAACGATTGAGTTTCTGACCGACAACGGCAATTTTCTGTTGGCTATCTACACTTTGGTAGTGCTGCAACAGTCGCAACCAAAAGAACCAATCTCCTGCGACACGAAAGGTCTTGACGTCTTGTGGGAACGACCAATGCTTTGGGCGTCGGAAAACAATACCCGAAGCGTTATATAGAAAAGAGTTCCAACGAAGAAATTTGTCTATATACTCCCCGCACGTCAGCTTGACTGTTTTATTGCCGCGCACATAGTCCCAATCCCATTCCATCCGATTGCTATTTTGGTCGACAATTTGTGCTCCGACCTGACATAGGCACACGTCGGGGTCTTGAGCGAAGACTTTCATAACGCAACTGAGCATATCGGGGTCGGCAAAATAGTCAGACTCTGCAATCCAGATGTAGTCGCCACTGGCAAGGCTGAAGCCACGCTCCCACTGACGGAAAACGCACCCACTATTTTGCTCATTGTAGACGACGTGGCTAACGAGCGTATGGTTTTTGTACGAGTCGAGAACTTCACGACTATTGTCGGTCGAACAGTCGTCGAGCAAGATGACCTCTATGTCTTGATACGTCTGACAAAGCACAGAGTCTATGCGCTCACTCAAGTATGCCGAATGGTTATAATTGGGGATAATGACGCTAATCATTGTGTTTATAGCAGGCGTTTTATTTCGCTTAGTTTATTGAGGGCTTCCAAAGGCGTAAGGTTGTTGATGTCGACACCGAGAATGGCATCGCGAACATTTCGAAGCACTGGGTCGTCGAGTTGGAAGAAGCTTAGTTGCATGCCTTCAGAGTCGGCAGTCGATGCTTTCTTAGCAGACAAAGAAGGCGTACTAACGGGTTCACCGCCATGATTGCGTTCACGCTCGAGAGAGACAAGAATTTCGTTGGCACGGTCGACAACACTGCGTGGCATACCTGCAAGTTTTGCCACGTGAATGCCGAAACTATGTTCGCTACCACCACGAAGTAGCTTGCGAAGGAATATGACCTTACCCGATGCTTCTCGCACCGAGACGTTGTAGTTCTTTATGCGGTCATACATTTGTTCGAGGTCGTTTAGCTCATGATAGTGAGTAGCAAACAGAGTCTTTGCACGTCCGCGTTCGCTGTTGTGCAGATACTCTATTATGGCCCAAGCTATTGATATGCCGTCGTAGGTACTGGTGCCTCGCCCCAGTTCATCAAAGAGCACAAGGCTTCGTTGCGTGGCATTGTTAAGGATGTTGGCAGCTTCGGTCATCTCGACCATAAAGGTCGATTCTCCTTGCGAAAGATTGTCGCTTGCACCGACACGAGTAAAAATCTTGTCGACAATGCCAATGGAAGCCGATTCGGCAGGCACATAGACTCCACACTGCGCCAAGAGCACGATGAGGGCCACTTGTCGGAGTAGTGCACTTTTGCCAGCCATGTTGGGACCCGTTATGATTATTATCTGTTGGTCGACCTTATCAAGACGGATGTCGTTGCTGACATAAACATCGCCTTCGGGCAATAGTCGCTCTATGACAGGGTGTCGACCACCAACTATTTCAAGTGCATCATCGTCAGTTATTTGCGGTTTACAATAAGAATATTCAACTGCGTTACGAGCAAAGTTGTGGATAACATCGAGTTCGGCAAGGCAGAGTGCGTTGGTCTGAATGACAACTAACTGCGCATTGAGCTCGGCAAGCAGGGCAGCATAGAGTTCGGCTTCGAGAACAGATATTCGCTGGTCGGCTGTGAGAATTTTTTCTTCGAGTTGCTTGAGTTCGTCGTTGACGTAGCGTTCGGCACCTGCAAGCGTTTGCTTACGAGTCCAACCCTCTGGCACCTGATTTTTATACGTATTGCGAACCTCAAGATAATAGCCAAAAACATTATTGTAGCCCACCTTGAGTGAAGCGATTCCAGTCTGCAATGCAAGATTTTCTTGCAATTGAGCCAAGTAGTCTTTACTGGATGTTGAAATGTGGCGTAGCTCGTCGAGCTCTGCCGACACACCCGAGGCAATCACCCCACCTTTTTGCAATGTGGCTGGCGGTTCGGGGACAATGTCGTGCAATATGCGAGCGCGAAGTGCCACACAGTCGTCGAGACGATCAACGATTTTGGACAAAGCCTCGACATTCTCATTGGAGTTCGAAAGCCTACCATTTATGCTTTGCCGAATCGTGGGCACGGCATCGAGCGCACGCCGAAGCATAATTATCTCGCGTGGCATAATGCGATTGCACGAAATCTTACCCACAAGGCGTTCAAGATCACCTACGAGCCTCAGGCTTTGCCCGACTTCTTCGGTCAGCTGAGCGTCGGACACGAAAGCACTTACAGCATTTTGCCTGCGCACAATGCTACGAATGTCGCGCAAGGGCATTGTAAGCCAACGTTTGAGCAGACGACTGCCCATTGGTGTGGTTGCATGGTCGAGCACATCGACAAGCCCTGTTGCACCATCGCGTCCATCGCTAAATATTTCAAGATTGCGAATTGAGTAGCGGTCGAGCCAAACGTAGTCTTGCTCGTCGATACGACTTAGACGAGCAATGTGGCTTAGGTTATCGTGCTCGGTTACGTCGAGGTAGTATAGTATGGCACCTGCTGCAGTCACGCCAAGTCGTTCATCTTCTATGCCAAACCCCTTGAGGTTTTGAGTGCCAAAATGTTTTACGAGTCTGTCGCGTGCCGACGACTCCACGTAGGCCCAATCGTCAAACGGATATGTTGTCCACTTACTACCAAATGCCTCGACGAAAGTTTGTCTTTTCCCTTTCTCAAAGAGGACTTCTTTGGGTCGGAAAGTAGCCATAAGCCTATCGGCATAAGCGGCATTGCCTTGCCCCATCATAAACTCGCCTGTCGAGATGTCGAGAAAAGCAATGCCTATCATATGTCCTTGCAAGTTGACGGAACAAAGAAAGTTGTTTTCGTGGATGTCGAGGACGCCATCGGTAAGAGCTACACCCGGGGTGACAAGCTCGGTTACGCCACGCTTGACGATGCCTTTGGCAGTCTTAGGGTCTTCGAGTTGGTCGCAGACGGCCACGCGTAAGCCTGCTCGCACAAGTTTGGGTAGGTAGGTGTCGAGTGCATGATAGGGGAAACCAGCAAGTGCACCCAACTCAGGCTGAGTACCATTACGTTGCGTAAGCGTTATGCCAAGTATTTTTGCCGCTTTGGGGGCATCGTCCATATACGTTTCATAGAAGTCTCCCACGCGAAAAAGTAGCATAGCATCAGGATATTTAGCCTTAATGCTCATATACTGCTTCATTAGCGGAGTGTCTATGAAGTTTTTTGCCATTTTTAGACTGTGTTATTTCAGCAATTGAGGATTTTGGCCACAAGTTCTACGAGCATATCGCGATTGCTTGTGGGTGCGCCACCATAACCTTTGGAGCGCATATCATATTCGTTAATATATTCGAGGGCTTTCATGCAACGCACGGCATTGAAGTTCTGAGCCGCTGGCATAAGTCGGGTCTTGACATTGTATTCGCTACGTTCGCCTGCAGCCGAAGCTGCCTTACCCACATCCTTGGTCGTTGCCTTGACATAGGTAAACAAAAAGAGACGAAGAAAAGAAAAGTGTAACGCCGCCATAATGGCTGGCAAAGGGTATTGCTTGTCGTTACCGCCAAAGGCTTTGACAATCTTATAGGCCTTGTCGGCGTTACGCGCAAAGAGGGCATTGCTAAGTTCAAAAGCGTTATATTCTTTGCTTATGCCAACATGTTGGTAGACCATGTCGGCCGTAACCGTCGTAAGGTTTGTACCGACGGCTGCACTTATCTTGTCGAAAGCCTGCGCCACTCCCGTCTGGTTGTTGCCAATGCTTTCGACAAGAAGAGCAACAGCCTTTTCTTCTATCGACAAGCCTCGCTGACGAGCATGCGCTGTTATCCAAGCCGCCATCTGATTGTCGTATAGCTTTTTGCTTTCGAGGACAACACCACCTATTTTTTCTATGGCCTTGACAATCTTCTTCGTACGTGCTATGGTCTTATACTTATAGCAAATGACGAGGACTGTCGTGTCCAAATGGTGGGTAACATATCCCTCAAGATTATCGATGTTGTCAGAGTGCGAAGAGCCCGACATCTGTGCCTCTTTGACAATGACGACTCGCCGATCGGCAAAGGTTGGATATTGCGAACACTCGAGAGCTATTTGCTTAAAGGACGTGTCTTTGCGATAGACCACGAGCTGATTGAACGAGCGAGCCTCCTCGGGCAAAGCATTTTTTTCTATGTAGGACGATATGACATCGGTTGGATACGTTTCTTCGCCCATTAGTAAGTAGACGGGCCGATACGCCCCAGCCCGAAGCTCTTTCAGGATGTCGTCGGAGGTCAGATTAGCAGAAGCCATCAGAAACGAAGGTGCTTAACAGAGTTGCCGTCGTGAAGTATTTCGAGAAGAGCAGCCACCCCTATTTCGAGGTGCGGACGAGCATATTCAGCTGTTACATGACGATCGCTTTCGGTTGTCTTGACGCCTTCGGGAATCATGGGCTGGTCGGAGACGAGAAGCAAAGCACCAGTGGGGATTTCGTTATGAAAACCTACGGTGAAAAGTGTAGCAGTCTCCATGTCGACAGCCATAGCGCGCACCGTCTCGAGTTTACGCTTAAATTCTTCATCATGTTCCCAGACGCGACGGTTGGTGGTATAGACGGTGCCAGTCC
>CALAVC010000085.1 GCA_937892095.1 uncultured Bacteroidales bacterium | reverse complement strand
TTTAACCACCCCCTCTGAAGATTGCCTACTGTTGCATTATCAACTTGAACTTAGGCTATTTCTCGACGAGGATTAATATTTTTGACACATTCAAAATGTGTTATCCAATCATTTGGCGCAAGACGATTCTGCTTTCGGGTCCCATATTAAAGAGCAAGTCGAACATAGACAAGTTGGGAGAGAATGGTCTATTGACGTATGGCTTGCTAAAGATTTGCGAGTATGGGATAGGTTGACAAAGTGCGTTTAGTCTTTCGACATGACGAGGAAGGATGGCACCACGAAGGTCGAGAACAGCATCGTCGTCGGACAAATCAGATGGTTGAGAATAGCTTAGTTCGACACCGATAAGACGAGCAATAAGATTCATTATGGCAACGTTGAAGTCGAAAAGGTATTCGTATTGCAGAGCATAGAGACGCTCAAAGTCGGTCGCAAAGAACTCGAAATAGGGCGTAGAGTTATAGGCTGTTTGCAAAGCATAGATATGCTGCTGAGGCCATGGGGAGTCGTAATTTAGCTTTATTTGCTTATAGGGAAGATGATGGACTGTGTGAACAGGCACATTCATTTCGACAAGGCTATCTCGTCCGAGTATGACAGTGCGAGTGCGAAACGATCGGCGTTCGTAGAGGTCGGACGTATCGAGTACGGCACGTCCGAACAAAAGAAGAGCCCAATGCGAAACGTTGCCAACGAAAGGCAACAAGAGTCTGAGCTTTGGCTTACTTGCTGATTTTAGCTCTTCCGTCGGCATCTAAATTTCCTTTTCTCATGGCAATATTCTCGTCGAGTTGGTGTTGCAAGAGTTTATTTTCCATCTCGGTTTTATTGGCTTTGGCTTCGGCTTCTTTAATCTGTTTTTTCAGCAGACGCGTCTCCTTATAGCTATTTACCTGGAAATAGAGTGCACCAATCAAAATGCCGATGAGTAGGGACATAATGATGGGGATAGACAGTGGCATGTGGAAGTCGAAGCTTAGGAAGTGTATTGTCAGAGCCGCGGTGTTTTGTATGGCAAAGACGACCACAACAGCAAGTATTACTACGTAGATTACAATCATAAAAAGCAAAACTTCTTGGTTGGTTTATAACACTTCGGCAACAACAAAATTGCTACCACCGACGAGGATTAGATCATCTTTGAGGGCTGCACGCTTGGCACGGTCGAAAGCCTGCCTAACAGTTGGGTAGAAATGGCAGTCGAGTCCGAGCGAAAGCCCGATGTCATAGAGGTCGGCAGCTGGTGTGGCACGACGGACACCGGCCTGAGTGAAGTAGTAGCGTGCGTTCTTGGGAAGGAGGTCTATAACCTTTTCGGGGTTCTTGTCGGACGACATGCCCCAAACTATGTGAATCTGTCGATAAGAACTTGCGACTTGGCTAAGTTGCTGGGCAAGCAGACGTACACCATGTTCGTTATGACCAGTGTCGGCAATTATGTCGGGCGAAGAAGAGATACGTTGCCATCGACCTTGCAGCCCAGTGAGTTCTTGTACAGCACGAAGACCCTCGCGGACAGCAAGATCGGGAATGTCGTAGAGAAGAGCTCGAAGTTCGTCGACGGCAGCCATGACCGTGAGTATATTGCGAGTCTGACAAAGACCTGTCAGACTATAATCTACACTGAATTGCATACCACTGACGTGTTCGAGTTTGCAAGTCATGCCAACATTAGATGGTTTGCAATCGACAAGGTGAAGTATGTCTTGCGCAAAGACTATAGAAGAGTCTTTTTCTTGGGCTATACGTTCGAAGACTGGGTCTGTCTCGTCGTGTCGTTCGCCAATGACAACGGGATGACCAGACTTGATTATCCCCCCTTTCTCCGTAGCGATTTTGGCAAGCGTATCGCCAAGATATTGAGTGTGTTCGAGACCTATATTGGTTATTATGCTTAAGTCGGGCTCAACAATATTGGTGCTATCGAGACGGCCTCCGAGCCCTACTTCGACAACTGCGACTTCGACACCCATACGGTGGAAATAGTCGAACGCCATGCCCGTAACAATTTCGAAGAACGAAGGGGACAGCTCGTTGAGAAACATGTCGTAGCGGTCGAAGAAGCCGACAACCTCGTCTTTATCAATCATGCAACCATCGACACGTATTCGCTCGCGAAAGTCGACCAAGTGTGGCGAAGTAAAAAGACCAGTAACGTATCCTGCCGACTGCAATATGGCGGCTATAGAATGGCTGACAGACCCTTTGCCGTTGGTGCCAGCGACGTGGATAACCTTAAAGGAGCGTTCGGGATTGCCGATATGCTGACATATTTTGGTTATGTTGTCGAGTCCGGGTTTTAGAGCCACTTGCCCGACTTGCTGATAGACGGGGAAGCGATTATATATATCATCGAGAATTTGTTCGTAGGATTTCATTTTTCTTCTTGACGTATTTGTCGGATAGCTGTATTTACTTGGTCGAAAGAGAAGCCACGCGAAAGAGCAAAACGAACAAGCGAGGCATATATCTTTTGACCATCGTCGGATGTTATGGTGCGTAGTTTTGTTTTTAGAGCTGAGATTAGGACTCCTTGCCATTCTTGCTTGTCGAAAGAATCGATAGCATTGTCGGCGAGAACTTCGTCGATGCCTTTGCCGAGAAGTGTCATGCGAATCTTGATTGGTCCCCAGCCACTGAAACGTACCTTATCTTTGACAAAGATGGGTGCGTAGCGACTATCGTCGATATATCGGTCTGCTTGCAGGCGACTGACGATGCGATTGGTAGCTTCGGTAGATAGTCCCCACTCCTTGCATGAGTTACGCACTTCGCCCGAACAATGTTCGGCTACGGAACATTTGCGAGCCCATCGACTTAGAGCCTCTTCTTCGGATATGGGTTTTCGGGTACGAAGACTATACATTGGCACATGTAGAAGTTTTTATGGGACTGGGTCGTAGCCACTTCCCCCTCCGGGTCGGCAACGCAATATGCGTCGGATTGCAAGCCATAAGCCACGTAGAGGGCCATGTTTGCGAAGGGCTTCGATGGCATATTGTGAACACGTTGGCGTAAAGCGGCACATTGGTGGTGTATGTGGCGAGATGGCGAGTTGGTAGAATCGGATGGGCAAGATAAGCATCCACGAGAGAAATTTACTCAATTTTTGCCACACAGACATAGTCAACCGATGTTTTGCGGTTCAGAATCTGTTGCTAAGCCGAGGGCTTCTGTCAGCTTGGCAAAAGTTACGAGGACTGACTTTTCGATAGTCTGATAGGTGGGCAGTTTGTCGCCAATAAAGACATATGCCATACTGAGCGTTAGTCCCTCAAACTCTTTACATTGTAGGGCAGAAAGCAAAACGTGCTTATTGAGCCGATATGCTTCGCGAACAAGGCGTTTGACCCTATTTCGGTCGACTGCATGCTTGAAGCGCCGCTTACTGACGCTAACCATAAGGCGACAGAGTGGGACATCGGCTTTGCGCTCCGACGTTGTGTAGATTAGTCGGAGAGGATATTTTATGGTGGCTTTTCCGTCGGCAAAAAGTTTTTCGACGGCAACTTGCCCACATAGCTTTTCTTTTTTAGGGAAACTTAAATCCGTCATTTCTTACCATTTATGGCACGTCGTGTCAGTTCGATGCGTTGGTCGAGTTCTTTTTGATATTCGCCGTTGTTGAGTTTCTTGGCCATATCGACATAATGCAGAGCGCGTGTCTTATCGCCCGATGAAAGGTAGAGATCGGCAACGTAGACACAAGAATATGGTCCGAAATATCTTGTATCGTTTTGCGAAAGGGCAATTACGTTGTCATATTGTTTGATGGCAACGGCTTTATTGCCAAGCTTTTCGTTGGCCCGAGCTCTGCGAAAGGTATGCTCCACGACATCGTCTTTTGACGGTGTGTGGCGTTCGAGTGTGCGGAGCGACTCTGCAAAGTTGCCATATTCAAAGAGGAAACGTGCGCGAAGCATAGTAGTGTCGGACTTCATGAGACGTTCGGCCTCTTCGTGGCTACGGCGGTCGATGTCAAAATCACTTTTCACGGCAAGACACTTGTCGACCATTTGCTTAGCCATGGCTTTGTTATCCATAAACAGATAGGCATAAGCCATTTGCAAATATGCATTATTTTTGTTGGAGACACCGCGATAGGTGTCTAAAAATTTATGCGACCAGTGAATAACGTTTTTAGTGTCGACACGTCGGAGGGCATATTTGGCTCGCTGATGATAGAGGAGTGGGAATCTGTCGAAAGTCTTGGTATCGGTGGCTTGTAGGGTGGCCTCGGCTTCGGAGCCCATCTGCCGCTGACCACAGCTAAGGACATAGGCATAGCGCACGACGGCAGTTGGGTTTTGCTTTATGAGTTTGGTTAGTTCTGAAGTCAGATTTTGGTCGTGACTAAAAAACATATTAACAAAGGAGAATACGAGAGCTTCGTCACCGACGCCACGCAGTGTAGCGACAGCCTTACGATATTGTTCGACTTGCTTAAAACCGAGTTCCAGATTGCCATCGGGCAAACCGAGGAGACCTTTGAGGGTTTTCCACTTTTCGGGGATTTGCGAAAAGAGTATGTTGTATATGCCACGAAAAGAGAGTTGACCAGTGTAGTTGGGATATTTTTGCTCGGCCTGCTTGAAGGCTCTGTACGACTTCCAGAACTGGAGCCCACCACTTACCATACTACCACTATACATGTAGACCATACATTTATGTATGTGAAGTTGACAAGTGAGATTTTCGGCGTAGGCAGATTTGGCAACATCATCGAAAGCACAATCGGAAGCAGCGATATAGGCATCGTAGTTGGCTTGCGTGTTGGCAGCGGTGTAGTTCATAAGGGCCATATATTCGCGCAAGAACGAAGCCTTAGCTCGGTCAGTTACAGAGGATATGTGACGAGCAAAAGATTCGTTGTCGATGGCGTAGATGTCGGCAAATGCTGTTTGCGAAGCATCATCGGCAAAAACAACTTGCTGAGCACCTATGACATGTGGGAATATAAATAGGCAGAGGAAAGAAAGAATGAAATTTTTCATTGATTGATGTTGTAGCATCTATTGTTGTAGAAAACAATAGTGTTGTTGTTGTCTGGGTTGAAGAAGCCATAGGTTGTCTCACGAGGGTGCGAACGCATATATTCGATGGCTACATTTAAGTCGGCATCGATGTCGAAGACAACAGCATCGGACTTTGAGATTTCGAGCGAAGATAAATCTGACGCATTTACAGTTTGATAATTAGAGACATGGCGCTCGACATTACTGACAAGGAAAATATGATTGGGACGATAAAATTGTGCACGACGTTCGAGTGTTCGGAGGACATAACACTTGACAAGTGCAAAGAAATGTGCTGTTTTTATGCCAGTCCAAATGAGTGCTCTGCCGAAAACATTGTGGTGAGCATATTCAAATTTTCGGGCAAAATATATCATAGACTTGTAGAAATGGTCTATGATATGTTTTTGTCGTGGAGTGCTCTGCCCCTTGAAATGTATAAGCGATACGTCGCCACGATATACGTTGCCAGAAGTTGCGTTATGCATTCGCCAACTTAGGTCGTTGTCTTCACAATACATGAAGTAGGCTTCGTCGAACATGCCGACACGGTCCATTAGTTCGTGAGTAAAGACCATGCAAGCACCTGAGAGTATGGGAGCGGTGCAGACAGACGTTTCAGCCTCATTGCCAATATAGTAGGCATTGAGGATTGGCGAGCGAGGAGATAGATGCCATAGTCCCGACAACTTGAAGAAAGATGTACGGACGGTTGTGTAGCCTCTTTTCGACTCGGGAAGATAGAGTCCGTTGCCATTAACCATGCGAACGCCTATTGCACCTGAGCCTGCACTTGCAGACATAATTTCTTTCAGCTGATGGAAGAATGTGTGGGGGACGATTGTGTCGGGGTTGAGAATGACGACATAGCGTCCACTTGCAAGACGAAGAGCAATATTGTTGGCTGTGCCGAAACCTTTGTTTCCGGATTGCGCAATGAGGTGAACCTCGGGGTGTTGCGTGGCGACTTGGTGGCAAACATCTTCGGCTGAGTTGTTGTCGACCACAAAGACCTCGGCAGACAGACCAACGAGAGCACGCTTGACCGACGAAAGCATTAGCATCAGCAAGTCGGCACCGTTGTAGCTGACAACGACGACACTAAAATCGGGGCGAGATATGTTAGGGTTTGTCATTTGCCGAGTAGAGCACGTCGGATTTTACTTAGCGAACTCGTGTTGGAGCGGGAAGAGTTGTCTTGACGGTTGACGTTGACATCTTCGCCACATAGCTTGTGGTATATTTCGCCCCAAGAAGGTAGTCCGCCAAAATTGCGATCGTCTATATATATGTCGGCATCGATTTTGCGTGCGCCACCATCGGGTTCGCCAGCAAAATTTTCGTTGATGCCATAGAAGGTTACCCCACCCTTTTGACAGAAGTCGATTGCCTCTTGCAACTCAGTGCCTGTACGACATGTCCACAAGACGAGTACGAAGCCTTTCTCTTGCAAGGCACGAAGGGTGCGCAAGGCAAAAGGACGTTCACGCCCTATGGCAGGATAGGCATCTTCGACAATTGTCCCGTCGAAATCGACAGCTATCTTACGGGTTTCGAGAGGTTGAGTCATAGTTTATCGACCGAAAACAAATGTTTTGGTTGGGTAGGAAAGAAGCGTTATGAGTAAGAAGATGGCGGCGAGGTAAAGACCTTGCGTGCCATGGGTTAGCATGTAGACTACCGAACTGAGAAACATCATTAGAGAGAGCCCACAGATACGGATGCGGTAGGCCGAGAAATATTTGTTTTTCTTGTCATCATCAGCCTCTTCTGTCATGCCATTTGAGGCGTGGCGAAAATAGATTGACGTGGCGGCAAAGACAAGCATGGCAAGAGCGAGAAGAGCGATGGTAATCTTGGCACCCATGGAATCATCGACAAAGGGTTTGTGGTCGTAGACAGAGCCAATGAATATGAGCGACGAGCAGACTGCTGGGATAACAGTCCCTCGAAAAACTTTTTTTAGTCGAAGTAGAAAATCTTCCATGTATTTTTGATTTTACGTATTGGTACCATTGAATGGGACGCGGTTCATTATGGAGCGTCCGAGAGTTACTTCGTCGGCATACTCGAGTTCGTCGCCCACAGCTACGCCACGCGCAATGGTGGTTATCTTGACGTTGTAGGGAGCAAGTCTGCGATATATGTAGTAGTTTGTTGTATCGCCCTCGAGCGTTGTGCTGAGGGCAAGGATAACTTCGTCGGCATTACCAGCCGAAATGCGAGATTCGAGAGAGTCGATATTTAGGTCGTCGGGACCGATGCCGTCCATGGGTGAAATTACACCACCGAGGACGTGATAGACACCATTGTATTGGTGAGTGGCTTCGATTGCCATAACGTCGCGGACGCTTTCGACTACACACAGAGTACGTGCATCGCGTCGTGGATTGGCACATATTTCACAAAGGTCGGTGTCGGATAGGTTGTGGCAACAACGACAGTAGCGAATGTCGGAACGAAGTGTCGAGATGGCATCGGTAAACATTCGGACTTCGGCAGGGTCTTGTCGCAAGATGTGCAAGACGAGACGCAGAGCAGTCTTGCGCCCAATGCCTGGCAAACGTGCGAACTGCCCCACTGCATTGTCGAGCAACTGAGAGGAATAGGCTGATGGCATCACTTGTGTGTTCCTTTGATGTTGAGGAGGACAACTTCGGCTTGGCTACCGATACGGACACGTGGTCCCCACGTACCAAAGCCAGATGTTACAACGGCCGTTGTATTGCCTGTGCTGGCACAACCATAATCGAGTTCAAACAAGCGGCTTGTGAAGAAACGCATGGGCCAAACTTGACCGGCATGTGTATGCCCAGAAAGGTTGAAGTCGACACCCTGTTCTTCAGCTTCGCGGAAGGCTATGGGCTGATGGTCAAGGACTATGGTTAACATGTCGTCTGAATGGGATGACAAGAGTTCTTTAAGAGTTTTACGTTCGGCAGAGTAGGCACGACGATAGGAGATGTCGTCTCGTCCGACAATGGCTATATTGCTGCCAGCAAAGGCAACAGAGTCGCGCAAGAGATTGACACCCTTGAGGGTGCGGATATATTGCTCGGCACGAATGTTATCGTCGAGATACTCATGGTTGCCCATTATGGCGTAGACGCCAAGCGGAGCTGAAAATTTTTCAAGATTGCGTCCGATGTCTTCGGTTATGACAGGTTTTAGGTCGCCGTCGATAAGATCTCCTGCAATGCAAATGACGTCAGGATTGAGAGCGTTGGTCAGATTGACCAACTTAACTATATCGGCATCGGTTACTGCATATCCCATGTGTAAGTCGCTTACGAGGGCTACACGTATGTCGTTGCCAACAGGCATTTTATTGGTGCTGACGTTGTATTCTACGACATCGGGCGACTTGGCGTTGAAGACGCCATAGATGAGAAGAATGGTGGTTATAAAAGTGGCTATAGCGACTTGTCGGGGAGAATGATAGAGACGACTTGCTCCTGCGTTCATAGCAACGAGTTGTACGATGTCGAGCGTGAGAAAAGATATGAAGCCATAGAGCACGACGACGAGCCACATGGTGCTGACGATGTATAAGGGTCGGAGGACGGCAATGGGAAGAAAATCGAATATTTTTGTCAGAAAGAAACCAAAGTCTAAGAGCAAGACAATGCCCCATACGGATAGTCGTACCCACGTGGGGCGACGTTTGAGTACACGACAGATTTTAGAAGCTATATAGCCACTTGCAAGTAAGAAGACGACTATTATCAGAATAAACAAGAATGCAGGCATTGGGTGGTTGACGTTGGTGATTTATTTATAGTTTTTTATGATGATGTGCAGACCTACATATTCGTGTTGTAGAAACTGTCGGCACTTTTAAAGTCGACAATATTCACATTTGGAAAGAGACGTTTGGCGTGTTGACTTATGACTTCGTAGGCATCGTCGGCCATGACTTTATCGTCTGACGGGAAGCGATTGTAGACGACAATATGAAGTTCGACGCCATAGACACGACAGACCTCCATACTGAGGATTGCGTGATTTATGCCGCCGAGCTTTGAAGTTGTCACGAGAATGAGAGGCAACTTTTGAGCAGCAACGTATTGAATGGTGAGTAGTTCATCGGTTAAAGGCACCATGAGCCCACCCGCACCTTCAACGAGGACTATGTCGTAGCGTTGCAAGAGGTACTGAGTGTCTTTGCTAATCTGACTGACGTCGATAGACTGCCCTGCAAGACGAGCTGAGAGATGTGGCGAAGCAGGAATGGGAAACAGATACGTACACGTGCGTTTTTCGCGATCTTCGGGCAACATGTTACATCCCATGACTTTGCGATGTTCGACAAGATCTTCGGCCACCGTGGTGCAACCTGTTTGCACGGGTTTTTGGGTAATGACATTACGTCCAGAGGCACGGAGATGTGCCGCAAGGCGAGCTGCGACGTAGGTCTTGCCACAATCGGTATCTACCCCACTGATAAAGTATGCTTTGCTCATCGGTTATTGTTCGTCAAGTTTGCTAACAGCGTCATCGTAGTTTTTCTGCGAAGACTTTAGTTGCTCTTTGACGGCTTTCATAGTGTCTTTGGTTTTGTCTTTTAAAGCCTCGAACTTGGTAAGATTTTTTTCGGCCACTTGTATTTTCTTGTCGATGACCTTCATGTCGTTGGCAAAGGTTTTGTCGAGTTGTGCCTGTGTTTTTTCGGCTTCTTTGCGAACGCTGGCTTCTTTTGACTTTAGAAAACTTTTTAGTTCCGACTTTTGCGTTTTGAGCTCTGCGAGCTTCTCATCTTTTTGTTTTTTGAGGTCTTTTATTTCTGCCTTAGTCATTTCGATTAGAGAGTCGGCAGCGGCAAAAGCAGAATCGGCTTTTGCAACTTTACGCTTTGCAGCCTCGAGTTTAGCCTCGAACTTTTCGGCGGTAGCAATGGCTTTTTCGCGAACAGAGGTTGCGCTTTTAGACTGTGCAAAACTTTGCGTGGAGAAGAGGGTAAGGCAACAAATGGTTGCCAAAAAGAATTTGATTGTTTTCATGGCGTAATATGTTTGGATGAGTAGTATGGGCGTAATGTGAGGTCTACTTACGAGCTTTGGTTAGTACGGAGTCTGCTTTTTGTTTGGCGAGACGAGTAGCCTCTTCGATGATGGCAAATATATTGTCGACTTGTACTTTAGCTTCGTCGACAGCTTTGTTTTTTGTGTTATTAACATCGGAGCCAACGACACTTTG
Organism: uncultured Bacteroidales bacterium; assembly: GCA_937892095.1. Lineage (GTDB taxonomy): Bacteria > Bacteroidota > Bacteroidia > Bacteroidales > Marinilabiliaceae > W3P20-009. The sequence continues at coordinate 216 of CALAVC010000085.1, read as the reverse complement.
AGCTATGCGGTCGGCATATTTTTGTGCGAGCGTCTTACCAAGGTTCAAGGCGTCTTGACCGATGTGTGCGAGAGAGTCGGCTGCCTGCGCCATCATGATGACGGCATCGCCCATGAGTTGTTTGTTGTTGTTGACAAAAGCATCGACAGCACCTTGCAGATTGGGGTCTTGCGAAGAGGAGACCGACGACGGGACAGACAGATCGGAAGAGCGTCG
>CALAVC010000084.1 GCA_937892095.1 uncultured Bacteroidales bacterium | reverse complement strand
GAGATTCAAGTGTGACTGGAGTTCAGACGTGTGCTCTTCCGATCTATAGGCAGGTATTTTGTTCCACTACTAATAATGGGTTCGCTTTTTACGACGGCGTGTGATGATGACGATACGGATAGCAATTCGACAGAAGAAAAAATCCGCGCAAATCAGAGAAACGTAACAGCTGACACGAGTGGTAACTTGTATGTTGACGGAGAGCTTGTTTATGAGATGGTAGGCGTGGAGCATGGAACCTTTTACATGGGGAGCCAGGCGACGGACCCAGTGGGACAGAACTATCGGGTGGATGCACAGAGCACAGAGGGTCCGGTACACAGCGTGAGCATAAGCAAAGATTATCTTATTGGTCAGACGGAAGTTACACAGGACCTTTGGATTGCGGTTATGGGCACAGACGACCCGACGGCTGCCAAATGGAAGCCACTTGCCGACACGAACAACGACGGCTACATGAACCGATATGGGGAGAGAGAAGCATATAACGAAGCTGAGGACTATAGCGAAGGCGATGGCAAGGGAGATAAGTATCCGTGCTACTGGTTGAATTATGAGCTTATTGACGAATTTATTGTCGAACTAAACAAACTGACGGGAGCTGCGTACAGACTGCCGACAGAGGCGGAATGGGAATTTGCGGCCAACGGAGGGAATGAAGCGACGATAGTAGAAGAAAATGGAGGGAGGCGCTACCACTTGTGGGCAGGCTCTGACAAGTCGGAAGAGGTGTGCGTGTTTGGCAACCCAAGTTTTGAATGGGGTGGTGTGCACCTTATGGAAGTGAAGTCGAAAGCAGCAAATGAATTGGGACTGTACGACATGAGTGGAAACGTGTGGGAATGGACAGCAGACTACTACAATGCGAATTTCTATGCCGAGACTAATGCGGACCAAAACAGTGTGGACCCGATATGCACGACTAAGAGTATCTTCCGTTGCATAAAGGGTGGTGGCTGGGAAAGCATAGATGCATATTGCTACAACTCGTATCGGGGTATAGACTGCATGGCATATACTTCGAATATAAGGACTTATGGTTTTCGGTTAGCCTGCGATAAATAGATATAAGAAAAACACAATAGAAACACTAAAACTTACGGGAGAGATGAAACGCATTATAATAGTGATTCTATCGGTTGTATTGACAGTTGGCACGACAAGTGGTCAGTCGAAACTGACACGCGAACAGGTGCTTGCAATGTCGACGACGGAACTATCTGACTTGCCATTGGAAGACCTTATGGCGGCAGTTGAGTTGTTGGGAGTGTCGTCGGTGGACGAGCTTTTTAACTTGATAATGAACAAGAGCATTACAGCGGCTACGAAGAAAGACGAGAGTACGTTTACGGCACCACTGTCGACGACGAGTCTTTCGCACGCAGAGATGCAGACGTATGGCGTAACGTCGATAGAAGAGGCTTTGCGACTTATTCCGGGAATTATAGTTCAGGAAAAGAGTAATGGAAATTATGACGTTCACATACGAGGTTTGAACAATATTCCGGACAACCAGATGCTTCTGTACACAGAGAACTCGAATACGCTACTGATGATAGACGGGCGGATTTGTCATAATTATGCGTTTGGAGGCATAGCTTTTGACATGCTGCCGATTTCGTTTGTGGACATAGACCACATAGAGGTCGTGCGAGGAGCGACATCGGTGCTGTATGGGACAAACGCTGTGCAAGGCGTAATAAACATCGTAAGTAAGAAAAGTTCGGAAGAAGACAACTCGATTGTGGCTACGGCGAGTGTGGGGACAAATTCATCGGGCAACATAAACGTTGGACTTCGGAAAAAGATGTGCAAGTACGTCACGGCAGGGGTTTCTGTGAACATGATACAAGGCGAACGTTGCAACAAGAACATATATATAATCCCCGACGAGCATATATATTTGGACGATTACAATTATGCGGGTGGCGGCTACATGTCGGTTGAAGACCTTGCGAGAGCTGAATATAGGACGAAGTCGAAAAATGCGATAACGAACGAATATGTCGATGAAACATATTCGATTATTGAGCCAAACACGCCTGCGCAGTCGATGTTTGAGAAGCCACAATTGGCACGAGAGGCAAAGATGGTGAACGGATTTGTTGCATTTAGGAAAGACGATATAAACGTCAGCATTACGGGAGGTTATCAGAATTCGACATCTGCTTGTACGCCTATTTCTGATGACTTTTTTTCGATCAATCAGCGCACGTCGAAGACGGCATACGGGAACTTAGAGGCTCAACTGAAAGGTCTGCACATCAGAGCAAATTATTCGCAAGGTCCGCAAGATTTTGCACTTGGAGTGCCCGGATTTAAGGAA
>CALAVC010000083.1 GCA_937892095.1 uncultured Bacteroidales bacterium | reverse complement strand
TCAAATCTGTCAGTTGGACATTGAACGAAGCATTGTTTTGCTCGATGCTTTGCAACTTTTGCTCAAGTGCAACGATTTGGTTTTTCTGAGCAAAAAACATACTGTCAAAACATTGTTCCATCTTTAGAACATTCTCATCAAGCACATTGATTTGTTGTTGCTGAACTTGAAACAGGCTGTCAGGAGTTTGCGCCGTTGCCCAAGTTGACAGGAACATTAGGCAAACCAAAAGTTTATTTCTTGACATATTTATATAGTATTATGAATTTATCTAATATTGCTCTGATAGCTTTGTTTATCAGCTGCTTGTCCTTTAGGTGTTCAACCCAATTGGGCGAATTTCTGTAGTAGAACCGAACAAATTCTTGTCCCCAAGAGTGGTGCAATAAGACAGAATCTCTAAAATCTCGCAAAACCAGCACTTGCGGATGGTCGTAGTTGCCATAACACATTGTGGCGATGTAGCAAGATCTGACTTTCTGTTCAGCCTCCGTCTTATGACGACCATTGGGAAATTTCACAAGATACTTTTTATACAAATCTTTATTGTTTGAATACGTGCATCGACGCCACATCTCTTCGTCATCTACAATATTTTTAGCTTGTGAGAAATATTTTCCATCGGGGAATTTAGACATATATGCCTTGTAATCACTAATGGTTTGACAAGACTCATAAGAGAGTTTATCAATTTTTGCCTTTGCTTGCGATACATATTTCCCATTGGGGTAATATCTCAGATAACCTTCATATAATGATATACTGTTACACTGGTTATAGTAGCATTCTTCCCACTTGGCATTGATGTCATATATAGATCGAGGATACTTATCACTGAAAGCTTGGCAGTCTTGTGTGGTTTCACATGCATCAAACTCCAACTTTTCAATCTTTCCCTTTACTTGAGATGCATACTTGCCGTCAGGAAACAACTTTGAATAGTTGTTGAAGTCTGTAATAGTTCTACAACCTTCAAAGATTTCTGTTTCACCACGCATGTCTAACGAAACTGTTTGATATACGTTTATTAGTTGTTTTACCTGATCTCTCAAAACAGAACGATTTTTATTGTATCTACCACTTCTGAATTCTGGTTCCATATCCAGCTTATCCATGTAAAGGGTAGCCTTCCAAGCTTGCTCAAAGACACTTGTTACCTTTCCAAGTATAATTTGAAGTTGAATATCATCATCATTCATAATGTCATTGAATTCTTCTATGACATTATGTAGAGACATGTTAACTATCTTGGTTGATATTCTAAGGTAGTATGTGTCATTGCCACCAAGCATCTCCTTGATAGACATCAAATAAGGCATCACCTTTTTAATCAAGTCAATAGCATAACTAATCTTGTTAGGCTGCGTCATATAAGTAGCCAGAGCCTCCTTGATTTTCTTGTCATAATACCTTACTTCCTTAGGTGGTAGTTCCTCCTTCTTTCTCTCAAGAATCCTCAAGTTCTCCTTGCATCGGTCTTTACACATTTTGCCAACTGCAATTTTGCAAGCGTATTTTTGAATGGTTAGTGTATTTTCAACGCTGTCGTCATCGTCGGTATTGTTGTAATAGTAGATGCCACACTGCATAATCGTCTCTGCCAAGTCATCTGCAAGCATTTGATATTTCATGTCGGTCGCACCCAACAAGTCTTTCACTTTCGCCAAGTCTGGCTTTGTATTGTTCATCAATGCTTTGCCTGCCCGAAGATTGGCATTGGCATCGTCACGCTTCACAGCCTTTGCCTTGGCTATCTCTGCGTAGATGTTTGAAATGGGTTCGGCTATGGCTTTTTCTCTCAAATAATCGTCATCATTTTCTGAGACGCCAAACTCTTGAAACAAGTCCATTAAATCCGAAGCGTTTATTTCTTCAAGCAACTTATCTATAAATAGGTGTGCAAGTTCCTCTTCGCTTATCGAAAAAGCATCGCCACAAATGGCTTTCACAAAGGCATCGCGCAGACCTAAATCGTCGTTGTCGTGAATCATCTCCGTAATGTTGGCAATGGCTGTACCCAAGTCATTTTGCATCATCGCCACCACCGCCTTGTTTATTCGGGTGGAAAAGGCATCCTCTATCTCAAAAACATTGTCGGCATTGTCGAAGTCGCCATTTTTCAGATAGTTCATCGCATGAGCCGACGACGAGTCTTTCACAAACCAAAACAGGGCGTATTTCAGTTTGTCTTTGGGCAGGTTAATTTTGCTTTTAGCCTGTGCCACAGTCTCTTGCGTTCGAGTTACGGTTGGCATGAGGTTGTTGAAATCCAAGTCAAACGACACGCTCTGATTGACAGACAAACAAACCTCCATGTCGTCGCAGTTCGACACAATGTCGGCAGGTCGGGCGTTGGCATAAACGCCGAGTATTCGGAACGGATTTTGGGTTATCAGTTTTAGTGCGGGCATCTCATATCCCTTTTAGCCAAGCTGACTCCCAAGAACTTGATGTTAGTTGAACATTCTACACAAAAAAAGCGCGGGAATCTGACTCATCGCTCATCCCGCACCTTTGGCTCTCGCATTGCCTTGTATCCGAGGATAAGCAATGCCGAAGCCCACGCAGAATGTATATATCAAAATGATAGAACGCATCTTCAGCGCTCTAACTGATAATACACATCACCATGGACATTGAACATTGCCTTACCGTGCGAATACATTAACGAATTTGCGAGATTCAAGATGCCGCAGATAAGACGTTGACTCAACGCCTTTTATAAATATGTCTGCCACCCACTCGCCCACGAAGGGCTTCGGTGATTGGCAAGCGTAAAGTTATAAAGAGAATGAGAATTTGCTGCAAAAAGTGAGAATATTTTTTTGGCTGCCGGCGCAATTGAAAGAGAATAACCAAATTTGCATTGATTGTCTTTCTCAAGAGAATCTGCCCCCCACATGGAATTCCTCTCTTTCCAAAATATTCTATATTTTTGCTAAATAAATAATACAGAGAACAATGAGACGCATCCCCTACGGCGAAACCGACTACGTTACCATACGCAAAGAAAACTCGTACTACGTCGACAAAACGAGGTTCATTCCTTATTTTGAAGATGCGGCAAAATATATCATATTTCTTCGTCCGCGCAGATTTGGTAAAAGTCTGTATCTAAATATGTTAGAGGCATATTACGACATTCTGCGCGCGGGTGATTACGAAGCCAACTTTGGCGGCCTCGACATCTACCGCCAGACCACGCCCAAGCAAGGCAAGTACATGATAATGAAGTTCAACTTCTCGACTATTGATAGTAGCGAAGGACGAGTGGAGGAGTCGTTTAACATAAAAACCTACAACACAATACTCTCATTCATAAGAAAATACAAAGATTATCTTCCCCAAAACACTGAAGAATACGTGGCTAAGGCCGACGGCAAATGCGACTTAGCTCTCTCGAACTTGTTTGAAATGGCGGAAAATTGTCCCTACAAAATCTACATCATGATTGACGAGTACGACAATTTTGCCAACACTCTCTTCTCCACCAACGAGGACGCATATCGCACGCTCACGCACGGCGATGGCTTCTTCCGCCTCTTTTTCAACGTGTTGAAAGCGATGACTACCGCCAACGATGCACCCGTAGAACGCATTTTCATCACTGGCGTCTCGCCGCTGACGTTGAGCGACGTAACGAGCGGGTTCAATATTGCCAGAAACGTATCTCTAAGAAGTCAACTCAATGGCGCAATGGGACTTACGGAAAGCGAAGTGCGCCAAATGCTTGAGTATTATCGCGATGCATCTAACGTATTCAAACACTCTGTAGATGAGCTTTTTACGATAATGAAACCTTACTTCAATAATTATTGTTTCTCACAAGATTGCATCGATGAAGAAAGGGTTTTCAATACCGACATGGCACTCTATTTCTTACAAAATTACGTTGATAGAGGCGGTCGCATTCCCGAAAAAATGCTCGACCCAAATATCTCCACCGACTTCTTCAAAATGGAAAAGATGGTAAAAATAGAGAAGTCGTTTGGCGAGAAGACGGAGATTATACAAAAGATTCTGAACGAGGGCAAAACATCGTTTGAGCTCAATCCTGAGTTTTCAATAGCAGAACTCAATCGGGCTTCCATATTGAAAAGCCTATTGTTTTATATGGGGTTGCTAAGTTTTGGCATCGACGAGAATGGCTATCCAGTTTTCGTTGTGCCCAACAATGCAGTGCGCATACAATTTAGCCGATATATGGAAAAATGCTATGCCGAAACTATCGGTTGGCGCACTGATTTGGATAAGCTCGACACACTTTGGAACCAACTTTCGTTTGGCGGTGAGTGCAAGCCTTACATTGCTTATTTGGCTTCGGTGATGCACGACTTTTCTTCGGAGCGCGACTTCAATGCGCAAGGCGAAGCCTTCGTTAAGGGCTTTATGCTCTCGCATTTCTGCAAGAATACCAACTACACGGTCTATACCGAACTCGAAGCCAATCACGGTTTTACCGACCTCTACCTTGAACCTCTGGGCTCTAAACGTCATGCCTACATGATTGAGCTAAAATATTGCAACTTCAACTCGTCCGACGAAACGGTAGCCAAACTCAAAGCTGACGCCGAAAGCCAACTTCAACGCTACCTTGCCGACCATCGCATAAACGAGCGTTGCACCGACCGAAAGTGGGAACTGCATACGGCTGTGGTAGTGTTCCGCGGGTGGAAGTTGGAGGTGTTGGAGTAGAGGGTTATAGTCGCCACATGTCGAAGCCTTGCACATTGCGACACACACCACGCACATCAGACACTATGCCATTGCGACTAAGATGATGAGCAAAAAACTCTGCCGTCAGTTGTTGCTTTGTTTCGGTGTGTGCATTGGTTATAACTATAGCATCGTAAATATCTGTAATGCAAGGCAACATCGCTATGCCATAGCTAAGAAAAACATCATCAGCTGAGGCACGAGAATCGAACACATCAACACTGCTTATGCCAAACGACTTGAGTTCGGTGTATATGTCGACCGACTTAGTGTTGCGTATGTCGCTCACATTTTCTTTGTACGTAATGCCTATTATAAGCACTTTTGCACTTTGCACAACAATGCCTTTGGAGGCAAGCCTTTTTACCGTTTCGCAAGCGACATAACGCCCCATACTATCGTTTACGTAGCGTCCACGATTGATTATTTGTGTATGATAACCAAGCTCAATAGCTTTATAATCAAGATAATAAGGATCAACACCTATGCAGTGTCCACCAACAAGACCGGGAACAAATGGCAAAAAATTCCACTTTGTTGCTGCCGCATCGATAACATCAGCCGTTTCTATTCCCATTTTACCAAAGATGATAGACAATTCGTTCATAAGTGCAATATTTACATCGCGTTGTGTGTTTTCTATTATCTTAGCCGCCTCTGCTACTTTTATATTCGGTAGATCGGAAGAGCACACGT
>CALAVC010000082.1 GCA_937892095.1 uncultured Bacteroidales bacterium | reverse complement strand
GTTCAGACGTGTGCTCTTCCGATCTCTTCCTGCATGGAGTACCGAAGAACTTGGAGCGTTAAAGCCGTCAGCTGTACCGTTTGCCAAGGTCGCCAATATGCTCGGCATCTCTGCCAAGGAAACACTTGTCATCGGCGACCGAGCCGACACCGATGCCATAGGAGCCTTGGCTGCTGGCATGAAATGCGTCTTGCTTAGAGGCAAAAAATCGAGCAATACACTTGGTGTCAGCGAACTCGACTGGACAGAGATTTGCAATCTACTAATAGGCAAACAATAGTGTGCCACCGAAGCAAAACACACTGTTAGTCTGACAGATATACCGTTTGTTAAGCAAGATTTGTATAACTTTGCCCGAAATAATAAAGGAAACAAAAATATTACAATATGAAATTGTTAGAAGGAAAGACAGCACTAATCACAGGTGCTGCACGCGGCATAGGCAAAGCACTTGCCATAAAGTTTGCAAGTGAAGGTGCCAACATAGCATTCACCGACCTCGTAATCAACGAGGCTGCCCAAGAAACCCAAAAAGAGATTGAAGCTTTCGGCGTAAAGGTCAAGGGCTATGCAAGCAATGCTGCCGACTTCGCACAAACACACGAGGTAGTAGAACAAATAGTCAAAGACTTTGGTTCGATTGACGTTCTTGTCAACAACGCTGGCATCACCAAGGATGGTCTTATGCTTCGTATGAGCGAGCAGCAATGGGATGCAGTCATCAACGTCAACCTAAAATCAGCTTTCAACTTCATACACGCAGTGGTCCCTGTCATGAGTAGCCAAAAGAAAGGCAGCATAATCAACATGAGCTCAGTGGTTGGTGTCCATGGCAACGCAGGTCAAAGCAACTACTCTGCTTCTAAGGCTGGTATGATTGGTTTGGCTAAGTCGGTTGCGCAAGAGATGGGCAAACGTGGTATTAGAGCCAACGCAATCGCTCCGGGCTTCATAATCACAGCAATGACAGACCAACTCTCTGACGAAGTAAAGAAAGGTTGGTACGAAAAAATACCTCTTCGTCGTGGAGGCACGCCAGAAGATATTGCCGACGTAGCTCTGTTCCTTGCTTCCGACATGTCGTCATACGTAAGCGGACAAGTCATTCAGGTCGATGGTGGCATGAATATGTAAACCAAAATATCGGTAAATGAAAGCATACGTTTTCCCCGGTCAAGGTGCGCAATATTCTGGTATGGGTCAAGACCTCTACCAGAACAGTTCCGATGCCAAAAAACTTTTTGACACAGCCAATCAAATACTCGGCTTCGAAATTACCAAAGTAATGTTCGAAGGGACTGACGAAGAATTGCGCCAAACAAAAGTTACGCAACCAGCCATCTTTCTACACTCCGTCATTTTGGCACGTGTAATGGGTGCTGACTTCCGACCCGATATGGTGGCAGGACATTCTCTTGGCGAGTTCTCTGCACTCGTTGCCTCCGGAGCCATATCTTTTGAAGATGGTGTCCGCCTCGTGTCGCATCGCGCTCAAGCCATGCAACGTGCTTGTGAAGCAGCACAGTCGACAATGGCAGCCATTGTGGGACTGGACGACAAGACTGTCGAAGAAGTCTGCGCACAAATAGCCGACGTCGTACCTGCCAACTACAATTGTCCTGGGCAACTTGTCATATCGGGTTCGGTGGAAGGAATTGACAAAGCCTGCGCCATGTTGACCGAAAAAGGTGCTCGCCGCGCACTGAAATTGTCGGTTAGTGGAGCTTTTCACTCTCCATTTATGGAACCAGCACGCGCCGAACTTGCACAAGCAATAGAAGAAACTACTTTCAGTAGACCAACTTGCCCAATATATCAAAACGTATCGGCAAAGGCAGAAACCGACCCATCGGTCATAAAGAAAAACCTCGTCTCGCAACTGACATCATCGGTTCGTTGGACACAGAGTGTACAAGCCATGATTGCCGATGGTGCAACAGAGTTTGTAGAACTCGGACCTGGCAAAGTACTGCAAGGCTTAATATTGAAAACAGACAAAAACGTTGCTCGCAGTGGAGCCTCGACACTTGCCGACTTGCAGAAATAATTTTTAAGCACCAGACAACACTCGGCAGCCAAATAAACATTATTTTGGTTGCCGATTTTTATTTATTCTCAGAATGGCAGACATTACGCTAACACTACCTTTTCGCATGCCCGATGGTAGCCCATACGATGCTCAACGATATGATTGGTGTAGATATTATTACTTCAACAATAGCTACGAAGAAACTATTAAGCTGGGTCCGTGGGGTGTGAACTCATCTTTCGTTAGCGGAGTATACATAGAAGAGAAAATTGCCCTACAAGGCAATCACCCTTTTTTGTGGCGCGAACACTACATCCGTATAGTACGCATAGCAAGCAAAATGGGCATTGATGAGTTTGCACTACCAACTGCGTCAGAACTAAAAAGGAAAATAGAACTTATCTGTTCAAAAAATCATTATCCTCCATTTTCACTCATAACTATATACGTCTGGACAGAATATAATCAGGGAATACGATACGCCATTTTTCAGAGTCGAAGAGACAAAAGCGTCTACGATGTTCATTCTGGCGAATTGAGGTTAATGTCATCACCCGAAAACTTTGTGCTGACCAATATTGCAAACGATGAAATGGGCATAAATCGTTCGACCGAAAAAATACTTGACAGCCAAGCGCAGATGCATGGACTTGATGGTTCGTGCGTCGTAAACTCTTATGGAAAGATAGTACGGACAACACTTGGCAACATTTATATGATAATGCGTGGTGGTGTGGTCGTTGGTGTAGATGCAGAAAGCGGAGGGCTAAACGACCCCATAGACCGCACTCTACAAGACATAATAGGCGAAAACGGACTAAACTATCAGACATGCAATGGGATAACAAGTGAGATGACGAGAACAGCCTTTGAATGTTTTGTTTGTAGCGCGGCAGAGGGCTTACGCCCAGTCTTGAGTGTTGGCACATCGACTCGTTTTAGGCGCGAGAT
>CALAVC010000081.1 GCA_937892095.1 uncultured Bacteroidales bacterium | reverse complement strand
GTTTTGCGTGGGCAAACAGACCGATCTATATATTCGCAGATAGATGGTCATCATATTACGCAATTGCTACAAGATGATAAGGGGTTTCTATGGGTCGCGACGTGGGACGGACTATATTCTTTCGACGGCTACGACTTTGTGCGCTACTCGGTCAGTCCAGGCGATGGTAGCGCATTGCCAAGCGACCGATTTAGAAACATACGTTGTGCACCCAACGACAACATATATTGCTTAGTAGACACTATCGTAGTACTTTTCAACACACAAAATCATACGTTTGAGTCGCTCGACACGTCTGCCGCCGATTCGATTCGCAATGTATTCACATCAACACCAGGACAGACACGCATGATGGATGCCGAGAAGTTGGGTCTTGACCCAGCTCTTGGACGAGTCCGTACACTACGCGACAAAAACAATACCCTTTGGTATATTGCCTCGGAGAGTCTGTATAGTTTGGCCGGTTCATTGCTTACGGCTGGTCAGATAGAATATGGATGGCCAGTGCGCAGCATGAGTTTCTACGACGACAAACTATCTGTAGGACACATGAAAGGGCTTAGCATAGCCGACAAGAACGTAGAAGAATTTAACGGAGTAGCCGTATATAAACTTCTACCGACAAACGACGGAGGGCTATGGATAGCAAGCAAGAATGGAGGAATATGGTACAAAAAGTCGACAAAAAACAGACCGAAGAAAATTTCGTGCGAGAAGACATACGACATTAACGCCGTAAGCGACGGAACGCTATTGGTGGCTACGGCAGGACGTGGGCTTATGTACATGACTGACGACAATAAGCTACAGAGCGTCGGCGGCTATCCAAAGTCGGGAGCCGAAATGGTGCGAAGCCTGACCATAATGAAAGACACCGTGATTGCCTCTACGACCAATGGCATTGTGGCAGGTGTGTTTAGCCGAGGCGAGCTTAAAAACTGCATATTCCACAAGCGTAATGCCAACAAAGAGTCGAGCCTTGTGGCCAACTCCACGATGTACGTCGTTCCGTGTGGTGGCGAGATTGTGGTATGCACCGAGAGCCATGGTTTGGACATTGTCAGCCGAGCCGACATACTTTCTGCCGATGCCAAATTTAAACACATAAGCGTAGAAGATGGGCTACCGACAGACATAACAGTGGCATGCGTGCCAATAGCAAGCAACCTAATTGTAGTCAGCAAACAGATTGTTTTTTCAATCAAACGAAACGAGCTACGCACCAATCGGGTGCATGCACGCCCTCTGCTTGAGGGCGACTTTTCGGACTGCCGACCAATCATAGACAACACAAGCGACGAAATATTATTTGGCACAGGGACAGGCATTGCTCGTTTGCCCTTTGCATGGATTGTCAAGAAAGACTCAACAATAGCTCCCCTACCCCTATACATAACACAGCTACAGACATCTGACGAGTGGCAAACAACATCGGTTGACACCCTAAAAGAGATCGTGGTCTACCCACATGGCAGAACACTGAGTTTGTCTATGACATCGCTCGACCTTGCGATGAGCAATAAAATAAAGTATGCTTTCAGACTACAACAAGAAGGCGAGAAAAGTGGTATGCATTGGATGGACATATCGGGTCATACACTGACACTAACCGACATGCGCCCCGGACGCTATACGCTTTCACTACGCTCGACCGACCGATTTGGCTGCTGGACCGACAACGTAAAGAACATATCGATAAACGTCGTGCCACAATTTAGCGAGACGAGTTTGGCGCGCGTGCTAATACTTATCGGATTGGCGTTGCTCGCGGCAATAGTGATTGGCGTAGTGCTATACATTCGCCGCATAAAACACAAACACGACAAGCTACTGAGCGCATACTTGACTCTTGTAGGCGACAAGAAAGCAACCAACAAACCCAAGACGACCGAAGAGAAAGAGGTGGACAAAGCCCTACAAGACGAAACAATGCGTCGACTAATGAGCTACATAGACGCCAACATTGGCAACCCCGACATTCGACTTGCCGACATGGCTTCGGCAGCGGCTGTGAGCGTCAGCGGACTCAACAGAAAGACTTCTGTTATGTTGGGCATGACTCCCGCAGAACTCTTGAAGCAAGCGCGACTAAAAAAAGCCACAGACATGCTTCGCAACTCCTCGCTACAAATAAACGATATAGCTTTCTCGTGCGGATTTACCGACCCCAAGTATTTCAGCAAATGCTTTAAAGCCAAGACTGGCTATTCGCCAACAGAATATAGAGAGAGGGAATAGCAAGCCTAAACACAAAAAAGAGGGTGCGTCAAAAAGACTGTTTGGCGCACCCTCTCTTTTTCTTTTTAACAAATTCTATTTGATTTTGGGTTTTAGCTCATCAGGAGAATCTTTGGTAAACATATCGACAGCTGGTGCCATATCGGTAAAAATCTTTTGTAGCTGAGCAATTTCGACAGTTGCCTTCGGGCGAAAGTTTTTCGACTGCATATAGCTTAATATGCTCATGCGAAGTTGGCGAGCCACAATGCGACTATTAAGGTTGTTAGATATGTCGAGTGTCGTAAAGAATATGCGTCCACGACCGACTCGGGCTTCAAACATCATGGCGAGTCGGCGACTAATGTGCCACGTGTCGATAGGTTGTACAATGGGTTTCAAGCTCGTTGGCAAACACTCCATATTGACCACCTGTGCACGATTGGTTAGTTCCCACCAGTTAATATTTTGCCAAGAGTCGGTCATGAAATGATCGAAAACATGATGGGTACTGTCGATATAGGCTCCTGTGGTATGTGGCGGACGCATCTTAAACCAACTCGTATTCCAAAAAACAGGCAAGAAAGTGTGGACGACATCGGAGCCGTAGCGTACCTTACCAGCCGCAGTTAGTAAAACATCTTTGCCAGAGTTGAGTGCGTCTACGACTTCGCGCGTCAGACTGTCGGCAATGACAATGTTGCCAACCGACACTTCGGGCAATTCTGTGGGGTAGACCCATATTTGCCAACTATTATTACCAGCCTTGCCACCGTCGACCGATGTGTTTATGTGCAGACGCACTGGCTGCCCTTCTTGACAAAGTCCGACGAGCGGAATCATGACGTTGGCCACATCTGCCACCTTACCCTCCTCGATGCGTTGGGTTGATGTTTTGCTCATAAATATTTCGTAGCCATCGTCGTTGGTGAGTGTTGTGGTAAGAGTGGCGTACGAGAGGGGTTTGCCAGTGGCGTTGTAGAAGTCGATAGAAAAACTTAGAGTGTCTGCGTCAGTATAGACAAACTTTGGCAACTTGGCAAGTGGAACTGCAGGCGCACAGAACTGACGCCATGCACGACGAGTGTCTATGCCGTCTTTTTTCTCTTCCCAGAAGACGTTCAGTGGTCCAACAAGAGCTGTTCCTTGCCCCGAATAGTCGTTGAGCGCAAGAAGCTGAAAACCCGTATAAGCCTTGGTGCGCAAGTTGCGTTCTATTTCATATTTATATGCCAAGTCTTGCAACATGCGACTACTATGTAAAAACTTAGTGGCCATGTCGGACATATTGTTGTCTGTCAACAAATCTTTGAAAATCTCGAAGTTGGTAGCCTTATAGACTCCACGATATTTGTTTATTTCGCTCAGGTCTGGAAAGGCACACCATTGCCCTTGCTCATGAGCTATAATGGGACTGTTGTTTGGCACAGAGTCTTTATAGTTGCGAGGGAAGAGCAGTTGAGCATAGTAGTCGTCTACGCTTTGCGGAGCCGATTTATCCCAATCGAGTCCACGTGCGCCAGCCTTTACGTGATAGTCCGAAGCGGCATCCCAAGCCCAGCCCCCACCAACCGAAGCCACGCAATATATGCGAGTGGAGTCGTAGGCGTGCATGGTCTGAATCCAGTCGGCACCCCACCCTACCCAATCGCCAGCAGGTTCGTTGCCAGCTGCAAGCATTATGAACGACGGGTGATGACCATAGCGGTCGATGATGGCTTTTGTCTCTTCGGTAAGGTAGTGGTCTATGCTCATGCCACGATGCAATCGGACACCATGATTTGGCCACGAAGGTCCTTCGGCTTGCAAGTAGAAGCCGAGGCTATCGGCAGCCACGAAAGCATCTTCGGGCGGACAAAAACTATGAAAACGCATGTGGTTGAGCCCATATTCCTTACACTTTTTGATTATGCGCACCCAACTCTCTACATCGGTGGGAGCAAAACCAGTCAGTGGGAAACAACAGTTTTCGACAGTCCCACGCAAGTAGATGGGCTTACCATTGAGCATAATATTTGGTCCGCTGACGGCAACACGCCTAAGTCCGAAAGCCACGTCGATCTTTTCGCCATGGTGAACGACTGTGCGATGATAGATGACTGGCGTATGTTCCGACCAAAGGCGTGGGTGGCGCTCCGTGTCGAACTGATAGGGCGTATTGTCGACAATTATCGTTACGCGTCGGAAGTCGTCGGACGGCTCTATGCGAATGACATGTTGAGGATGGTCTGCTCGCAATTCCATTGCTCCCACTATGCCGTTCCAGTTGCCTTGCGTCTGGTCGCTAACACTGTGAGAGTCTTGCCCGACACAAACGTTTTCTATGCCATTGTAGACCTCAACCTCTATTTTGTTGCTTGCTCCATAGGTTAGCAGTTCCGACACGTCATATTCATGCGGAGTGCTGAGCGACATGCGATGCCCTGCATTACGCCCATTTATGCGCAAGGTGGATTCTATGTGTGGACGTTCGAGGAAAAGCGTAATTTTCTTGCCGTTCCACTTCTTAGGGACATCGACTGTGCGAGAATAGACCACACGCCCAACATAGTGGCGATTGGGAGTCAGAAAAAAAGGAAACTTTATATTCCCTTCTTTTCTATATTTTGCCATTTTGGGATTAAAGTAGAACGACGAATCGTAGAGCGAACTTGTCCACTGGGTACTTAGCGAAGGTCGGTCGCCAACATTGTTGGTGAGCATGGAGCCAGGCAGACGTACGTCGGTCGAATACTTTCCGTCGGCAGTGGTCATGTGCCACGTGCCGGCTAAGTTTATCTTGCTCTGCGCATGTGTATACGCCGACAATAGCGCAAGCGAAACAAAGAACAGAAGGGCTTTGAATATTTTCATTATGATGATGTGTTATTACACCTAAAAATAATAAAAAAGGAAAGACCTCAGTGGCTACCATTGCCACCAAGGTCTTTTCATATAAGGTTTGTTTGGTTTGTGTGCGACGAATACCGATAAAGGTAAAAAGGATCTTAACGTGTAGCAGAGACGCTCTGTGTTTGGCTCTTTTGCCATTCAGAACCTGCCCATACGTAAGATGTTACTTGCGAAAGAGAACCATTGTTGTAGGCATATTCATATTTGTTTACGCCTTTCTTTGCATTGTCTTGCCATTTGTAGGTGGCGGACATAATGATGTTACCTTCGGCATCGAATACGAGGTCGTCTACAACATCAGCCTCGGCAGATAAGCTTGCAAGTCGAGCCTCTATTGACTTCACCCAATCTTCTTCGGGACTTGCTACGCTTACCGAACTTTGGGAAGCCGCAATGTAGCTATATGCTATGGTTGCAAAAATAAATGTCAACGCCACGCCGAATGTGATTGCTAAGGTTTTCATAAGTTTTATGTTGTTTCTTCGTTAATGTTCTTGTTTTGTTCATTGTTACGCAGGTGGTTCAAAAAAGTTATATCTCGTTGCAAACGTCCATTTTCTGTTCCTCAATTATTTTCGCAAACGTTTGCATTTTCATCACTTTTAAAAGACATATTGTCAATTGAAGGCCACAAAAACCGTCGTATTTTAACATTAATTTTACAGTTTTATTAATATAGTTAATAGTTGTTAAAGTATTATTTTAACCCCCAAACCTCTTGAAACACATTGTATATAAAGACACTTTTGGTTAAAATTGTCCATAACTGAACAACTGGACAACAATACAAAAACTCACTACACATTAGTAGAAATGATAGCTACAATAGAACTTCGCGAACTTGAATTATATGCCTATCACGGGTGCTTTGCCGAAGAACAAGTGGTGGGCAACTATTTTATAGTAGATGCTGACATTGAGGTGGACGCTACTCGGTGCGCAAAGACCGACAACGTGGCAGATGCGCTGAACTATGTAAACGTTTGCACACTTATCCGCTCAGAAATGAGCAAGCCGCAACACTTGCTCGAAAGTGTTGCGGCAAATATCGTGGCCCACATGCACGAAGAGTTCGATGCTCAGGGCTTGTGCGGCGGCTGGATTCGCATACGCAAGATGTCGCCACCTGTTGGAGTAAAACTTGCGTCGGTAGCCGTCAGGATGAGTCTGTGATTACTTAAAAGTTATCTTGAAGTAGCCACCTTGTATGTTGACTATGACGTCTTTTAGCTCCTGATTATAGTACAAATATAGGTAGGGCTTCTTTTCGACAAAGATGCGAGTGCTACGACGCTTGACATCGCCAGCTATGCTGCCGCCAAAGATGAGAGACTTCTCGCCATTTTCGGAGTCGGAACCATAGAGCAAAAAGTCGACGTTCTTACTCGATGTGTTTTTAACCTGCAATTCGCTTGCTCCGCTTTGCATATATTCGCCATCGAGACTGACGGCATTGCCAAGACCAAACTTCGGATAGAGATAGACGCGCAAGTCGCTACTGCGCACTTCGCTGGTGTGGTTTAGCTCGTTTTCGACCTCAATGTCGAACTGCGTAAAGTTGTCGAGTTTACCTTTGGCAACGGCAAGGTCTATTTTTTTCTTTTCGTAGACGGCCAACAATCCTCGACCAATAAGCTGACGATCGCCACCATTTTTGAGTGTACCATATATCTTATAGTCGACGACCTGACCAGTGCAGTTGGTAATGATAAAGTCTTTGTCGGCTTGTCGACCATCGTTGCGCACGACAAGGACGTTCTTCTTGTCGACAGCTGCGGTGGGTGCAGTGGCGTTAAACGTTTGCCTACGACCGCTGGCAAAAGTTATCTCGACAATGTCGCGCTTGGGCGTCTCGTTGACAAGAGTTTCTTCGCCAAAAACGTATTGGACGGCGTCGGCTGTTATCTTAACTACTTTGACGTCGAGTGTTTGACCATCGGTAAGGACCACTTTGTCTTGTGCCGACATGCCAAGGCTGGTCAACAAAGCAACAGACAGAAACGATATAATTTTCTTCATTTGCAAAATGATGTTTGATACGTTATAACGAAGATAGCAAAAAGCGTGCTAAATTGTTTAATAAGCGAAAGCGGCTATGAGACGTTTTGTCTCATGCCGCTTTATGTGCATTAGTCGAATGCCGACTAATTATTTTGGCAAGTTGAAGGCACGACTCATTTCTTTCATTTGCTCTTGGCTCATGCCATCGGGCACGAAGCCCATGGCGCAAGCGTCGATGTAGATCTTGGCACTCTTGGAGAGAACGTCGATTTGGTCAAAAGCGTCCATTACGTCGAGACCCTGTGCAAACACGCCGTGCTTTTCCCAAAGGACTACGTCGTAGTCGTCGAGCTCAGCAAGAGTGGCATCGGCAAGTTCTTTGCTACCTGGGAGCTGGTAGGGGATTATGCCCAAACCGAGCGGACAGAAAGCTTTGGTTTCGGGAATCATGCTCCAGAGTATGTTGGTGAGCACGTCTTTGGCCAAGAACTTGTCGTTGTGGCTCATGGCAACGAGTTCGATGGGATGAGTGTGAACTGTTGCTTTGTAGGGGGAGCCTTTTTCGATAAGGTGAGCATGTACGGTTAGGTGGCTTGGCAGTTCGCTTGTCGGCATGACGGCATTATCGGCAATGATGACATAGGAAGCGCAGTCGTCGAGGATGCGAATGATGGAGCCATTCTCCATGGGGCGACGAGCGAGGTCGCGCATGCGCTTGCCTGTGCCCTTGCAATAGAAATAGCAACCTTTGAGGGCAGGGAGGCTTACGCCTATTTGCTTGACGTCGGAAATGGGGCGGAGAGAACGAATTTCATCATCGACAAGGTCGGTGATGTTGACTGTTATGTTGCCACCATTGCGCTCGGCCCAGCCGTTTTGCCACAGATAGCCTGCCACTTCGGCAACCTTTTCGACCTCGGCAGTCAGCGCTGCACGGCCGTCCAAAATACTCTTCATGTTTTGTTTATATTTTTCTGATGTTATCGAATCTTAGTTGAACACATATACAAAGGTATTTCTAATTCCGCTAATTCCGTTAAACTCGAAACAATAATTGACAAAGTAAATATTTATTCGCAATTTTGTCAGCTAAATTTTACACACTCTATTTTAGAACACATCAGCACGAAATCACATAAATGAAGAAAACTCTATACTCGCTGCTCATCTTGCTCGTAGGAGCCATTCAGACAACAAATGCACAATGGTCTAAGGGCTTCAAAACAAACGAAGTTTCGCTAAGCTATGGTTACCTATCGAACATAAAATTTGTTGATAGCTATACGGAAGTTGATGCCACATCGTTGGCCACAAAGATAGGGTATGTGTCGACCGACAACTTGAAGACCATTGGCTCAATCAACGCACAGTTGCTACACCGAAACCGCAAGTGGCTGTCGTTTGGTATAGGGCTGACGTATGAGGCAACAACGCAAGACTGCTACAACAACAAAAAAGAGAAAGCTGAATGGGTCGTGACCAGATATGGCGAGATGACTTCGCGCTACATATCGGCAATGCCGACATTTAGATTTAACTGGCTTATATACAGGAGTTTTACCATTTATAGCAAGATTGCTGGTGGACTTTGTTTTATGGTTCACTCATATAAGGATACATCGAATAATGGCGACATCATTGAGGGAAAGAAGAAACACGGTGGTTCGTATCAGTTGTCGCCATTTGGCATTCAGATTGGCAGCAAAGACATCGTAGGATTCCTCGAATTGGGTTTTGGCAACGAGGGCGTGGCACAAGCAGGCGTGGCCTATAAGTTTGGCTACTAAGACAAAAATATTTACTTCTGAATAGGTTTCCCTCCTCGTTCTGAATGGCGGACGACGTAAGGCACATATTGGCACTGAGCCAAATAAATGGCTTGGGACCAGTCGGCATACGCAACTTGGTTGGTCGATTGACCGCTGAGGGTGTCTTTGGGTCTTCGGACGAAGAGTTGGGACGGTGTGGGCTGTCGGCAACAACAATCGGTGCGCTACGCGACGGCGAAAAACGAGCCTACGCCTTTGCCGACCGAGAAATAGACAAAGCAGAAAAAGAAGGCGCAAGGCTGTATGCGTTTACAGACCAAGACTTTCCTCGACGCATGGCAAGCGAGACGTCGGCACCATTGGTGCTATACTATCGAGGCTCGACAAGTCTGGATACTGCCAAGACGTTGGCAGTGGTGGGTACTCGTCGACCGACCGACGATGGGCGCAACATCTGCGACAAAATTGTTGGCGAGCTATGCAGACTACACCCCGACTTGCTAATAATTTCGGGGCTTGCGTATGGGATAGACATTGTGGCACACAGGTCGGCACTGGCAGCAGGACGCAATACAGTTGCTGTGATGGCTACGGGACTGGACACGATATACCCTTCGCAACACCGCGAGACAGCCAAGCGCATAGAGGGTCAGGGAGCAATAGTAACAGAGTTTGCGTATGGCACGCCACCCGAGGCCTATAATTTTGTTAGTCGAAATAGGATAATAGCAATGCTATCTGACGCAGTGCTTGTCGTTGAAAGTGGGCTGAAAGGAGGAAGCCTAATTACCGCCAAAGACGCTCAAGAGATGAGTCGGAGACTGTTTTCGGTGCCTGGCTTTCCAGGCAGACAGATGTCGATGGGTTGCAACGCTCTGATTAAGAGTGGGCAGGCAAGCATGGTGGAGTGTGCCGACGACATTGACAAAGCAATGGGCTGGTCGCACCTGGCTATGCGTAGGCAACCGAAGCAAGACAAAGCACCGACGCTTTTCCCCGAACCACAAGACGAGAAACAGAAAGCTATTGTGGCGGCACTGCAAGTTGAAGATTGTTTGAATGCAAGTCAAATATGTGAGCGAGTAGGCATACCCCCAGCACAAGTGAACGCAACGTTGCTACAAATGGAGTTTGCAGGCATTGTGCGTTCGCTACCGGGCAACGAATATAAACTTATGATATAAAAAGCTACACAAGGCAGAACCCTGCGTAGCTTATGTTGTATAGAAGAAAATTATTCTGCCAAAGTGGCAAGAATGTCTTCGGCTATTTGGTTGTCGCCAAGATGATTTTCAGCCATTAGCTCATCGACATTGTAGCGGTCGTAGAGCATTTTTTTGACGCCAAAACAGAGAGTACGCATTTTGGTGGGTCCAAAGAAACGCGCCACGCGTTCGCCAAAGCCACCATCGAGAACACCATCTTCGATGGTTACGACAAGACGATGGTCTTTTTTGAGGTCGTTCATCATGTCGGCGTCTATGCCAGAGACCCAACGAGGGTTGATGACTGTGGCGTTTATGCCTTTTTGACCAAGTAGTTGAGCGACGCGCTTTGCCTTGGGCAAGAAGTTGCCCACACCAATTATGGTCACATCGGCACCACGCGAGAGCATTTTGAAAGTATCGATACGACTGTAGTCGGTATCTTGCGGAGTTGGGTCGTGAACAACAGGACCTTCGGGGACACGAATGGCAATGCTATAGTCGGTTTGCTCGATTGCCCAGTTTTCCATGGCTATCAACTCTTCGTAGCTTGTGGGAGCTAAGTAGTGTAGGTTGGGTATGTGGCTAATCATGGCAATGTCGAAGAAACAGATGTGCGTAAAGTCGTTCATGCCACTAATGGTGGCACCGATGACGTTGAGTACGGCAGGATTGCCATTGACAGCAAGGTCTTGCGCCATTTGGTCGTAGGTGCGTTGGAAGAATGTGGCGTAGTCGGTAAAGACGGCACGTGCGCCACGTCGTGTAATGCCCGAAGCCAAGGCTACGGCTTCTTCTTCGGCAATGGCGACATCGATGTACTGCTTGCCAGCAGCGATGCGACGTTCGGACGTAAAGCCAAATCCGCCGGGAGTGGCAGCTGAGATGACAACAAGTTTTTTGTCGGTCTTTATGCGCTCCGACAAGTATTCACCGAGCATAGATTCGATGTCTTCGCCATCGAACTTCATGAGTGGGCGTCCATCAGCAGGGTCGAAAGGTCCGTTGTAGTGCCAACGCTCTTTGTTCTCCACAGCAGGCGCAAAGCCATGTCCTTTCTCGGTGTGGATATGTACGACAATGGGGTGGTCGATGTCTTTCACTTTGCTGAAAACTTCGACAAGGCGTTCGACATTGTTGCCTTCTTCGAGGTAGACGTAGTCGAAACCGAGAGTGCGGAAATAGTTATTGTCGGTTTGCCCAGCGGTGGCACGCAGATGAGCAAGGTTTTGTACTATTGAGCCATGATTTTCGGCAATGCTCATTTCGTTGTCGTTGACCACGACTATGAGATTAGTGCCGATCTCGGCACCAATGTTTAATCCTTCAAAAGCCTGACCACCCGTCAGCGAACCATCGCCAATGACGGCTACGACATTCTCGCGTCCACCAAGTATGTCGCGCCCTTTTTGCAGACCAGTGGCAAGAGCAATGGAGGTTGACGTATGACCGATTTCGAACATGTCGTAGTCGGGGCTTTCGCGCGGAGACGAGTAGCCCGAGATGCCTTGCATCTTATCGTCGGACAGGAAGCCTTCGACACGCCCAGTAAGGATCTTATGTGGGTAGGATTGGTGACTGACGTCAAAGACAATCTTGTCGGTTGGAGCGTCGAAAACATAGTGGAGAGCAACGGTAGCTTCGACAAATCCGAGGTTTGGGCCAACGTGTCCGCCATGCTTACTTACACGATTGATGACGGCACGACGCACCTCGTCGGCGACTGCATGTAAGTCGGCGACTTTTAGTTTTTTGAGGTCTTTGGGGCTTTTGATGTTCTCTAAATACATGTGTGTAGGGAATTTTTTAGTCTTAAAATTAAACAAAAAAGGTGGGACAGACTTCTGCCCCACCGACTAATCTGAGCATTCAATGGGGGTTTAGGCACCCTTTATTGAGCTAATAAATTGTGCTATGGACTTTTCGTCGGTCCCATATTCTTTGACGTGACGAACAAAGGCTGTCCCGATGATGGCACCCGAAGCGTGGCGACATGCATGTGCAAAGCCAGCCGAGTCTTTAACGCCAAAGCCAATCATGCGCTTGTTGCGCAAGCCGAGCGAGCGAACACGCTCAAAATAGCGAGTGCGATAGTCTTCGGAAGTCTTTATGTTGC
The DNA here is from genome assembly GCA_937892095.1 of uncultured Bacteroidales bacterium. GTDB lineage: Bacteria > Bacteroidota > Bacteroidia > Bacteroidales > Marinilabiliaceae > W3P20-009. Next base: position 13,434 of record CALAVC010000081.1, on the reverse strand, counting down.
CCGTAATTCCTGCCGAAGCAACCATGTATATAAAGCCCTGAGCGTCTTGGTCGATTTGTCTCATGCGCTCATCGGGAGTCTGTGGAGCTATGAGCGGAATGAAACGGATGTTGGCAGCGTCGAGTAGTGGCTTATAGGTGTTCAAATATTCGTCCCACGGAAGGTCGGGAATGATTAGCCCATCGACACCACAAGCCTTGATGTCGGAGACGAACTTTTCGAAGCCATAGTGGAGAACAGGGTTTATGTAGCCCATAAGAATAATGGGCATTTGCACTTCGGAGCGTACGCCATCGAGTTGGTCAATGAGGCGTTTTACGCACATGCCGTTGTTGAGAGCATCGAGACTGGCGCGCTGAATGACAGGACCATCGGCCAAAGGGTCGGAGAATGGCATACCGATTTCGACAAAGTCGACACCTGCTTTTTCGAGTCCAAGAAGTATGCGACGAGTATCATCGATTTGCGGATAGCCTGCAGTGAAATATATGCTAAGGAGTCCGTCTTTCTGAGCAAATAAGTTGTCTATGCGGTTCATTGGATTACATTAAACGGTTCATATAGGTCTGCATGTCTTTGTCGCCACGTCCTGAGACGGTAACGGCAACAACGTCGTCGGGGCGAAAAGAGAGTTTGGGCAGAGCAGCAAGTGCATGAGCCGACTCAAGCGCAGGGATTATGCCCTCGGAGCGTGTAAGGAGACGGGCAGCATCAAGGGCTTCTTGGTCGGTGGCAGAGAGTACGGTGGCGCGTCCACAGCTGTGGAGATAGGAGTGGAGCGGACCGACACCTGGATAGTCGAGCCCAGCAGAGATGGAATAGGGTTCGGTTATTTGACCGTCGTCGGTCTGCATAAGCATGGTACGACTTCCGTGGATAATGCCTTCGGTGCCACGCGCTATACTGGCAGCTGTCTCGCCACTGTCGAGACCAAGACCTGCAGCTTCGACAGCTACGAGGTTGACACTCTCATCGTCGAGAAAATGATAGAACGAGCCTGCCGCATTGCTGCCACCACCTATGCACGCCACGACATAATTGGGCAATTCGCTACCCGTATGTTCTTTGAGTTGCAGACGGGTCTCTTGGCTTATGATGCTCTGCAAGCGAGCCACGAGGTCGGGATAGGGGTGTGGACCGACAACAGAACCTATGACATAGAATGTATCTTCGGGATTAGAGATCCAATCGCGAAGCGCTTCGTTGGTGGCATCTTTGAGTGTGCAATTGCCACTGGTGGCAGCAACGACTTCGGCACCGAGCATTTTCATGCGAGCCACATTGGGAGCTTGGCGTTCGATGTCGAGCGCACCCATGTAGACCACACACTTGACGTCGAGCAAAGCACAGGCTGTTGCCGTCGCCACGCCATGTTGCCCAGCACCCGTCTCGGCAATTATGCGGTCTTTGCCCATCATCTTGGCCATGATTACTTGACCGATGGCGTTGTTTATCTTGTGTGCACCCGTATGTGCCAAGTCTTCGCGCTTGAGGTAGATGTGCGCATGGTAGAGGTCGGAGAGTTTTTGTGAGTAGGTTAGAGGTGTTGGACGTCCGACGTAGTCTTTCATCAGGCTTGTATAGGTTGTCTGAAACTCATCTGAAGCCAATATTTTGAGGTAGTTTTGACGCAAGTTTTCTACATTCGGATAGAGCATTTCGGGGACCCATGCGCCCCCAAAACGGCCATAGAAACCTTGTTCACTTACGCTGTATTTCGACATTTTATTGTATGTGTGAATTAACTTATCAATTGGGTTGGAGAGAAAGTTTATTTTGTTTGGTTGAGGGCACGGACTCGGTCGATGGCTTCGCGCAGTCGGTCGTAGTCTTTTATGCCAGGCGACGACTCAAAACGACTATTGAGATCGATAATAGACGCGCCACTTTGTGCTGCCTCGATGATATTGTCAGGACCTATGCCACCAGAGAGTATCCAAGGGGTGCGGAGTGGCTGACGGAGGATTAGTTGCCAATCGAAGCCACGTCCAGAGCCACCATAATCGGGTGTCTTGGTGTCGAAAAGATAGTAGTCGACAACCTCGGTATATGCAGCAGCATCTTCAAAATCGTGTTCGTCTTCGATGTGGAAAGCCTTGATGACCTCAACACCCATGTCGCGTAGCTGAGCACAGTGGCGTGGCTTTTCGTTGCCATGAAGTTGGATGGCATTGAGTCCGTATCTTTTCACGGCATTGCGTATTTCGACTTCGGTGGCGTTGACGAAAACGCCAGAGCGTTTGACCGTGGGCGGAATGACGCTGAGCATGTCGGGATTGAGTTTTCCCTCGACATAGCGTGGCGACTTAGGATAGAAGATGAAGCCCATATAGTCGGGTTCGAGGAAAAGCAAACGACAGATATTGTCGATGTCGGTCAGACCACAGATTTTAATCTTTACATTTTTTGCCATGCGTCTTGATATTTTTTGCAAAAGTCCAAACAAGCTTGTCCAGGATTGGCTTCGCGCATAAAGTTTTCGCCAATCAGGAATCCGTCGAACCCTTCGCGTCGGAGACGTAGCATGTCGTCGATTGTACGGATGCCGCTCTCCGAAATGCGAGGAAGCCCATGTGGCAAAAGATGACTCACTTGAATGGAATGGTTTATATCGACCTCAAAGGTACGCAGATTGCGATTATTTATGCCAGCAACAGTTACCCCATCGACAATATAACCAGTTTCGGTTTCATCGTGCAGTTCCATGAGCACTTCCATGCCGAGTTGCTTGGCCGCGAGGGCAAGGTGGCGAGCCTCGTCGACTGTCAGAATGGCGGCAATGAGCAAAATGGCCGACGCTCCGAAAGCACGAGCCTCAACAACCTGATACTCGTCTACGATGAACTCTTTGCGAAGAATTGGGACGGAGCTTGTCGAGCAAACGGCTTCGAGCAAATCGGACGTTGTGCCACCAAAATGCTTTGTGTTGGTAAGACACGATATGGCACTAACGCCAGCAGCTTCGTAGAGGCTGACGACATCGCGTGGACAAATGTTTGCATGTATGACACCTCGCGAGGGCGACTGACGCTTAAACTCTGCAATTATGCCGTTGCGACTGCGTATGCTCTGTGCAAAAGGACGAGTAGGCGGTGCATCGGCCAACATTGCCGTCAGTTCGGAAAGTGGAGTTCGTTGGCGTTGCTCGATAAGTTCTTCTCGCTTGTCGGCAACAATTTTTTCGAGGTAGTTCATGAGTTTACTTCGATAAATTTCTTCAAGACAGCAAGTGCTTTTTTGCTCTCGATGCTTTCGCGAGCTATGGCGACACACTCCTCTATACTTTTTTGAGGTTCGAGAACGTGAATGGCAAAAGCTGAGTTGGCCAGAACGACTTCTTTCTGGCTCTTGGTGGCGCAGTCGGACAAGACATTGTCGAACACACGAACGGCGTCTTCTTTTGTCTGTCCTTCGGCACCACAAATGTCTTCGGGACGAACAGTAGAAAGCCCGAAGTCTTGTGGAGAATATATTTTTTCGCTTGTACGCGTCTGAATCTTAAAGGTAGACGTGAGTGAAATTTCGTCATAACCGTCTGTGCTGCCAACAATGCCATAGCCAATGCCCATACGCTGATAGACATTGTTGTAGAGTCGCATAAGGTCGAGATTGGCAACGCCGAGCACCTGATAGGCTGGACGAGCTGGGTTGATGATGGGCCCGAGGAGATTGAAGACTGTGGGGATGCGCAAGGCTCGCCTTATGCCACCGACAAACTTAAACGAACTGGCAAAAAGAGGCGCGTGCAAATAGACAATGCCACAAGCATCCATGCTGCGGCGCAAGCGGTCGGAATCGGAAGTAAACTTGACTCCGTGCCCCTCGATGACGTTGGACGCACCACTGACCGAAGTGGCAGCATAGTTGCCATGCTTGGCCACCTTGTAGCCTGCTCCGGCAACGACGAAGCATGAGCAAGTGGAGATGTTGAACGTGTTCTTGCCATCGCCACCCGTGCCGACAATGTCGATTGGCTTGTAGTCTTCGAGGTCGATGTGGACACCCGTGGCCAGCACACCACGCCGCAATCCGACAAGTTCGTCGACACTGACACCACGCATCTGCAGTGCCATGATGAAGGCCGTAAGCTGTTCGAGCGGAAACTTTTCGTGCGTGATGTCGATGATGATTTGTTCTGCTTCGTCTGCCGAAAGTTCTTCGTGGGCTACGAGGCGAGTAAGTATTTCTCTCATTAGTTTGTATATTGTTGATTGTTAATGCTTTATATAATTCTCAATTATTACACGTCCTTCGGGCGTCAGCACACTCTCGGGGTGAAACTGAATGCCATGTACATCGAGTTGCTTGTGGCGAAGTGCCATTATGTTGCCGTCGTCGCTAGTGGCTGTCACGACGAGGTCGGAAGGCAGATTGTTGACATTGACAACCCACGAATGGTAACGACCGACACTAAATGTTTGTGGCAAGCCCTCAAATATGTAGTCGTCGGAGACTATATGTGCAGGTGTCTGCACACCGTGGAAGACTTTGCTAAGATTGGTGAGCTGCGCTCCGAAAGATTCACCGATGGCCTGATGACCGAGGCATACACCCAAAATTGGTTTGCGACGAGCGTATGTTTCGATGACTTGCAGGAGCAAACCAGCTTCGGAAGGTATGCCGGGTCCGGGTGAAAGGATTATCTTGTCGAAAGCTTCAAGGTCGGAAAGTTGAAACTTGTCGTTGCGAACGACCGTTACACTACCACCCACCTCGTCGACCATGTGCGCAAGGTTGTAGGTGAAAGAGTCGTAGTTGTCTATTATTACTATTTTCATCTTATCGGTCTGTTTATGTTATTATTCGCATCCTACATTTGCTCTGCCAAGAAAATGGCTTTGCGCAGGGCACCGAGTTTGTTATTTACTTCTTGTAGTTCATATTCTTCGTTGCTATCGGCCACAATGCCGCCACCAGCCTGAAACCAAAGTTCGTTATTGCGGCTGACGAACGTACGTATGGTGATGGCTTGGTTGAGCGAACCGTCGAAACCAATCGAGCCGACGCAACCACCATAGGCACCACGATTATGTGGCTCTATTTCGCTTATTAGTTGCATGGCTCTCACCTTTGGCGCACCCGACAGAGTGCCAGCAGGGAACGTGTCGACAAACGAGCGAATGGGGTCGGCACTAGGGCGGAGTGTCCCACTAACGCGCGAGACGAGATGAATGACATGGCTATAATATTGCATCTCTTTGTAGAAATCGACTTTTACGCCACGACAGTTTCGACTTAGGTCGTTGCGAGCAAGGTCGACCAACATGACATGTTCGGCATTCTCTTTGGGGTTAGAACGCAAATATTCGGCATTGCGAAGGTCTTGTTCGGCATTGCCAGTTCGGCGAGTGGTCCCGGCAATGGGGTCGATGTAGGCTCTTCGGCTGTGCCCGTCAATGTTGCAATGCGTCTCGGGTGATGAGCCAAAGATTCGGAATCCACCCATGTCGAGATAGAACAGATAGGGCGAAGGGTTGATGTGTCGGAGAGCACGATAGAGCTTGAAGTCGTCGCCTTCGAAGCGTTGAACAAATCGGCGTGAGAGAACAATTTGAAACACGTCGCCACGCAAGCAGTGGGCAATTCCTTTGCGTATGTTAGCCTTATGCTCTTCATCGGTAAGGGTGCTGGTCGTTTCGCCAATGGGGTGAAACGGATATTGACGGATGTCGGTGCGAAGAAGCATTTTCTCTATTTTACCCACACCACTCTTCGAGTCATCGGCAGAACGTAGACTGACTATTTTTAAGCTATTGTTGAAGTGGTCGAACTCAACTACGTTGCGAAAAAGGATGTAGAGGACGTCGGGAGCGTCGTTGCGTTCTTGCGTCTCGTCTTTGACGGCAATGCCTTCAAAATAGCGCACAGCGTTGAACGACGTGTAGCCCATAAGCCCACAGTGGTCGGATGCATTTTCGATGTCGAAGAGTTGTAAGAATTCGTTTATGGCACTGGCAACGTCAAGTGTGTCGGACAGTTCGCGCTGGCTGACCTGTCCATCTGGCAAGTTGTAGATGACGGTGCCATGCGAAATGGCAATGCTTGCCATGGGCTCGAAGCATACGAAAGAGCGAGAGTTTCGTCCGCCGTGATAGTCGCTACTCTCCATGAGTGCACTCTGTGCGAAAAGATCGCGCACACGCATGTATACACTCACTGGTGTATGCATGTCGCCAAGCAATGTTTTGCTTTCTGCGGTGTATTTATATTTCATCTTTTTGTTGTTTTTTATTCGTGATAGATAAAAAAGAGACAGAGCCTTGTCGGAGTTCTCGACAAGGCTCTGTTTTCTTTTTATGTTTAGCTAATATATAGACAACAACGCCTGCTTACCTCCGAGTAGGATAGTAAGTGCGCCACCACCATATATTGCTTATAGTCTTCATATTGATTGCGAAGTTAATAATTGTTTTGTAATTACAAACCTTTTGTATTGTTTTTTTACAATTTGAAGACGTTAACAGCTGTATTTAGTTCGTCAATCATGCTTTGCAAGTCGCGAGCATTAGCAGCTATTTCTTCGCTACCTGCTGCATTTTCTTGGGTTACACGATTGAGATCGAGTATGGCCGTATTGACTTGTCCGACACCAGAGCTTTGCTCTACGGAGGCTGCTGTGATCTCTTTTACAAGGACAACGATACGCTCTATTTTGGGCAGAATCTGTTGCACGTAGCCGTAGGCTACTTCGGCTTCGGCTATGCTACCTTCGGCTGTTTCGGTAATGCCTTCGGCTGTGTTTCTCGTCTGGTCGGCAAGACGACCGACTTCTTTTGCTACGACAGCAAAGCCTCGCCCTGCTTCTCCTGCACGTGCTGCTTCGACAGAGGCGTTGAGAGCTAAAATGTTGGTCTGACTGACAAGGTCGCCAATGGCATTGATGTCGTCGGCAATGTTCTTTATGGCTTCGTAGCTATTGCTACTGCTCGTGCTAAGATTTCCGACCAGTCCACTTATCTCTTCGGTAATCTTGTTGGTCTGAACAGAGTTTTCGGTGCTCTGCTGAATGTTGGCATTCATCTGCTCCATGGCACTCGAAATTTCTTCGAGAGCGGCAGCCTGACGATTCGAGGCGTTGGACAGATTTTCACTCGAACGCGAGAGTGTGGTCGACGAAGTTATTATTTGTTCGTTGGTGTATTGTATGGGCGCAATGAGCGAGCGAATCTTGTGTTGCATTTCGGCGACACTATTGGCAAGACTCATAATCTCGCGGCAATTAGACTTGACCGTTACGCCACGGCGGAGGTCGCCAGTGGCAATGATAGACGTTTGCTCGTCGAGAATGTTGATTGGACGGGCAAGACGTATAAGGACATCGCGAACAAGAAAAATGAATATCACAAGAATAATGACAACGACAATAGGCATGTATGTATACAACTTATGGAGCATGTCGTCAACAATGGTGGTGTCGCATTTTAGTGCCATAGCAGCCAAAACGGCTCCACTTGGTGCTCGCAGAGGGAGCACAACGTAAAGACCGTTGTCGCCAAGCATGTTGCTGCGGTCCAAAAACTGTTCGTCTTTGTCGAAGATGGTGCTTACGATATTTTTATCGATTGCAATGCTATTGCAATTAAGACCTTCGATGGTCGAAGCTGTGCAATGATTACGGTCCAAAACAAGTATATCGAGTGCTATTCCCTCTTTTATGCCGTCCAAACATTTCTTGTCGTCAGCAATCATGCCTATCATAAAGACTGTGCCGACAAATTCTTTTTCGTTGTTGAAAACCTGTGCGGCACCAAACTCACAGAGTTTTCCTTCGGACAAATAGGCAAAACCTCTGAGAGTGTGGTTCTCGCTTTCACTGGTTTCGGACACAGCTCGCAAGACATTTTCTTCGACAACGTCTTCGAACGAAGAGGCAAGGACTCGCCCATCGACGCTGACAAAGATGTAGCCTTTCTGACGAGCAATGTTGCAACAGAAACGCATTTCTTCGTCTATCTGGTCGACGTCTTCTTCAGCTATGGCAGTATATAGTCCTTTATAATCATCGTTGAAACGCATGGCTGTACTGACAGCATCCAACCCGACATCGTCTATTGTGTAGAGGATACTATGCATGCTGTTTTGCAAGGTCTGACGTTGCATGTCGCCGACGTCTTTTTTGACCACAATAAAGGTGGTCACGCAAGACAACACAAACAATATTATTAGCGTCGTGAAAGGGCCTAAAATGATTGTGGCTAAAGGAAAGAGCCTCTTCTTTTTATTTTTTGATGTGTTTTCCATACGCTATATGGCTGATGAGTTTATATATTGATGGAGAGTCCGAAGACGAGATATGTTCTTTGCAAAGCGGGCGAAACGGACACTAAGCTAAAAATAGGCAAACTAAAATGGTCTGTTATCTGCAAGTCTTTCGAGGCTTTGAGCGACACTTCCATGACACCAAACTTGTCGTAGTACATGCCACGCCAAGGCGTAAAGCCGAGCGTCGGCGTAAACTCTACGCCTCGCACATCGAAATGACTACTTAGGCTAAAGAATGAAGAATAGACACGATCGTCGTCTTCGTCAATCTCGACATCTTTGCCAGCGAATAAGAATGTAGACCACGACAACTCGAGCGGTACGGGGTCGAAGTCGTAGCTAAGGGTTGCTTCGGGATGATGATTTTCTTGAAAGTCGGAATAGCTGACGCTATCGCCAGCCCAGAAGTAGTCGGAAAGGGTTAGTGTGAGTCCGCCAATGTTGTAAGAGAGCATAAGGTCGAACTCTTTGAGACTAAGGTCTTGAAAACTTTCGCTACTCCAAGCCTCGAGACAGAGACCTTTGTAGCTGAAGGCGAGCGATGGTTGAAAGCTGACACCTTGTCCGCTATCCATGCCACGCCAAATGAATCGGCTGACAATGTCGGCACCGAAATTGATTTGCAGACTATCTTGCGCACGGAGTGTTGTCGGCACTACGAATAGGAGGGGAAGAATAAGATTAAGTAGTAGTTTCTTCATAAGCTATATCGATAGAGAGGGCTTGCGAATGATTTCTATGGCGAGTACAGACGTGTCGTCGAACGACTTGCCCTGACGGCGAGTGCGCTCTGCGAGGGCTGCCACTTGCTTCATTGTCTCTTCTATGCCAAGACCTTGGCTCATTATGTCGGACAAGCGATCGGCGTTGCTACCGACGCTTTCGCCATTGTCTACCTCGACGAGACCATCGGTGTAGGTTAGTATAAGATCGCCCTTATGTAGGCGGATGCGGCCCATTTCGATTTCGGGCATCTCGTCGAGCATGCCAAGTCCTATGCTTCCCGTATTGAGTTCGGACAGGTTGCCTTCGTGATATAGGATGGGTGGCATGTGCCCAGCGTTGACGTAGGAGAGGATGCCAGTGAGACAATTGTAGCGACCGATGAACATGGTTATAAACTTCTCGCCACCCGTGTTGGCCGAGACTCGTTTGTTGAGTTCGGCCACGAGCGTGCGGAGGTCGACACGCGCAGTGAAGAGGGCGCGCACCATGGCTTGGAAGTTGCTCATAAGGAGTGCAGCTGCCATGCCTTTGCCACTGACGTCGGCCATGCAGAAGCCTACCCAATTGTTGCCAAGTCCGAGCACATCGAAATAGTCGCCGCCCACTTTGTCGTGTGGGTGGTAGTATGACATGGCACGCGTATGCCCTGTCTGAATGAGTTGACGTTCGTGAGGTACGAGACCAGCCTGAATTTTTGAGGCGAGGGCAAGTTCTTGACGTAGTCCTTCTTGCCGAAGCAGACGCGCTTGCATCTTTTTGTTTTCGATGAAGACGATGATGATGTTCGACAAGATTTGGATAAACTTCAGGTTGCGAAGTGTTGGGCTGACGCCGTCACCGAGTTCATTGTCGCCAACGAGGACGTAGCCCATGACCTTATATTTGTGGCGTAGCGGAATGACGGCATCGAATCCGCGAAGCGACTCGATGTCGTTCATGGCCATATTTTCTATGGTGGTGATGTGTAGCAGGTCGCGCTCTATGTCTATTTCATTCTTTTGGTCGTCGCTGACTCCACATTGCAAGATGCACTGCCAACCTACGTCGCCGTCTTGTGTGTAGACGAGGATTTTACCCACTCGAAGTTCTTTGCTCAATAAGTTTTCAAACTCTTGCATGAGTTCTTCCACCGAGCTGTCTTCGTTGACGGTTTGCGCCACGTCGAGCAACATATTGAGCTTTTCTTTGTAGAGGCGTACTACGTTGCGGTCGTTTGCCATGGGTTGCTTCGAGGAGTTGATATTTTACAATGTAAAAAGAGATGTCGGAGATTATCTACACCGACATCTATTTTATTATACGATGTTCTGCTACGTTTTGTTTGCCTTATGCAAACGTACGCTTTCTACTTCACGCGTTCTACGTAGGAGCGGTCGCGAGTATCGACTTTGATTTTGTCGCCTTGGTTGACAAAGAGAGGAACCATGATGGTGGCACCCGTCTCGATGGTGGCAGGCTTAAGCGATGTGGTAGACGACGTGTCGCCACGCACACCGGGTTCTGTATAGGTTATTTCGTAGACAAAGAACGGAGGCAGGTCGACAGCAAGAACTGTTTCGGTCTCTGCATGCACGACGACTTCGACATTGTTGCCTTCTTTGAGCAAATCGGCGTTGCTTATCATCTTGGGGTCGATGGGTATTTGCTCGTAGGTCTCGTTGTTCATGAAGATGTAGTCGTTGCCTTCCTTGTAGAGGAACTGGTAGGGGCGACGCTCTACACGAGCTTCGTTGACTTTAACGCCAGAGTTGAACGTGTTGTCGATGACTTTACCTGTGGCAACGTTTTTGAGCTTCGTGCGGACGAATGCGGGACCTTTGCCTGGTTTGACATGCAGAAATTCTATAATGAAGTAGAGCTGACCGTTGTATTCGATACACATTCCGTTGCGGAAGTCTGCGGTTGTTGCCATGTTTGATTAGATTATTTTGTGCTTATGAAATTACATTGAACTGCGCAAAATTAATTATTTAATGCAAAACTTAGCATTTTTAACGTTTCAAATTAAAAGTTCGGGTCGAACAAGACGTTTTGAAATGACAAAATATTGTTTGTTTCGCCACAAAAAAGTAATTTTGCAACGCCTTTTGGGCATAATAGGTCAGAAATGAACCCATATAGCATACCACTTCGCAACCTACAAAGAGGACGGTCGACATACTCGTTCGACTGTGGGCAAGAGTTTTTTGCTGGCATAGAGGACTCGTTGATAGACGATGCGAACATACATGCCGAAGTCGTGGCACAACGTGGCGAGCAGCTAATTACGCTTGACATTGCGATTAGTGGCACGGTGCGTGCAGTTTGCGACATTTGCCTTGGCGAGTTCGACTACGAAGTGGAAGATTGTGGTGGACACCTAACTCTACGTCTGGGCGAAGAGCTTCGCGAGATTGGAGACGATGTGTACGAAGTCGATGAGCGTGCTGACGAACTCGACCTATCGCAGTGGATATATGAGTTTGTGTGCGTAAGTTTGCCTATTCGTTTCGAACACCCTGAGGACGAGAATGGCAACAGCACATGCGACCCAGACATGTTGGCAAGACTCGAAGATCTTGACCCAGCCAACAGAGAAGAGGATGACGTGCCAACAGAAAGCGATGAGATAGACCCTCGTTGGGCAAAGCTCGCCTACCTGAAAGACAACGACAAAAACTGAGAATTTAAGTTAACAACCTAAATAAATAACCTTTTAAAATAACAAACAGCAATGGCACATCCTAAGCGAAACCATTCGAAGACCCGTCGCGACAAGCGTCGTACGCACTACAAGGCAGTAGCTCCTACGCTGGGCGTATGCTCTAACTGCGGTGCAACAATCAAGCTCCACCACGTATGTGGCGAATGTGGCTACTATCGTGGCAAACTTGCAGTAGAGAAAGAAGCTGTAGCATAAAGTTCTTTCAACACTGAATTGCGCAGAGCGGAAGGCTCTACGCGGACTTGCCCTCAACAAAAGTGTTTTTGTTGGGGGCAAGTGCCGTTATGTAGGTTGGTTGAGGTGCACAAAAAAGAGACGCATAGTCTGCGTCTCTCGGTAGATTTGTAAAAACATTATTGAATCATCATTTCTGTGGACGAAGGACGAACATTTGCTTGTGGCTCTTGCGGACGATTTGCTTAGCCCAACGCTTGATGTCTTTGTCGGAGATGGAGTTGACGACATCGGCATAGGCGCGCTTATCGAGCCCATAGAGAATGTTGTCGATGAGGAGCGACTGCCAAGCCCCATTGGTTTGGAGATTTTCTTCGTGTTTCTTGATAAGGTTGCGACGCACCTTATCGAGGTCGTCGGCACGTGGTCCTTTTTTAGCAATCTGACGGATTTCTTTTTCGACGAGAGGTAGGAGACGGTCGTAGACTGCGGGGTCGGTGCTAAACTGAATGTCGAGAGAATATTCTTCGTCGGGCATACGCGAAAGGCTACCACGAACGCCCACACCATAGGTGCCCCCCTCGTCTTCGCGCATGCTCTCGGTGTAGCGCAGGTCGAGGATGCGCCCCAAAATGTCTATGCACAAGGCTTCGCGCCATGTGTAGGGGTATCGGTTAGTGTAGCAAATGTAGCAGGTGTTTTTCTCGGTCTTCATGGGAAGCGACATCGAGAAGTCGATATTCCGATCAGGACAGAAAAGATTGCGAGGCTTATAGGCCGATGAGCGTTCGCTTGTGGGCAAAGCACCAAGCCACTTGGCCATGATGGGAGCAATGCTGTCCGTGTCGAACGAGCCGACGAGAGTAAATGTGAAGCCACGTGCCGACGAGAAACGAGAAGAATAGACTTCGAGAGCTTTATCGAGACTGATGTTTTTGAGGATACGCTCGCCCTCCTCGAACTCCACGATAATATCCTTTAAGCTGACGATGTTTTCCATTTTTCCGGATCCCTTCCTTTTCTGATAAAGTACGGTGCAGCTGCATAGCCGATAAAATATGATTAATTATAGCACATCAGACATGAAATAGCAAGAAACGCGGCGAAAAAACTGCCCTGCGTAAGAACTTTGGCGCGAAAAAGCCAGCGGGGGCTCCCCGCTTATAGCACATTAGTGAAGAAATAGCAAGATACGCGGCGAAAAAGCTGCCCTTCCACTAAAACTAAGCACTAACCACTATGCACTAACAACTCATAGAATAATTCCGCAGGGGCAGGCATATCCTTTAAGGACAAAGCTTGCGAAAGGGTGAAAATATGGGTCTTACAGAAAAGGAAGCTGCCGAAAGACTGAAAGCACAGGGCGAGAATACTCTCGGGGAGAGCAGGAGAACGGGTCCCATGAGGATATTCCTGGGGCAGTTCAGGGACGTTATGGTGATGATACTTCTGGGAGCTACGGTGGTGTCGGTGCTCCTCGGGGAGATATCCGACGCGGTGACTATAATCCTCATCGTGCTCCTCAACGCCATACTTGGCTTCGTGCAGGAGTATCGCACGGAGCATAC
>CALAVC010000080.1 GCA_937892095.1 uncultured Bacteroidales bacterium | reverse complement strand
GTGAAGAAATCCCAGACTTCTTGCCCGAAGAGACTTCCGACACGGTATTCAATGACCTCACCTATACGGCCGTAACGGGCAACGTATCTGCTGTCGGTGCGGTAGCTGTTACACTGCATGGCTATGCCAACACATCTGCTCGTATTGCCGACACGTTCGATGAACAAGGTTTCCTCATCTCTCGCTACAAAGAAAACCTATCTTTCGCCGATGCCGAAAACTCGTCTGAGAACACTCGCGAATGTGTCGTAAAAATTCAAGTCGATGCCGAAAGCATTGGCGACGATAATCGTATGACAGTCCGCTATCACGGACTAATCCCAAGTTGCAAATTCTATTACCGAGCATTTGTCGTGCGGAAAAATGGCGAAATTGTCCATGGAGTGGTCAAGACATTTATGTCCTCCGAAATGGACATCACCATAAGTCCAGCTCCCGACCAAGTTACGCTTATGGACGCACTCATCTCTGCCGTCCCGCAAGGCTATGCCACTGGCGATTATGGGCAAAGTAGTAAAATATTTTTCAGTTGTCAGGACGTATCTCACGACAGCGTTTCGCTTTCGCCTATCTACTCTCGTGTCCAAGAATCAACTACGGGGGATGTTCAGAATCGTTACTATTCTCGCTTTCACGACTTAATCCCCGGTGCCAAATATTTTGTTCGCGCCTACATAGAAATAACATCTCCTTTCTATGTCTACGATGAAGATAATGGTCGTAATTCAAACACTGGCGATTGGCTCTATGGTTCCACTGCCGAAGACATTCGTCGCTATCGCTATATGACTGCCGAACTACCGTTTTGGACTACGCAGCTAACGGGCGTTGCTGCTTTCACTTCCGAAGATTACGAAATAGACTACGATGTCATCGACATCACAGACAACTACTACGTCCTCCCATCCGACACCATCACAATCCAAGAATGTGGAGTCGCTCTCATAGAATATTCACAACCCGACAGCTCACGAATATATACCTATTATCCCTCCGACACTCCCATTCGCTCAGGCAATCGTTTCGACGTTCGCATAACCAATCTCCAGCTCAAGCGAGACTATGACTACGTCGCCTATGTTGTCATTCGTGGTCTATATTTCATTTCTTCCAGCGTACGCTCTTTTGCCACCAAAGACTATACACCCATAGCTGTTGATATGGGGACAAGTGTTCTTTGGGCCGACCGCAACATCGGCGCTTGGTCTCCCGAGATCTCAGGCTCCTACTATGCTTGGGGCGAATATACAGTCAAGCGCGAATATACTTTCGACAATTACACGTCTGTACCCTATTCTGTCGTCTCTATAGCCGATTCGGAATACGATGTTGCTAAAATCAAGTGGGCTGACGGTTGGCGTATGCCAACGCGAGCCGAGATTGAAGAACTCTGCGAAAATTGCAGTTGGACCTATGGCACTCTCGAAGGACAAAAAGGCTTCTTTGTTAATGCTTTCAACGATAATACTCTTTTCTTTCCTTTCGGTGGTCATTACATCGACTCTCGTTTGCTCGGTAAGGGCGAAGATGGTTACTATTGGACTGCCGAACGCGACGAAAGTTCCAATCCCGAACGAGACTATGGCGACACTCGCACGCCAGCCTCGGTCCATTATCTATATCTCATCAATGGCAGCCTTTTCGGTGAAGATGCTGCCTCGCCGTTTCGCAGTGGGCAAGCATCCAATGGTCTAAATGTTCGTCCAGTTAAAGACAAATAATCATGAAAAAACTTCTGTTTATATTTCTAACGCTCTTTTCGCTGAGTGTCCATTCGCAGCAAGTCGAAAAACTTAGCCGCGGTGTTGTTACCGTCAAAACAGATGACAGCGTTTTTATCTCGTGGCGACTCTTAGCCACCGACCCTTCCGATGTTGCCTTCAACGTCTATCGCGACGAAGTTAAGCTAAATAAAACTCCTCTTACCAAAGTAACCAACTTCACCGACCCGCATGGCACTTCGCAAAGCCACTATATTGTCGAAGCTCTTAATGTACAAAAGACTGCTGAGAAGTCAACCTCACTTTTCGGGGTCTTAGATGGTTGCCTCCGCATCCATCTCGACTGCCCACCCAATGGCATCGCTGCCGATGGGCGCGAATATAGTTACAGTGCCAACGACTGCTCAGTTGCCGATGTCGACGCCGACGGCAATTATGAGATTATTGTCAAGTGGGAGCCAAGCCTTTCGCACGACAATTCACACAGCGGACATACAGGGCAGGTCATATTCGACTGCTACACTTTTACTGGCGAAAAACTATGGCGTATAAATCTCGGTAGCAACATTCGTGCTGGTGCGCACTATACTCAATTCCTTGCTTTCGATTTTGACTCCGACGGACGTGCAGAGTTTGCTTGTAAGACGGCGCCAGGTTCCATCGATGGCACTGGGCACTACGTTTCCGATGCCACTGACGACGAGGCAATTCGTGATGTCGACAACACTCAACTTTTTGCCAACGCCAATGGACATATCCTTTCGGGCGATGAATATCTAACCATTTTCGACGGGCAGACAGGAAAGGCCATCTCTACGGTGCGCTACGTGCCAGGACGCGACATACGTTCGCTCGATAAAGATGGTTGGGGAGACGGCTATGGCAACCGATCCGAACGCTATCTTGCCACTGTCGCATTTTTGCCCAACGACAAAGGAATTCCTACGCCAAGTCTCGTTATGTGTCGCGGATACTACACCTACGCTTTCATCTGTGCATGGCAATTCGACGGACATAAGCTTACAAAGCGTTGGTTCTACGAGACGCCTTCTGCCGATTGGCGCGAGGGACTATATGGTGCTGGTGCTCACAGCGTCCTTGCTGCCGATGTCGATGCCGATGGCTTCGACGAGATTGTCTATGGTGCAGCTTCGCTCGACCACAACGGCACACTGCTCTACAACACTGGGTGGGGACACGGCGACGCCCTCCATCTAAGTGATATGGACCCCGATAGTCCCGGTCTCGAAATCTTTATGCCACACGAAGCCCCACATCATGCTGGTTGCACTCCCGACGATGAGCCAATGGACTATGGTGTCGAACTCCGACAGGCCAACACAGGAAAGATTCTTTGGTGTCGTCCTTCTTCTTTCGACAATGGGCGAGGACTTGCTGCCGACATCGATTCTACACATCGTGGCTACGAAATGTGGAGCCTCGAAAGCAAGAATGTCTACGACATTAAAGGTAACGTCATAAACGATGGGGTAGGGCAGTTACCTCCCGTCAACTTCCGTATCTATTGGGACGGCGACCTGCAAGACGAACTTTTCGATGGCGGCGACCTCCCTTGGCGTCGTGCACCACAACGTGCTAACAATAAGAACGACAAAAACGACCGCAGATTTTTTAAGAAAGACGGTCAACCACAAGACCCTCAACAATTTCTCGAAGGCAATCGACGCATAGGCAAAAGCTACATCTACAAATGGGATGTCGACCAAAAACGTGCCAACGTCTTTGCCGAACTCGATGGTGCTACATGTAATGGCACTAAGCGTAATCCCAATTTCCTTGGCGACATATTTGGCGATTGGCGCGAAGAAGTTGTCCTTTCGCAAGGTAACGATCTTGTCATCTATACCACAACAATTCCCACGCCATATCGTGTCGTAACACTTCCACACGACCACGCCTATCGAATGTGTATGACCACTCAAAACTCGGCCTATAACCAACCCCCACACATCGGCTACTATCTGCCTGCTCTTTTTGGCAAAAAATAATATCGTTCAGAAACATAGTCTTTACATGATAAAGAAAATATTACTCCTCGGCTCTGGCGAACTCGGTAAAGAATTTACCATCGCTGCCAAACGACTTGGCTGTCAGGTCGTTGCTGTCGACACCTATGCCAATGCGCCCGCCATGCAAGTGGCCGACCAATCGGTAGTTCTGACTTCTATGCTCGATGGCAACGCCATCGACACCGTGGTCAGAGATGTTCAGCCCGACATTATAGTCCCCGAAATAGAGGCCATTCGAACCGAGGCTCTATATCGCTACGAAGAACAAGGCATTCAAGTTGTCCCTACCGCTCGTGCTGTCAACGTTACGATGAATCGACGCGCAATTCGCGATCTTGCTGCTCGCGACCTTGGCTTGCGCACAGCAACCTATCGCTATGCCGCTTCTGAGGACGAACTTCGCTCTGCTGTCGACACGATTGGTTTGCCATGCGTCGTTAAGCCACTCATGTCGTCTTCTGGCAAAGGGCAATCTGTTATCAAGTCCAAAGACCAAATTACCAAAGCTTGGCAAGACGCGCAGTCTGGTGCTCGTGGCGACTCGAAGGAGGTCATTGTCGAAGGATTTGTAAATTTCGACTACGAAATTACGCTCCTCACAGTCCGTCAGTGGCAAGGACCGACTCTCTTTTGCCCCCCAATTAGTCATAGGCAAGTAAACGGAGATTATCATGAAAGTTGGCAGCCTGCAGCCATGAAGCCCGAAC
>CALAVC010000079.1 GCA_937892095.1 uncultured Bacteroidales bacterium | reverse complement strand
TTAACCACCCCCTCTGAAGATTGCCTACTGTTGCATTATCAACTTGAACTTAGGATGTGTCAAAATTAGCAATTAATAGAGCAACCTACTTATTTCGCCTCAGCCGACTTCGACGGCACAAGCCAAAAACCATAGCTCAGATCGCCAGTCTGCACGAGGTGCTCTTTTTCTGCCGTTGCACCCCAACTATTTACGCAGCCCAGTCCCATCTGCTTTTTGTCCACACAGAGGCTGACGTACGGGTCTTGCTCAATCAATTCCGAATGGCGCTGATGTTTCTCTTCGCCGTCGTCAAGTGTTTCTTGCGAATAGCGCAGTGTGCTTACCGATAGCAATTCTTCGTCAGCCAACACATTTAGGTCTATGCCCATCTCTCCATGCAACGTCCAATAGCGCACGTCAGTATGGTTGCCGTTCTCTTGTGGGCGTATATATGGATAAAATAGCTCGTCAACGCTTTGCGTATAATACCCCACAAAAGCACTCTCTTTACGGTCTGCATAATTCTCTATCGGACCTCGTCCGTAATAGCTTACCCTGTTAAATTTGTTGCATAGTCTCATTCGCATCCCATATCTAAAAATCATTAGTGCCGTATCCGACTTCATGCTCTCTCTTACGTGCAGCCTCCCGTCGCCATATAGCGTATATTCCGCCGTCAGTGTGCCCAATGTGTCGCCAACGCTCATCTCGCTCCGCACAATCACTCGTCCTTTTTCGCTGTCCGTCTCGACCTTCTGACACGTAATTGTGGGGCATCGCCATGCGCCAATGCGTTTCTGTAGTCTGGCACCAAAATCATTGTCTGTCGGAGCCCTATAAAAATTCGGCTTCATTGGCATGTTCTCGTATATCATGTCCCGACCCTCATACACATACGATGTTATCAAGCCATTCGTTAGCGCTATGCAGACAATGTCGTTGCCAATCTTTACAACACTATCATTTTTTTCAATTGTCAAGTTGTCTGCCGCTTTCACGTCTCTATTCGCCACCGAAAACTTCCCACCCAATGGCAATTGTGCACGGGCAACAACGCTCCCCACACTGTCAAACGACGTTGCCTTCGACCTATGAAATGTAATGTTCAAATACTTCTCTCCGTTTATCGCCTCAATCTGTCTTTTCTTATATCCCAAGTTAATTTTCTTGTGTCCTTGTGGAGCCACGTCTAAGTTTTTAACCTCTCCGCGTAAAGGTGTTTTACAACCATTAGCCACCACTTCCCAACGTGCGTAAATATCACTCAGGTCAACAAAAAAGTTTTCGTTGTATATGTCTACAAGTCCATTCTGTGCGTCAATATTCGATGCCCAAATGTTCTGATACTGATAGACGGCTTCGTGTGCATGTGGATTCAGTTTCCTATCTGGGTTCACCAACCCATTCACACAAAAATTATTGTCCGATGCGTCATGTTCATTATAGTCGCCGCCATACGCATAATATGTTTTACCACTTTTCGAGTCCTTACGCCTCAATCCTTGGTCCACAAAATCCCAAATAAACCCACCCTGATACTTGGGCTCACGACGTATCATCTTCCAATACTTACTCATGCCTCCAAGCGAATTGCCCATCGCATGTGCATACTCACATTGTATCAGTGGACGCATGTCTGTCGTCTGGCAATATTTCTCACAACGCTCGTAGTCCCAATACATCGGACACATAATGTCAGTGTACGTTGTGTCAAATATCGTTTGCTCATATTGCACTGGGCGAGTCTGGTCAAGCTCTTTTACCATCTTATACGCCACTTTAAAACTCTCTCCCATTCCAGCCTCGTTGCCAAGCGACCACACAATGACCGATGGGTGATTATAATTACGCGTCACGTTGCGCACGTTGCGTTCCTTATGTGCTTCCATATATGTCGGGTCGTCTGGCAGATTCAGTCGCAAATCTCTCGCGCCATGGCTCTCAATATTCGCTTCTGCCACCATATATAGCCCATACTCATCGCACAAGTCATACCACTCTGCACAGTTCGGATAATGACTCGTCCGAACAGCATTTATGTTCATTCGCTTCATCAATTTTATGTCTTCCCTCATCCGCTCTTGGCTCATCACGTATCCCTTGTCAGGGTCCATCTCATGTCGGTTGACACCCTTTATCAACACAGCCTCGCCATTCACCAATAGCTGACCATTGACTATTTTCACTTGCCTAAACCCAATTCGTTGCGGTATATACTCATTTCCACAACCCACTACCAATGTATACAAGTACGGAGTCTCTGCTGTCCATTTCTTCACGTTGCGCACAATAGCAGTCGCACTATTGCCCTCTATCGTGTCGTGCCACACCTCATTCCCTTCTGCGTCATAAATATATCCACTCATACCCACGCCGTCGTTCACCACGCCAAAGTCAATATCCACCTCACCGTCGGGCATCATGTCGCTAATCCGTGTCCTAATGTGCATGTCTTCCACGTGCACCCTTTCGCGCCTCTCCAAATACACACTCCTGTGTATTCCCGTAAGCCTAAAGTAATCTTGGTCCTCCAAATACGTTCCGTCGCACCAACGCCTCACTTCCATTGCCACAATATTACGCCCCATCTGTACATATTCTGTCACGTCAAACTCCTGCTCCAAATGACTGTCTTCTCCGTAGCCAACAAAATTCCCATTAACCCACACACTTACGCACGAACTTACTGCTCCAATATGCAGTCTAATCTCGTTACCATTCCAATCGTTCGGAATTTCAATCGCTCGCCTATACCAGCCCACGTAATTCTCTTTCGTCGGAATAGAAGGCTGACGTGTCTCATGATGCCCTCGCCATGCATAGCCAATATTTACATACACAGGTTCGCCATAGCCATGGAGCTCCCACATGCCCGGCACATCTATCTTATCCCATTCGCCGTCGTCGTAGCTCTTCTCCCAAAACTTCTCTTCCTGTGGCACGTCATTTTCCATAAACCTAAAGTTCCATTTCCCGTCCAATTCCACATAGTTAGCCGAAGGTCTATGCCTGTCGCCCATATAATAATTCTTCGCTTCGTCCAAGCTACCACACACCACATAGCTCGCATGCATAGGCAGTCGGTTAATAGCATTAACTTCTGGGTCCAAATATGCTGGCAATGTTGTCTTTTCTTCTTTGCACGCCACAAGGCTTACCATACAAATGGATGCAATTAGCAATCGTTTCTTCATAAATGTATTTTTATTTCCTATCGCTAATTTAATGACAATAAGGCAATTAAGCCTTTTTGTCTGTCAAAACAAGGTTTATTTTCTCTCAAACTATTAATTTCGCACCCCGATGTGTAGCATTTCTAATCAGAAAAAAGTTCTACGTAGCCAAGTCCGTACGACCCTACGCAGCCTGCCAGCCCACTACAAAGCCTCGCAGTCCAATGTCGTTTGCCAACAGCTCTCTGCCGACATTGCCCATTCTGCGCGCACATCTGTAATGCTCTACATGGCCCTGCCCGACGAACTCTCTCTTGACTCGCTAATCAGTTCGTTGCAAAGCTCTTGCCCACAAAAGAAAATCTATCTCCCCGTAATGCATGGGCAAGATATAGTCCCACACCTCTTTACCTCTCGCTCCGACATAGTCGTCGAAAGCCAATACGGCATCGCTGAGCCTCGTTACACTCCAACGTTCGACATCTCCTGTGCGTCCGATCTCATAGTTGTTGTCCCCGGTCTCGCTTTCGACGCTTGCGGACATCGTCTCGGACGTGGCAAAGGCTTCTACGATCACTTCCTCGCTCAGGTGCCCACTGCACTCACGTTGGGAGTCTGCTTCGATTGTCAACTCGTCCCCTCAATCCCCATCGATGCATTCGACTACCCTGTTTCTCGTGTCTATTGTCCGCAACTAATCCACTCCGCATAATTCAAAAAAATGGAACACCTACCACAAGACCCCAACATCCTCGTTTCTGCAGTCAATATGCTCCTTCGCGATGGCGAGTTCGACAATCTGCAAGCCGTCTGCAACTATTTCGAGCAGAACCTTGTCGACCTGACAAATAAACTTGCCAATGCAGGCTATGTCTATTCCGAACAACAAAACCAAATACGTCCCATAGGTTTCGACCAATGATTCCACGTTCCGCCATCGAGACTGCCTATTGTCTCCTACATCAAAAGTTGAGAGTCTTCCAATACTCCAACCTCCCTTGGCAACGCGACGACATCGAATACGTTGTCGGCAATTTTGTCGCCGACATCAACCCCGACCTCTACGCCCACATATCTCGCGGACGATTCGACTTCCTCTTGTGCCACGACTCTTTCGAGTCCGACATGCAGTCTGCCGTCGAAAGCCTCGAAAGCCTTCTGTCCGAACATTAAACACACTTTGCATTTTTTTGCTAATTTGTCTTAATTTAGTCCCTCAAAGCATTCATAGTAGTTATGTCTCAATCACTTACTAAGTCTTTCATCGTCAGTCAAAGTCAAACAGCCAAAGCAATGGGCAGTGGCGACCTGCTCGTCCTTGCCACGCCAGCCCTCGTTAGCATGATGGAAAATGTCGCTATGTCTCTTGCTGCAACGTCTCTGTCCGAAGCCGACACCACCGTAGGTTCCGAAATAAACACCACGCACGAACGCCCTTCTGCCGTAGGTGCCACAATAGAAGTTACCGCCACCCTCATAGCCGTCGAAGGACGCAAGATGTCTTTCTCTATCGAAGCCTCCGATGCCAACAACATTATCGGACGTGCCACGCACACGCGCTTCGTCGTCAATCGCGAAAAGTTTATGTCCAAACTCCCAAAGGCATAGCCCATGATGCACAAAATCCTTCTTCTTGGGCTTACAATGCTCTTCGCCTTTATTACGCCTGCTTGTGGCAGCAATAGCTCCGCAACCGACAAAAGCAACACCCTGAAAGCCGAAGACATCGTAAAAAAAGCACGCAAAGGCTCGCCAGTCAACTACGATGGTGTAACCATTCAAGGCGACCTATTACTCTCCGACCTCGCTGAGCAAAATATCACTTTTGCCAATTGTACTTTTGAGGGCAACGTCATCTCCAATCCAGCCACAGTTTTCCGAACCCTTTCGTTTACCGACTGCACTTTTTCAGCCAAACTCTCATTCCGAAACACAGTCATCGACGGCAACTTTATTCTTTCAAATTGTGCCGTCAAAGGCAATGCCGATTTCAGTGGTGCGCTTTTCAGAGCTGGTGGCAGTTTCAACAAGTCCAATTTCGACTCCGACGCATCTTTCGTCAGTGCTGTCTTTGCACGTCGCGTCGGCATGGTCGGTGTCATCTTCTCTGCCGATGCCTCATTCCAATATGCTCGTTTCGAAGACATCATAATGTTCTCCGACTCACGTTTTGGCGCCTATGCCGATTTTAGCAAAGTATATTGCACCGCACAAATCGACTTCACCAATTGCCATTTTTTTGCTCGTGCCACCTTTCAAAGTGCCACGTTCCTCAACAACCTCCAACTTGCTAAGACCACATTCGACAATCAAACAACCATTTCCAACTGCCTCATTTTAGGCACACTCTCCCTCATCGATGCCCAGTTTCAAGCCCATCTAATTTTTACCGACAATGTCCTTGCTCGCAGTCCTCGCAACTCAGGTCTAAAAAAAGGCAAGGATTTTGTATGTGAACAATCCGATAACAGGCTAATACCCGCCACCGAAATAAATATATCCGAAGCTAAATGAAAAAGTCCATACTCTCTATCGGCTTTGTT
>CALAVC010000078.1 GCA_937892095.1 uncultured Bacteroidales bacterium | reverse complement strand
CCGCCACCATCGTCAAAGGACTCATGGCAACGGAGTTTGCCGACCGTCTGTTTATTATTGAGCGTAGTGGCAAGCAAGGACTTGGCACAGCCTATTTAGCTGGTTTTAGGTGGGCAATAGAGCATGGCTACGACTATATTTTTGAGATGGATGCCGATTTTAGCCACGACCCTGCCGACTTAGAAAGATTACTCGATGCGTGCACCGAGCAAGGAGCCGACCTTGCCATCGGTTCGCGCTACATTTCGGGCGTGAATGTTGTCAATTGGCCAATGGGACGTGTCCTGATGTCTTACTTTGCATCGGTCTACGTAAGACTAATAACAGGCATGAAGATTATGGACACGACGGCAGGCTTCAAGTGTTATAGTCGGAAAGTACTTACAACACTCGACCTCGACAAAATAAACCTCAAGGGCTATGGATTTCAGATAGAAATGAAGTTCAAAACTTGGAAACATGGCTTTAAAATCATCGAAGTGCCTATAATCTTTACCGACCGCAAACAAGGTCACTCCAAAATGAGTGGTGGCATCTTTAACGAAGCAGTATGGGGAGTCATACTGATGAAGCTGCGAAGCCTTTTCACAAGCTACAAAAAAGCAAATTAGTCCCGACTATGTCTACGCTGATTCTCTCGCCCACAATAGTCTCAGAAGGCAAAATCTACCATGCATCCGTACTCATTGGTGAGGATGGCAGAATAGACGACATAATTTCCGATGGCTCTCCCACACCATCGGCAGCGAAAACTATTGACGCACACGACATGCTACTCTTCCCGGGTGCAATAGATGCTCACGTACATTTTCGCGATCCGGGACTTACGCACAAAGCCGACATGACGTCAGAGTCGGCAGCAGCCGTAAGTGGTGGCGTAACGACAGTGTTCGACATGCCTAACACCATGCCACAGACTACAACCACTGAGGCATGGCAAGAAAAAATGCGCAGTGCACAAGGACGAATGCACACGAACTATTCGTTCTACATAGGTGCCACAAACAATAACCTTGGAGTGTTGATGCACACCGACTACTCACAGATTTGTGGCATCAAGCTATTTATGGGTTCGTCGACAGGAGGCATGTTGGTCGACAATGATGAAACACTGCGCCAATTGTTCAGAAATGCACCCACTATCATTGCGGCACATTGTGAAGACGAAAGCATTATCAGAGCAAACAGCGAATTGGCAAGGCAACAATATGGCGACAAAGTGCCATGGCGCGAACATGCAAATATACGTTCGGCAGAGGCTTGCATAAAGTCGTCAGCACATGCCGTAAGTTTGGCACGTGAAGCTGGTGCAAGGCTACACATTTTGCACATCACGACGGCCGATGAACTCAGCTTGCTCGACAAAGGCTCTATTGGCGAAAGACGAATAACAGGCGAAGCATGCCCAGCTCATCTGTTTTTCACAAATCAAGATTACGACAGACTCGGCCCGCTAATTAAGTGCAATCCGTCGGTCAAGACGCAACACGACAGAGATGCATTGCGCCAAGCAGTGGCAAACAAACAGATAACAACCATTGGCACCGACCATGCACCACATGCACTAACGGAAAAAAACAGCAAGAGTTATTGGCATACGCCATCTGGCATGCCAATGATAGAACATAGCCTACCACTTATGCTCAGACTTGCTGACGAAGGTTGTTGGAACTATACCGACGTAGCGGCGTGCATGGCAGAAAATGTTGCTGAGCTATATGGGATGAAAGATCGCGGATACATTCGCCGTGGATATTTTGCCGACTTGGCACTCGTCCAAAAAACAGATTGGACGATAGAAAATGTGCGCTATAAATGCCAATGGACTCCATTGTTGAACGAAAAATTGCACCACAAAATTGTCTATACGTTCGTAAATGGACAGATTGCCTACGATAATGGGAACTTGGCAACGGCGAATGGACAAGCAGTTGAATTTTTGAGGTAACAAGACACACTGATGGCTTCCGAATCGAAAATTTGTCTTTTTAGTAGCAATTATCAAATATTGGTGAAACAAGTCGGTGAGCAATATGCTTTGCCGACAGTGTATGACGTTGAAAAAGAATATGACCTCTCGTTGCAATCTGACGAAAACGTTATGCATATCAACAACGACGGACGCGATGTGTACTACAAGTTACTCACCGATGCGCTGCCACCCCAAAATGGCTTCACACAAAGTGAAATCCGTCCACTTTTTGCCGATATGCAAGCCGAAGACTTTGCCGACATCTGCAAAGCCAGACAATTTGTGCATTGGGACGAGTATAGCAAATATTGTCCTCGTTGTGGAGAACGGACTTTTCTGTCGTTGCCCAACGCCAAAAAATGTCCACAATGTCAGACTGAGTTTTTCCCACCAGTAACGCCAGCTATTATAGTACGCATTGAGCGTGGTGAAGAAATCTTGCTCGTTCGCGCACACAATTTTCGGGGCAAACACTATGGTTTGGTAGCTGGGTTTGTCGAACCAGGCGAAACGCTCGAAGAATGCGTGCGCAGAGAAGTTAAAGAAGAAACAGGACTCGAAATTGCAGACATAAAATATTTTGGCAGTCAACCTTGGCCGTTTCCCTCTGGCATGATGATTGGATTCACTGCGCAATATAGCAGCGGAAATATCGGCAGTATTACCGAAGCGGCGGATGACGGGGATGAAACGGAGACAGTCCTCGTGACGGGGATCAGCCTTTCGCCAACCACCATTTCCCTG
>CALAVC010000077.1 GCA_937892095.1 uncultured Bacteroidales bacterium | reverse complement strand
ATGTCATAGATAAAGCTTATTACAAGCTTACTGGTACTTTAAACGGAAAAGTAATGGACACTATAAACAATCTCCAAGTGGCGGTAACAACTAATTTATTTGTTGCATCCAAGGATTTAAGAGATTTATGCAAAGATACACCCTTATGTGTATTTAATCTCGAAGTCGAAATGATTCAAAAAATAGTCCAAACTAATCCAATGATGGAAGTAACTTTCAGAGAAGTTTTAAACATTCCTACTTATATACAAAAAGGAAATACTAAATTAGATTTTGTCTGTGGAGATAAATTTTATTATTTATATAAAATTCTTTTTAAAAATTTCAGTTAAAAAGGTCGATTCTTTAACGTGTGCCGACCTTAAGCACGCGCCAAGCTTTGGAATGTTGCTTATCCAGAGTTTTTTGCCGACTGCGGGTGAATCGAACACCCGTAAACTCCAAGCAGTCGTGAGCGTCCGTTGACGCCTTAACCAATCAAATTATTAAACAACAGTCTTGACCGTCTCGGCTACGACTACGACATGATTTGTGCGGAGGGTAAGAGTTGCACTTGCCTTGCGTCCCGGGCTTTTATAGTACAGACGCTCTTAATGTCTGTCTTGCTCCGCTTGTTTAAAACAACACTCTTGACCGTCCCGGCTGCGAGTGTTCTACACACTATCACCAAAAGAAAAACTATGAGCAGGTTATTCCTTTTGCTCGGCTTCGCTCATTATCTCCTCTGCCATACTATGCGTTACCTCTTCGGCTTCAACCTCTATGGTGGGAGCTTCTGGGCTGTCCACGTAGGTTAGCTTGTCGTTCTCGCCTATTACTGCTTGGTCTGCCGACATAGCTTGTTGCATTTCGACGCTTAGCGGGCACCACCTACTTAACAGTAACTTCAACACTGTCTTGCGGCTCATTGCGTCAAAGTCTGTTGTCCACTTGCTACTCGCTCTCGCATACTGACTCCGATACGTCTGGCTATACTTACCAGCATGTTCTTTTAGTTCTTCAACACTCATATCAACTAACACCGAAGAGGAGACCGCCCCCGTAGGAGACAAGGGGGGGGTGGGAGAAGAAGAAGCCCCGAAGAGTAAAAGAGAGGTTATGCTTGAAAATTTGAAGCGTAAGTATGCAGATAGGGGTTTTGAGAATGAAGATGATTATTGGGGAGCGGCAATGGAGGGTTATGACGCAGAGCATGACTATGCAAAGCGAATGCGTGAGGACAACCAGAGTTTGCGTGAGTTGCTTGATAGCGACCCTGACTTTGAAGATTTTGTGAGAGAGATTGGCAAGGGAGAGGACATAAGCGATGCAGTACGCCACATGCCGAGCGACGTGCTTGACTTCAAGAGTGAGGACGACGGCAGGCGTGGTGAGCGAGCAGAAATGCTTAGGGCGGAGCAGAGGCATCGTGAGGAGCTTGAGCAGATGCTTGCGGAGCAGCAAGAGAATCTTGCAAAGAGTGAGCAATCGCTTAGGGAATACATAACGAATCAGGGGCTTAGTGAGGAGGAGGGGCAGGAGCTTATGATCCTTTTGCAGACTAAGATACTTGAACCGATAGGCAAGGGACTTATAAGTCCAGAGCTACTTGAAATGATGGATAAGGGCAGACATTATGACGAAGACATGAAGCAGGCGGAAAGAGCAGGCAGAGTGGCTGGTCGTAATGAGCAGATAATAGAGCGTAGGGAGCGACTTGACCATGGCTTGGACGGATTGCCGAGTAGCGGACGAGGCGGAGAAGTTGGTGGAGAGGGAGCGCGACCAGACCCTACGAGGGACTATTTCAGAGCTATAAGGGGCAGACAGGAAAGTCGCGGAGGTTATGATGACTTTTACAATCAGAAGTAAGAGGCGAAGAAATGTTGCAAGTGCGAGGAGACTATAAGCAAGACCTACGTGAGACTGGGAACGTTTATTTGACGCGTGATAGTGAAACGGTGTGGTCGGTAGTATTTGCGAGCAAGGCGCAGTCGGAAAGTGAGGCGAGCATGATATTTGAGCGCATACGCGAAACGCTTTCGGAGTATGAGGCGGACAAATTGAAGCGCGAAGCCAGAGAGAAAAGAAATAAAGAAGAAATGGAGCGCGAAGCTCGTGGTTTACAAAAAAGGACATACGCTAAATATTTATAAACCAAATAAACCAAACGAAATGAATAGACACAGAAACATTAAAAGAGAGTTAAGCCTGGAGCTTGCAGAGCTTAATGAAAAGATTGCACGATTGCAGCGAGTGTTGGTAGAACCGTATAATTTAAAGCGGACAACGATAGCGAAAGGCGAAGAGATTGGTGCTATGTACCAACAGCTTACGGCAATGCGAGAGTATAGGTCAAAGCTAATGGGGCGCATAGACTTGCACAAGTTTGACGAAGAATAGTGTATGCGTAGAGGTGGCAAGAAGATAGACCGAGGCGAGCTTTATTGCTTGGAGCAGCTCGGACGGAATCCGTTGCAGAAGAAGAGAGAGCAGGAAGAGCGTAAGCTGACGTGTCGGGATTGTCGCCATTCGTATGGGTCGAAGGAGCGAGACTATGAGGGCAAGCTTATGTTGTGTCATTGCGACGTAGAAGACCCGAGCGCATACACGGACTACAAGAAGTATTACAAGTTCTTAGATGATAGGGCTTGTAGGTTTTTTGAAGAGCAATTATAAACCTTTTAAAACCATAAGAAAATGACAGTAAAGTACAGAATTGGTAAGAATGGCGAGACCGTCTACACAGGAAGTATCGTGGCATACATGAGTAGCTATGAGAAGCCGGGCGTGATAGTAAAGACATCGGCGAATAAGCTGGTGTGGATAGACTTGCGCGACGTGATTGAGGTGGCGTGAAAAGGCGAGGTGAGCAGATGAAACAGACGCAGACAAACGGCGACGAGCCTTTAACAAGAAGTTTGAGAAACAATAACCATAAAAAGAAAAATAGCAGAAAGATGAACAAAATTGTAAAGAGAACAATTTGGCAACTGGCGGTGGTGTGGCTACTGTCGTTGTTTGACGGCGGGGCGAGTATGATGGCCGCCGTGGCAGAAGGTGTGGAGGGTGTTGGTAAACACGTTACGGGTGAGCCACACGACACAGACGTGGAGCGAGCGGAAGCACCCGGACTTATCCACGACCCAATTGACCAAGAGATAGTTAAGATGTTTCAGTCGGCTATACCGATTGAGCAGATTACTCGAATGAGTCAGTCGCAGACCGTAAAGGGAATGCGATATAAGTATTATTCGGCGGACACGCGACCTTTTGTTGCGGTTACACAGGCGGCAGTGGCAGGTGGCAGTGTGTCGGCAACACTCACCCTTAGTCCTGCAAATATTTTTGATTGGATCACGTGACCGTCAGCCTGCTGCGAAAGCCCCGTGACGATCCCCTGCAATCCGGCGATGATCATTTCTTTGATTTCCATAAAATTATCCTCCTGAGCCTGATTGTATAGCTGCTTTTCGCTTTTTAATTCGAAGAAGTTGTCGCCAGAGTGATGAGGTTCGCCCCCGCGACGATCACGCCGAGACCTATAAGGATGCCCATGGACGTGATGACGATGCCGGGATGCACGAAGCAGAGCACGGACAATGTAAGGAGCAGAAGACCAACGATAAGGCCTATCCACCAGTGCTTGCCGAGATACTGTGTATCGAGCATTTTATGGAATTTACGGACTCTGAACGCACGTATGATAGTGATGATCGCCTGAACCATGATCCAGCAGGCGGCAATATACGCGATGAACATATCCATGTAAAGCTGTGCGGCGACGTTCACGATCAATACGATGCCGAATAAGGCGGAGAGAATACCGCTTGCCAAGAGCCAACCGTCCGCCTGTCCGTCCTTTTTAAGGCGGAACCATGCGTGGATCCGACCAACGGCGTCAATGAGCATACTGACGCCGATTATGTAACCGATGGCAAGCCCCGTGATATCGGGCTTGAGGATACAGTAGATACCCGCCGCGATCATAAGGAGACCGAGGACAACGCATAAAACCTTCATGAACTTCATTCTTCAAGACCTCCAAAAAATTTTCGTTTGCTCTCTTGACAGTCAAGCGTCACGATGATACACTTGTTATGTCATAACACAGTATATAATACACGGTGCCGCCATGTCAATAGCCGTGCCATCGGCGTAAACAAATAGCAGCTGAATTGTTACGCCAAGGAAGGGATAATATGCAAACAAATTTCGAAAAGAAGGAGATCCTTCGGCTTTCCAACGAAGAATCGAACAGGATAACTCGTGAATGTCTGCGGATCGCCATGTTCAAGCTGATGGGCAGCGAGGATTTTGAAAAAATCACGGTCACGGCGCTCGCCAAGCACGCGGGGGTATCGAGGCTTGCCTTTTATCGAAACTATGAATCGAAGGAGGCGCTGGTTTCCGACCTGTGCAGCAGCCTGTATGCCGAGCTGTCCGCGTCTCTTCAAAGCGACCGTTTCAGGACGAACCG
This sequence comes from uncultured Bacteroidales bacterium, assembly GCA_937892095.1. GTDB lineage: Bacteria > Bacteroidota > Bacteroidia > Bacteroidales > Marinilabiliaceae > W3P20-009. The sequence goes on along the minus strand of CALAVC010000077.1, from coordinate 1,033 downwards.
CAAGCAGTGGTACATAGACTTTTTCCGGACGATCAAAGAGAACAGCGATTATTTCGCCGTTTATTTGAAGGCAAACCTCAAGTTGGACGACGGCGTCATTTTAGAGTCCGTATATCCTTCCGCGACCGTCGAGGAGCATTACGCGAAAGTCGCGCGTGAAGGCGCGTTCTTATCCATTCTGACCGACTGGTTCAATTCCGGAATGAAGGAAAGCGCCGAGAAGATGGGTCGGATATGTGTAAAAGTGCTGGGAGACGAGACTAAACCCGTTTTCGGCGAAGCATAATACCGATAATATCACCTCCAAACCGCCAAATCAACAGTTGACAAAAGCCTGCCCATGGTATAATATTCAAAATTGGTGATACCAATTTGGTAACACCTTTACACAATGGCTATCGTACCGGAGGTTTTGTATGTCAAACTGTGCTATCGTAGGTATCAACTGGGGCGACGAAGGCAAGGGGCGCATGGTCGATCTGTTGACCGAGCGATATGATTACGTTATTCGCTTTCAGGGCGGCGGCAATGCCGGACACACCATTGTTAACGAATACGGCAAGTTTGCTCTGCACCTTTTGCCGTCAGGCATTTTCCGCCCGGGCGTCGTCAATATTCTGGGCAGCGGCGTTGCCCTTGATCTTGAAAATCTTTGGAACGAGATAGCTTCTCTCAATGCCGCCGGCGTTTCCGTTACGCCGGAAAAGCTTAAAATAAGCGATCGTGCTTCGCTCCTTCTGCCTTGGCACCGTGAGCTTGACGGGCTCGAGGAAGCCCGCCTTAAAGATAAAAAATACGGCTCCACAAAGCAGGGCATAGCCCCGTTTTATTCGGATAAATATCAGAAAAAGACTCTGCTTGCCGGCGAGCTTTTCTATCCCGAAAGGCTGCGTGCTCATGCTGCCGATCTGCTTGAATGGAAAAACCTGACCCTCGAGCGCGTATACGGCGCGGAGCCATGGGATATTGAAAGGCTCATGGCTTGGCTCGGTGAATTCGGCGGCAGGCTCAGGCCCTTAGTCTGCCGCCGAAT
>CALAVC010000076.1 GCA_937892095.1 uncultured Bacteroidales bacterium | reverse complement strand
ATAAGTGCCCTCATGACCAAAATTCCGGGTGGCAACCAAATGCAACACGTAGACATTTGCCTGACTGCTGTGTACGACTACTACTTGCTAAAATTGCAAAAGAAAACAGTCTTGGCCGACACAGCCAATGCTGTCAGACGCATAAGCCATCTCTTGTCGACACTTAGTCAGAAATATCTGGACGCAGAAAAGAAACTACATCCCGACGATGAGCCAGACACCAATATCGACGGGACACTCAAAGGATTGGCACAATGAGAACGAAAAGAATTGTAGTCGTAATGCTTACTGCCTTTGCTTGCGCTGTGGCAAAGGCTCAGTTGAAACCCGGATTCGACAAAGAAGAATATGCAGAATGTCTGCGCATGGCATCGCACATGGATAGCATACGAGTCGACTCCCAATACTTATCAAGCAAGCCACAACGATTTACCCGAACGTATGCATCAGCCGAAAGAGGCTTTGACAACGAGTGGGAACTTTGGGAAGACCGAGGAAGTGGACTGACAGCCATTTTGTTGCGAGCAACAGTAAGCACAAACATTAGTTGGACAGCTAATTTTAACGCAGGAATGGTGCGTGCACAAGGCACGTGCCACATTGGCAAAGATGTACACTACGACCTATGCCCTGACTCCACAGCACTGACGCATGCAGGTTGGACAGCATGTTTGGCATATATGCAAGAAGACATTTTGCACAAAATAGACTCTTGCTATGCCACGGGCAAACGCGACTTTCTCATTGCAGGGCATAGCCAAGGCGGTGCTCTCAGCTTCCTCGCCACTGCCATGCTTCGACGTGCGCAACAGAAAGGACGAATTGCATCAGACATACGTTTTAAGACCTATTGCAGTGCTGCACCCAAACCTGGCGACTACGTGTTTGCAATGCACTATGAACACATGACTCGTGGTGGCTGGTCGTTCAACATAATTAATGCCGACGACTGGGTGCCCGAAACGCCACTGAGCGTACAGCGAGTAAGCGATTTTCGCCCCACAAACCCGTTTACGCAAATAGAAGAGCTGATGAGTGGAGCATCTCTTTCGACTCGCATAAAGATAAGATTCCTCATGCGAAAGCTGACCAAACCGACTAACAGAGCCGTAAAAAACCTTACAAAATACTTGGGGAAAACTGTTGGCGAGATGCTTAAAAGTCAGCGAGTTGAGTTCGACACGCCCATCTACGAAAATGTGGCAAATTTTGTTCGCACTGGACAGACCATTGTTCTTATGCCAACAGAAAAATACTATATTCGTCATCCACACAAGGCAACAGATGCTTTTGAACACCATCAGTATAATGCCTACGAAGAGTTGATAGACGAATATAATGCCCAATGATAGAAATTCGCGAAATAGGGCAAGACGAAGTTCTTAGCCAAATGTTTCATACACTCCCAGCAAGGCTCTACGCCAGCGACCCATATAAAATCCCGAACGACCCCGACATTGAAGCAGGGCTCTTCGACCCCAAACGCAACCCTGCTCTTAGTTTTTGCTTTGCAGAACGGTGGGTCGCCATAATGGACGGGTTGTGTGTTGGGCGCATAGCTGCCATTGTTAACCGACGGTGGATTGAAAAGACTGGCGACCCCATAGGGCGCATTACACGCTTTGAGTGCATCAACGACATTAGCGTTGCCGAAGCACTTTTTTCGGCTGCCGAAGATTGGCTAAGCGAACGTGGAATGGAGCAAATCATAGGACCTTTGGGCTTCTGCAACATAGACTCTTATGGGCTGACCACGACAGGCTTCGACCAACCTGCGTCGTTTGCCTCCACCCAATCGCTGCCATATTACGTAAACCTATGGCAAAAGTGTGGCTACAAGCATCTGCAAGATTGGAACGAATATAGAATAAACGTCCACATACAAATTCCCGACCGACTCGACAAGACTGCCGACGGCTCTGAACAACGCTCAGACATAAGAGTATATAACTTGGAGACCGATGAGGACATAGAAAAATATGCAACTGAAGTATATAACCTCTTCAACATTGCATACGCGCCGCATTTGGGGGCTTTTCCGCTCGATGAGAAACTGCAAAAATATTACTACGACAAATACCGACGTTGGCTGACGCCACGATACATAATTGTGGCTCGCAAAAACGAAGTGCGAAATCATAGAGACAAGACAGTAGTCGTAGGGAAACTCGTAGGTTTTTTGGTCGCCATACCCTCGGTGTCCAAAGCCCTTATTGAGAACAAAGACAAAACTGGGATTGCGCGTTGGTGGGGGATGAGACAGTCTTTGCAAAAAACGTCGGAAGTGGAAGTGTTGATTGGAGCTGTGCACCCCAACTATCGCCGACAAGGCATACTATCTATCCTTACTCGTCATCTGTTTAGGCAGTGCATAAAAGAGGGTATGCAAGTCATACAGACCACAACAGTCGTCAATGGTGGCGACGGAGGCTTTAACCCCAAAAAGCACTTCGACGCACAAATAAGCCGTCAGAAAAGATGCTACATAAAAAACTTATAGACTATGCCCGTAGCAAGGTGCGAAGTAGCGAAGTCAAAAGCTATGTTCACATTGCAGTTTGCCTAACACTGATAGCCGTCAACGTAGGGCTGTTTATCTTTGCACCCAAAGACATAAGCCAATTGTCAGTTCTTGTGTCGAATGCTCTGACATTGCTACTGACAGTGGCAGCCTTCGGTCCTGTCAACAAATTGCTACACAAGACCATTGAGCGTCAAAAAGAAGAAGCCGAGAGCAACGAACGCCGACAAAAGAAGCTCCAAGAAAGGATTAGTCAGCTCGAAGACGAGAATAGACGCCTCTGCGAAAACATTGACACTCGCAACCAAACCGACAATATGTCGGCCGACATAAACTTTGCCTTCCGACTCGAGACGATGGAGTTCACCAAGACGGGCTACGTGGTCAAAGAAGACCTTGTCGACGACTTAAGCTATAAGATTGAGGACGTCTCGCTAGGCACAAACATCATTGACGGCGTAAAAAGTCTGCTTGGCCACGAACGCTCCGACCGAAAAATAATATACGTACACAAGCACTATCAAAAGGTTACAATTGGCTTAGACTTTGCCAACGTTAGCTACGTATTCGATGGTGAACGCATTACACTTTTTGGCGTTGAATTTAAGCAACTTCACGATGTGAGTAGCGAACTATCCAAAAGCAAAAACGACGTAGAACTTTGCGAGATATTCTATGGCGACGAGAAAAAGCTTAAGGTAGAGCATGGACGTGAGTATGACAACCTAAAAGACTGGTACAGAGAAAAGCAGTCGGCAAGCACTTCGGATGCCATAGCAACAGACATCAGCACGCTATGTAGCCGATTTACGAAACTGCTACAAGACAGCATGAGCGCACGCCACCCCAATCTACGATTTGCGCCGACGTACGAAAAGCCTTTGGGGAGTTTGCCACTTTCAACAACAGGAGGCAACATGCAAGTGCGCAACGTTACAAATTCGTTGCTTATGCTGACCGACATCATGACCAAGACACAAGCAATAGACGATAGCCAACTTTAAGGTCCACACTTGCCACAAATTGCAAAAATATTTACCAACATTGCATTGCTAATCGCCTTGTGCATTACATATATGACGCAAGGCGAAAACGGGCTATCAATAGCCAACATTTTCGGCATTGGTCAAACATCTGAAATTCAACAAGTTATAGCTCTCGACCTACGCCTACCACGAATGCTTTGCGCCATTGGTGTGGGAGCTTTATTGGCAATGTCTGGCTGCACCATGCAAACCATTTTTCGCAATCCGCTTGTAGAGCCATACACAATGGGCATCTCGGGTGGAGCCGTTGTTGGAGTCGGCATTGCCTTTATGTTCGGATTTGTAGACGAGTATGGCAACATTGTATTGTCAATTTTTTCTGCCTGTGGGGCTTTATGTGCGATGGCAATCGTCTTGTGGCTACGCCGTGCAGTAGGTGCCGACACTCAGACTACGCTTATTTGTGGCATAATGATAAGTTTTGTCACATCGGCAAGCACAACACTAATGCTGTCGCTCTCGACACACGAAAACATGACGCAAGTAGTGGCTTGGACCATAGGACCTTTCGAAGGCACAATGCTCCCACAAGCCATATTCATTCTTGCCGTCGCAACGTTGCTCGCACTAACTTCGCCACTTGCGGGCAAAACGCTCAACATTTTATCTTTGGGCGATGAAGAAGCAAGTGCTGTAGGTCTAAACGTGCAAAAAACGACACGTCTACTTTTCATTTTGGCGACACTTGCAGCATCGCTTTCGGTGGCAACTGCAGGCATAGTAGCTTTCGTGGGCATGGCGGTGCCACAAGTTGTAAACATGATTTATGGCACTGACCGTCGCGTCTCGCTACCCATCTCGGCACTGGGTGGCGCAACGCTCATGGTGGCTTGCGACCTGACGGCACGCATCGTCATCGCTCCACGCGAATTGCCAGCAGGAGCCGTATGTGCAGCTGTTGGCGGATTGTTTTTCATATACGTAGTTGTCCGATGGCGCAACCAGATAAACTAATAGAGGTAGACAACTTTTCGGGCGGATACGACACCAAAAGAAACATTATAAAAAACGTGTCGTTTTCAGTACACCGAGGTGAAACGCTTGCCATTATAGGACCCAATGGAGCTGGCAAATCGACCATTGCAAAAGCTCTTATGGGACAACTACCCCACACGAACGGCAATATATGCATACTCGGTCAGGACGTGAGCAAACTAACTCCGCAACAACGCGCACAACGCATAGCCTACGTTGGTAGTCACATGGGCAGTCAATCGACTATGAGCGTGTGGCAATACGTCCTGACAGGTCGCACACCATATCGAAGCCTTTGGACACTCGACTACTCGCCAATCGACAAAGATATAGCAAACGAAGCTCTACGAAAAATTGGCATAGAGAAACTTAAAAATATGCTCATGAACATGCTCAGCGACGGCAACAGACAACTTGCCGTACTCGCAAGAGCAGTCTGTCAACAAACGCCCATTGTTATACTTGACGAGCCAACGACCAACTTAGACATTCGCAACCAAGCAAAATATGTTGAGGCAATGCGCAATCTCGGTAATGAAACAGCTACCATAATGATTGTTCACGACATCAATATGGCCACACAATTATCCGACACGACAATGATAATTGTCGACGGAGAAATAACACACTACGGACAGACGCCAACAACACTTACCACCGAAAAACTAC
>CALAVC010000075.1 GCA_937892095.1 uncultured Bacteroidales bacterium | reverse complement strand
AACCACCCCCTCTGAAGATTGCCTACTGTTGCATTATCAACTTGAACTTAGGAGATATGTTTTTGACTGTGTGGTGAAAAAAAACAGATATATTTTTGAGACATTTCGCCACAAAATGAACCCGTTTTACCCCAAAACGCCCTATTTAACGTATGCGAGGCGTGGTAGCTCACAATGCTCTTGACACGACACGAAGAATAGTTTTACTTTGCAATGTCGAGAATAAAGAACATACAGCAACAGACAAATAAAGATACAGACAACAAGACAACAGATGAAAAACAGAAGTGGCGACCGACGAGATGTCAGTCGCCACTTTTATTTTTGTTAGGGTGTGGTTAGCAACGAGCGATTTTGATATTTTTATTATCTTGCAACTAAAATTTACATTTTTTACTAAACGATGTAACACCGATGAAGAAGACATATCCTAAGATAGGCATACGACCAGTAATTGACGGCAGGCAAGGAGGAATACGCGAGAGCCTCGAAGAAAAGACCATGAGCTTGGCGAAGGCAGTCAAAGACCTAATAGAGACCAATTTACGTAACGGAGACGGAAGCATAGTTGAGTGCGTGATTGCAGACGGAACGATAGGTCGAGTGGCAGAATCGGCAGCATGTGCCGAAAAGTTTGAGCACGAAGGCGTGGGAAGTACAATTACAGTTACGTCATGTTGGTGCTACGGGTCTGAAACGATGGATATGAACCCCTACTACCCCAAAGCAGTGTGGGGATTTAATGGGACGGAGCGTCCAGGAGCTGTATACTTGGCAGCCGTCTTGGCAGCACACGCCCAAAAGGGTCTTCCAGCCTTTGGCATATACGGGCACGACGTTCAAGACCTAACGGACAACAGCATTCCAGCCGATGTAGCTGAAAAGATTTTGCGATTTGCACGTGCTGCACAAGCCGTGGCAACTATGAGGGGCAAAAGCTATCTTTCACTTGGCAACACGTGTATGGGCATAGCAGGCTCGATTGTTAATGCCGACTTTTTTCAAGAATATTTGGGCATCAGAACCGAATATGCCGACCTTGTAGAGATACTACGTCGCGTAGACCTTGGGATATACGACCACGAGGAGTTTGAACGCGCAATGAAGTGGACACGAGAGTATTGTTGTCCAAACGAAGGGACCGACTACAACAGACCTGAGAAACAAAAGAGTCGGGCAGAAAAAGACTCCGATTGGGAGTTTACGGTGAAGAACATGATGATTATCCGCGACCTTATGCACGGCAACGACAAACTGCTGGAAATGGGTTATAAGGAGGAAGCCTTGGGACACAACGCAATTTTGGGCGGTGTGCAGGGGCAACGTCAATGGACAGACTACATGCCAAACTTCGACTTCCCTGAGGCAATGATGTGTACGTCGTTCGATTGGGATGGCATAAGGGAAGCCGATATATTGGCCACGGAGAACGACTCGCTCAACGGAGTGTCGATGCTACTTGCACATCTTTTGACGAATAAAGGTGTGATGTTTAGCGACATACGAACATATTGGAGTCCTACTGCTGTACGACGCGTGACGGGACACGAGCTAAGCGGATTGGCAGCGCAAGGCTTTATACACCTGATAAATTCGGGCGCAACAACTCTTGACGCGACAGGAGCTATGGACGACAAAGATGGCAAACCGACCATGAAAGAGCATTGGAATATGACGGAAGCAGACATGAAAGCATGCTTGAAAGCCACGACATGGTATCCTGCCGACCGAGACTACTTCCGTGGTGGTGGCTTCTCGTCGAACTTCTTGACACGCGGAGGCATGCCAATGACGATGTTGCGCATCAACATTGTGAAAGGACTCGGACCTGTCATGCAGATTGCGGAAGGGTGGACGGTAGACTTGCCACAAGACGTGCACGACACCCTCAACAAACGCACCGACAAGACGTGGCCAACGACATGGTTTACGCCACGACTATGCCCCGAACGCGATGCGTTTAAAGACGTGTATAGCGTGATGAACAATTGGGGAGCCAACCATGGCGCAATTGCGCATGGGCACATTGGAGCTGACATCATAACGCTCTGCTCGCTACTGCGCATACCTGTGTGCATGCACAATGTGGCAGACTCAGACATCTTCCGTCCTGCAGCATGGAATGCATTTGGCATGGACAAAGAAGGGGCGGACTACCGTGCATGTAAAAACTTCGGTCCTATTTATAAGTAGGAGATAGCAATACTAACCAAATAAACACCGCACGTCGCGACACAGTTTTTCAAGATTGTGTCGCGACGTTTATTATGTGATAAAACAATGTGATTGGGACAAAAAAGACTATCCCCACAAGAGTGGACTCTTGTGGGGACAATCCCGTGGTATTGAGAAAATCACAATCAACTTTCCTATCCTCCTTAGGATAAGAGGTTCCACCTCACGGCTTCACCAACATCTATTTGATGCGAATATACACCATTTGCGGTATATAACAAATTATTTAGTAGGGAAAAACGAAACAAACAGTAAAAAAAATCTAATGAGGGAGTAAGGGAATAAGATATATACACATAAAAAAGCCAGTGTCTGCAACAGAGACGCTGGCTTTTATGTGTCTGGATGTGTTTTTCTTTGTTGGATTTGCGGGATTTGAGAATGTTTTTTTTAAAACCATCGGGATTGTCCCCACACGCGGTATGATACAATAGAAATGTTCTTGCTTAGTAGTATCGATGTTGAATGTGACAGTGCGAAGGTAAGATGAGTAAGACTTAATGGGGCAAAGATTATGCCACCTTTTGACGAAAGGAGTAAAATTGTTGACGAAAGAAAAGGAACAGGGTTGACGGGCTATAATTTGAATGAGCGGACGAAATCGTTTATCTGACCGACAAGAGTAAGGATTTGCTGCGCACCTGCTGCTATTTCTTCGGCACCTGCGGCGTTCTCTTGCGTTACCTTATTGAGGCTATTGATGGCAAGACTAATCTGGTCGGCACCGATGCCTTGTTCGCGACTTGCAACCGTTATTTCGTTTAATAGCGAAGCGCAGTGGTGAAGCTGAGGGACAAGTTCTTCGATGAGGTTGTTGATTGTCTGCGAGCCATCGATGGAGAGAGTAGCTGTGTCGGCAACACCTTGTGCAGTGGTTTTTGTTTGTTCGGCGAGGCGACCGACCTCGCGAGCGACGACTGCAAAGCCGCGTCCCATGGAACCTGCACGTGCAGCTTCGACAGAGGCATTTAGGCTAAGTATGTTGGTCTGCCCGACGAGCTGATTGATATTGCGAATGATGTTGGCAATCTTGCGAGTGGCGACGAGGTTATCAGCAGCAGTGTCGGCAATGTCGGCGACGGCCTTATCGGCAGTGGCAACAAGTCGGTTGGTATTTTCAGCGTTATCGGTGTTCTGATGTATATTGCTGGTCATTTCTTCGAGCGAAGAAGAGATTTCTTCGAGCGAAGCTGCCTGCTTATTGGCACCATCGGAGAGCATGTCGGAGGCGTGGCTGAGCTCTTGGCTTTGAGCGTGAAGATGTTGTGCTGCTGTAGCGAGGCGTCGGACAGTGTTGGCAAAAGAGTTCTGAACATTGGCGATGTTTTCGGAGAGGGTCTGAATCTCATCGCCAGTATGGACGATAGCAACTGGCTGCGAAAGGTCGGCCGAAGAGATGCGAACGGCAGACTGCGAGAGAGCTCGGATTGGGTTGACTAGTCCACCACGGAAGTAGAGGAGTATGAGGACATAGAAGATGACACCACCTATGGCGGCGATAATGATGGTCCAAAGGATAAACATGTGTGTCATGTATGCCGAATCGGTGCCATCGATAGAGGCGTTGAGAATGGCCAACATACGCCCTCGATGGTCGACGATGGGTGTGTATATGGTATAGAAGAATTTATCGCCGCGAGACTCTATGCGATAGAAAGAGCCACCAGCTTGACAGGTGTCGGCAATGGCGGGGTCGGTGATGGGCTGACCAACGGCAGCGTCGCCCCATACAGAAGCTGTACAAACATTTCCGTTCAACATAGAACAGTTGACCTGACCAAGGAAACTAAGGTCGGTCATGTGTTCGTTGTTTTCAAAAATGCTATGAACGATAAGGGCGTAGCAACCAACAGCACCTGTGGTGTCGGGGAGGGTGCAGGCAGAGACGAGTCCTACGCCGCGTCCGAGGACATTGGCGAAGCCGACATACTTATGGTCGGGCACTTCGGAGACATAGGCAAAGATGTCTTCGACAGCAGCGACGGTGTTCTCAGGATAGGTAAGATAGCTGGTGCGCTTAAACTTGCCGTCGGCAGAGCCAAGCACGAAACCATCGTATTTTTTCACTCCCATTTCGCTTTGCATTATTCGGCGAGTGTAGGATAGCTCGCCATTCATACTAAGAGTGGTGGGGATGTTGGGATAGAGCTTTGGCATGCGCAACATGTATTCGTTGAGTTCGCGCACATTACGCAAGTTGAGTTCAGTTAGTGTGCGTACTTTGGTGTCGAGCTGGCCAGCATAGTAGTCGGCAAAAAGGCGGTGTGCGAGGTAGCGAAGGTTGATAATATTGGCGCCATTGGTAAATAGCGAAAAAAGGAATAGTGCGCCAGCGACCTTGAGGAGTATGCTACTGCGAAAACGCCTCACGAGACGAGAGAATATGTTGCTTATCATTATAAACTTTCTTGTTGAAGATGAAAGTTACAATTTTTGATTGCAATGAGCAGAAAAGAAAAAGTTAGAGACACAAGATTTTCGACTTGTGTCTCTAACTCTTTATATAAATTAACGTTTAATAACTACATTTTTTTGATGACACTATCGGACTCGAAGTGCCCATCGGCAAAAATGGAGCGTCGGATAGAGATTCCGACTTGTGGGGTCTGAAGTTTCCGACCGTCGAGAGTGTAATACTCAAAACGGATTATGCGACTTTCGGCAGTGTGCTGGGCGAGAAAGAGAGGAGAGATTTTAGTATACATTAATTTGGTTAATTAGTATCGTAATAGCACCACGCAATACGCAATAGAAAACGAAAATCGAAAGCATTTACTTGCGTTTCGATTTTCGTTTTCTATCTATTTCAGTATATTTCTCTACCCTAAGAATTACTCACTCACCAAGGCACTGGTCGAGTTCGGCTGTAATTTTTTCTCTGTCGAGTTCGCGACCAATTATGCACAATTTTATCATACGGTCGCCATACTGGCTGTCCCAATCGGCAGCAATATTGGGGTTTTGCTCTAAGAGTTCGTTTTTTTCGTCGTCGGGAGCAGAGGCTATCCACTTGCCTGTGCCCGAAGCTTGTATTTGTCGGCCCGAAGTCTCGAAGAGCCAAGCCATGTCGGGTTCGTCGGCAAACCAAATGATGCCCTTACAACGAATGATGTTGCGTGGCCAACGACTAGCAACATAGAAGTCGAGTTTTTGTCGGTCGAACGGAGCTCGTCTATGGTAAATCATTGTGCCGATGCCATATTCATCTTCCGATTCACCCTCGTGTCGGTGTTCATGGTGATGATGTTCGTGCTCATGTTCTTCATGATGGTCGTGATGATGATGTTCGTGTTCTTCGTGATCATCGTCGTCGTCGTCATCATCGTGGTGATCGTGGTGAGCATCGTCTTCTTCGAGAGCGCGACACCAACCTGCAGAGGAGTAGACACGTGCGAAATCGAAACTGCCAGTGGATAGGATGTCGGCAGGGCTGACGTGACCATGGTCGGTCTCGATGAGTCGGACACCCGGGTGGAGGGTGTCGATTACTCGACGGACTCGCTGAAATTCGTCTTCGGAGACAAGGTCTTTTTTATTGATGACAAGAGTGGAACAGAACTCTATTTGTTGCACGAGGAGGCTTTCGATGTCTTCTTCGTCGCGCTCGCGCAAGAGGGCTTCACCGCCTGCAAATTCATCGACAAGACGCTTGGCATCGACAACACCTACGACGTTGTCAAGAACGCCGTTGCTTATTGTCAGGATTTCTTGTGCAATTGGCATGGGTTCGCATACGCCACTGGCTTCGATGAGGATATAGTCGTAGCGACCTGTAGCAATAAGGTCCTCAATGTTCTGCGCCATCTGACTTTTGAGCGTACAGCAGATGCAACCATTGGTGAGGGGGACAATGCTTTGCGTGTCGGTGATGTTGGCACCATCGGCAATGAGGCGAGCGTCGATATTTACTTCACCGATGTCGTTAACGATGACGGCAACGCGATAGCCTTGCTGGTTGTTCAGGACGCAGTTGAGGAGCGTTGTCTTGCCAGCACCGAGGTATCCGCAGAGGAGTGTTATGGGTGTTTTGTTCATAACTATTTATTTTTTCAGTGAGGCTATACTTTCGCGCAGAGCGGCTATCTTTTGTTGAGCATCGGCTGCTTTCTTGCGTTCGAGTTCGACAACCTGCGCTGGTGCATTGTTTACAAACTTTTCGTTGGCGAGCTTGCGTTGAATGCCACCGAGGAAACCTTCGAGGCGCTTGATTTCGGCTTCGGCTTTTTCTATTTCGGCATCGGCGTCGACAAGGTCGCCAATGGGCACTGCAAGCTCGGTCGTGCCTACCATGAAAGATACTGAGAGTGCGGGCTTTTCTGTCGCTACACTGATGTCTGACAACACGGCCATGCGACTAATCATGGTGTGGTAGGCAGGAGCGGGGTCGGAGCCGACGGCTGTTAGTTGTAACTCTTTACGTGGAGGGATATTTTTTTGGTTGCGTACCATACGGACTGCCGACACGATGTTCTTGACTATGTCCATTTCGCCAGTAAGGGCTTTGTCGGAGTCGGTGGGCTGAGCGTTGTCGAGTTGAGCAACCATTATGCTATCGCCATCGGTACGAGTGTAGATGTTTTGCCAAAGCTCTTCGGTAATGAAAGGCATGAATGGGTGCAACTCTTTGAGTAGTTCTTCGAAGAAACGTAGTGTGGCTGCATGTGTGGTGGCATCGATTGGCTGACCGTAGTCGGGCTTAATCATCTCGAGATACCAAGCAGAGAATTCGTCCCAGAAGAGGCGATAGAGAGCCATAAGGGCTTCGCTTAGGCGATATTTTGAGAAGAGGTCGGCTACTTCGGCTTTTGTCTGACGGAGGAGAGCTGCGAACCAAGCCACGGCCTGACGGGCTACTTCGGGTTGGGGAGCGTCGACGACTTGCCAACCTTTGACGAGTCGGAAAGCGTTCCAAATTTTGTTGTTGAAGTTGCGACCTTGCTCACAAAGAGCATCGTCGAAGAGTATGTCGTTGCCAGCAGGAGCTGAGAGCATCATGCCCATGCGGACACCATCGGCACCATAGCGAGTTATAAGGTCGAGTGGGTCAGGCGAGTTGCCGAGTTGTTTGCTCATCTTGCGACCAAGCTTGTCGCGCACGATGCCCGTAAAGTAGACGTTGCGGAAAGGCATCTTGCCACGATATTCGTAGCCTGCCATTATCATGCGAGCGACCCAGAAGAATATGATGTCGGGACCAGTTACAAGGTCGGAGGTTGGGTAGTAATATTTGAGTTCTTCGGCGTCGGGATTGTTGATGCCATCGAAGAGTGATATGGGCCAAAGCCACGAAGAGAACCAAGTGTCGAGGCAATCTTCGTCTTGACGGAGGTCGGCTACTTCAATTGGGTAGCTGACTTTTTGACGAGCGAGAGCGAGAGCCTCGTCGACGTTTTCGGCAACGACAAAACCACCTTGTGGCAAGTAGTAGGCTGGTATGCGATGTCCCCACCAAAGCTGACGGCTTATGCACCAGTCTTTGATGTTTTCCATCCAGTGGCGATAGGTGTTCTTATACTTAGCTGGGTAGAACTTTATGTCGTCGTTCATGACGGCTTCGAGAGCTGGCTTAGCGAGGTGCTCCATCTTGAGGAACCACTGCATGGAGAGTTTTGGTTCGATGGGCACGTTGGTGCGTTCGGAGAAGCCAACCTTGTTGGTGTAGTCTTCGACTTTTTCGAGCAGACTAGCGTTTTGCAAGTCGGTTTCTATTTGCTTGCGGACATCGAAGCGGTCCATGCCGACGTAGAGACCAGCGGCTTCGCTTACTGTGCCATTGTCGTTGAAGA
>CALAVC010000074.1 GCA_937892095.1 uncultured Bacteroidales bacterium | reverse complement strand
TAGCTTGGGCGTTGTCAAGTTAACTCTGCATAGCGGCGTGACGTACGACGAGAAAGTGGCTCTGGGCAACAAACGACTCACTGAACGTGAGAGGCAAATGTATCGACACGATGAATTTTCAAAAGAAGTCTTCCAGATAAAAGTCGATGGTCTTGACTTTTCGCGCATAAGCGAAGAGGGCTTTAAGACGAACGACCGAATGAAAGACCTCGTACAACTAAAAAACGACGAAGATTCTCTACTTAGTCGGTGCGATTCGCTGACGAAACAATTGCGAGTGGACGCAAAACACTTCACAATGGAACGTTTGCGAGGTCGATATAGGACAGACTCCTTATGTAGCGTAGCCTTAGATACCGCCCAAATGCTAGACATGACAGAAGTGGCACAATCGCTTACGCCACGAAAAATGCATAGCGTGACGCAAACGGCACTGCGAAATGCACGCAACAACAAACTGACCGTAGACGAGCGACGCATGAGCTACCAAAACGAAAGACTGAAAACTAACAGACACACGATGGAAATCCACCGAAAATTCACCCTACCAGCAGCTTGCCTATTGTTCTTCTTCGTCGGCGCTCCGCTTGGTGGCATCATCCGTAAAGGAGGCTTAGGTATGCCCATCGTTATTTCTGTTGTATTCTTTGTTTTTTACTACATCATAGACACAATGGGTGGCAAGATGGCACGCGAAAGCGTGTGGCCAGTATGGTGTGGCATGTGGCTATCGACAGCAGTATTGGCAGTCATAGGCACATTCTTGACTTATAAGAGTGCGACAGACTCTTCACTCTTTAAAGCAGAAGCATACAGGCGTGTAGCCGACAACATAAAACATTGGCTTCATAAGAAGAAAAAACAGAAATCTGAACAGGAATAATACACTTATTCAATGAACTCTAACCACATAACACTCGATAAAGTTGAAGATGCAATTGATGCATTTGCACGTGGCGAGATAATAATAGCCGTAGACGATGAAGACCGCGAAAACGAAGGCGACTTCATAACGGCAGCCGAACTCATAACTGCCGAGAAAATAAACTTTATGATTACTCACGGCAGAGGTGTGCTGTGTGCACCACTGACAATAGATCGTTGCGAAGAACTCGAATTGCCCCACATGGTGTCGGACAACACCTCTATTCTTGGCACTCCGTTTACAGTGTCGGTAGACCTGCTGAATGGATGCACAACAGGTGTCTCGGCACATGACCGTGCAGCCACGATACGTGCTCTTGCCGACCCCAATAGCAAACCGACAGACTTCGGCAGACCAGGACACGTCAACCCGCTTTATGCACAAAACAGAGGCGTCATACGTCGTGCAGGACACACTGAAGCCGCCATAGACATGGCTCGCCTTGCAGGTCTTAATCCAGCAGCTGCCCTAATTGAAATAATGAACGAAGACGGCACCATGGCTCGCTTGCCACAACTTCGTGAAGTTGCCGACAAATATGGCATGAAACTAATTTCGATAAAAGACCTCATTGCCTTCCGCCTGCAAAAGGAGTGTCTTGTCGAGCGAGGTAGCGAAGTACATTTGCCCACAGCCTATGGCGATTTTAGGCTAATCCCGTTCAAACAAAAAAGCAATGGCAAAGAACACATTGCACTAATCAAAGGCACGTGGCGCGCCGACGAACCAATACTTGTACGTGTACACTCGTCGTGCATGACTGGCGACACATTCGGATCGCTACGTTGCGAATGTGGCGAGCAACTACATAAGGCCATGCAAACAATAGATGCCGAGGGCAAAGGTGTCATTGTATATCTCAATCAAGAGGGACGTGGCATTGGGCTAATGTCGAAAATCGAAGCCTATCGCCTGCAAGAACAGGGCATGGACACTGTTGAAGCCAACATCCACTTGGGCTTCGACCCAGACGAACGCGACTACGGAGTAGGCGCGTCAATCCTCAAAGAAATCGGTGTACACAAAATGCGTTTGATGACAAATAACCCCGTCAAACGCGTAGGATTGGAGTCTTACGGACTCGAAATCACAGAGAATGTACCGATTGAGATTCAACCCAACAAATACAACGAATTTTACATGCGAACCAAGAAAGAACGCATGGGACACACTCTTCATTACTTCAACAAAAAATGACACGAGACGTTGTAATAATCCCGACATATAACGAGAAAGAAAACATTACGGCAATCATAAATGCAGTCTTCTCGCAACAACACGACTTTCACATACTCATCATAGACGATGGCTCGCCAGACGGCACAGCAAACATTGTCAAAGATATGATGAC
>CALAVC010000073.1 GCA_937892095.1 uncultured Bacteroidales bacterium | reverse complement strand
GTGTGTACATCAATTTTTGGCGTAGCATTGCGCCGTATTGTGGGTTGCAAAACACTTGAGCCGCTAAAAGAGATAGAAGATAGCTGGCGACAAATACACCTGTATGCTGGTAGCAATGAAGAGATTCTCGTAGCAATCAATATAGAGTGGGGACAAACATATAGTTTTGGTAAATTGTTTGCAGAACTTTTTAAGCCAAGCGTAGAATTACAGGAGCGACTACAAGACGTGCAAAAAGAGATTGGAGGAGAATATATAGGGATACATTTACGATTTCAAAGTTTACTGGGCGACTTTGATGAGTATGAGTATTCGTCGACCAAAAGAAAATCGGTACGGGCATCTTACCCTACCCTCGAAGAAAAAGAACAAAACAAATTGATAGAGAAATGTGTGTCGAAGACAGGTGACATAAAGGCGTCCGAGAGGTCTAAGAAGATTTTAGTATTGTCTGATAGTCAAAAATTTTTGAAAGTAGCAGAAAGGTGTGAAGACGTGATGGTATATCCATCGAGAAGCATACACATTGACGCGCGAAGACCAGACGCAACACATGAAGACTATTTGAAAGTGTTTCAAGATTTTTTTGCGCTTGCAAAAGCCACAAAAATATATTCACTCGTAACAAACGAGATGTATACGAGTGATTTTCCGAGGGTGGCATCGATGGTGAACGATGTGCCATTTGAAAGAGTCTCGTTTTAAAATAAAATATCCCGAACCTCGAGAACGAAGTTCGGGATATTTTGTGTGGTAAAAACTTTATTAGACCATGCCAGAGAAACCTACAAATGCCATGGCCATAAGACCTGCTGTCAGTAGAGCAATGGGTGTCCCTTTCATAGATTCGGGGACATCCATAAGTTCAAGATGTTCGCGAAGAACAGAAAACAATACAAGAGCAAGTGCATAGCCAATGGCCGTAGCAATGGCATAAACAATGCCACTGATGAGTGTTGGCTCTGCAAGACCATGAAGATTGTAAGTCCCGTTGCCAACTATGATGGCAACACCAAGAATACAACAGTTGGTTGTTATCAGAGGCAAGAAAACGCCGAGAGCTTGATAGAGAGCAGGAGACATTTTCTTCAAGATAATTTCGACCATCTGAACGAGCGATGCGATGACCAAAATGAACATAATGGTCTGCATATACTCAAGACCATAGACATTGAGTATAAACTTCTGGATGAGGTATGTAACTATTGTGGCAAGAGTAAGCACAAAAGTTACGGCAGCGCCCATGCCAACAGCCGTAGACACCTTCTTAGAAACACCGAGAAATGGACAGATGCCTAAGAATTGCGAGAGGACAACGTTGTTGACGAATATTGCCGAGATGGCTATAAGAATGTATTCCATAACGTATTAAGCCTTCTTGGTTAGTTTGTTGACAATGACAATGAGGTAGGCAAGTGCAATGAATGCACCTGGCGCGAGAACGAAAGCAAGGATGCCATAATCTTCGCTCCAAAGGCTAAAACCAAAGAGCTTGCCAGAGCCAAGAATCTCTCGCGTGGCACCGAGCAAGGTAAGCGCAAGGGTAAAACCAAGACCTATGCCAAGACCATCGCAAAAAGAACTGCTGACAGAGTTTTTAGCGGCAAAGGATTCTGCTCGACCAAGGACAATACAGTTGACCACGATAAGTGGGATAAAGAGACCCAAGGATGCGTAGAGCGAAGGAACATAGGCTTTCATAAGCATCTCGAGGACTGTAACGAAAGTGGCTATGATTACGATAAACGATGGTATACGGACCATGTCGGGAATTAGTCGTTTGACCAACGAAATGACCGTATTGCTACACATCAGAACGACTGTCGTGGCTGCGCCCATACCAAAACCATTGAGGGCAGACGTGGTTGTGCCGAGTGTAGGGCACATACCAAGCAAGAGAACGAATACGGGGTTCTCTTTTAGTATGCCGTTGATGATTATTTGTAATTTATTCATTGTAGACAAGTTTATTCTACGAGTGTAAAAAAATTATTGAACAGCTACCGAATCGGCAGGAGCAACTGAGGTGCTATCGGATGGTGTCGAAACTTTTGTGGCACCACTTATTGCATCTTGGCTTGCCGATTTTGCACCATCGAATATGGCTTTGTATTCTGCGTTGACAGCCTTAAGGAAGGCACGACTTGTGATGGTCGAAGCGGTTATGGCATCGACTTCGCCACCGTCTTTGCTAACAGTTAGGTTGTTAGTGCCGGGGTTCTTGCCGATGATATCGCCTTTTTGTCCTTTCTTAAACCAACTATCAGCCTTTGCACCAAGCCCCGGAGTCTCGGCATGCTTGAGGATTTCATAGCCTTTTATGTTGCCGTCGTTGTCGAAGCCGACAAGAACGGTCAGGTCGGGTGAAAAGCCATTGACAGCAGTTTTGACAGCTCTACCAATGGGTTTTCCATCAACAGAGGCAGAATAGACTGTAAAAGTGTAATTGTCGCCATCTATGTTCTTTTCGATGACCTCTTCGTTGGCGACAGATAGCTGAGCGTCTTGCCCGTCGAGCATTACACTTTTAATTCCATTTTCAAGCGTTTGCTTTTCGATAAGTGCAATGGGGTCTTTGGTCAGTTGCTGCATAAGACCGAGCAAACCTGCGGATACGAGGGCAACTGTGGTCAGGACGATGACCATGTTGGGCAGTGTGGATTCTAATTTTTTCATTTTACGACCTCTCCAAAACGTTTAGGTTTGCAATATCGGTTGATGACTGGAGTTATGAGGTTCATAAGCAGTATGGCAAAAGACATACCTTCGGGGTAGGACCCAAAGTTACGTATGAGAATGGTGAGGATACCGATGCCACAACCATAAATAATCATACCAAGCGGAGTCATGGGCGATGTTACGTAGTCGGTTGCCATAAAAATGGCACCAAGAAGTGCACCACCTGTAAGGATGGCGAAAACTGGCGAAGCGTAGACTTCGGGGTTACAGAGGTAGAATATGCCTTCGAAGAGGAACATAGAGCCCAAAACAGCAACGGGTATGTGCCACGTTATGACACGTGTAGCAATGAGGATCACGAACCCGATAATAAGAGCGAGCGCCATTATTTCGCCAAGAGAGCCACCGTTGTAGCCAAGAAGCAAGTCGGTATTGGACGGCAAACCAACAATTTCACTAATGGGTTTGCCAGACTTGACACCCTCTTTGAGTATGCCAAGTGGTGTTGCTCCTGTGTAGGCATCGACGCCATTGGGTGCTGGCCACGATGTCATTTGTGCAGGGAAAGACATAAGAAGGAAGACGCGTCCGCCAATGGCTGGGTTGACGATGAACACAGGACGCCAGATGCC
>CALAVC010000072.1 GCA_937892095.1 uncultured Bacteroidales bacterium | reverse complement strand
ACAAGGTCCGTCAGCGCGAAACGCAACTAAAAGAGCGCTTTGATGAAGTGCAGAAAAAACAACATGAACTACAACTTCAGCAAGACGGCATAGACAAGCAACGCGAACTTGTCAGTAAAAAACAAGAAGAAATAGAGCGCATCCACAAGCAGCAGATAGAAAAACTCGAAAGCATATCTGGTCTTTCAAGTCAGCAAGCCAAGGAAAATCTCATAGAAAGCCTCAAGGCTGAAGCTCGTACCGATGCAATGTCGTACATCAACGACATAATGGACGAAGCAAAACTCAATGCCAACAAAGAGGCTAAGAAAATTGTTCTACAGACCATTCAACGTGTTGCCACAGAGACGGCCATCGAAAACTCGGTAACCATATTCCACATCGACTCAGACGAAATAAAAGGTCGCATAATCGGTCGTGAAGGACGCAACATTCGAGCTCTCGAAGCCGCTACGGGTGTCGAAATTATTGTCGACGACACGCCTGAAGCAATCGTGCTTTCTGCTTTCGACCCAATGCGTCGTGAAATAGCTCGTTTGGCTTTGCACCAACTTGTAACAGATGGACGCATTCACCCAGCCCGCATAGAAGAAGTCGTCAACAAAGTGCGCAAACAAGTCGAAGAGGAGGTCCTCGAAACTGGCAAACGTACGACAATCGACCTTGGTATACATGGTCTGCACCACGAACTCATAAAGCTCGTTGGCAAGATGAAATATCGCTCGTCCTATGGTCAGAACCTTCTTCAGCATGCTCGTGAAACAGCCAATTTGTGTGCCATAATGGCTTCCGAACTCGGTCTCAACCCCAAAAAAGCTAAGCGTGCAGGTTTGCTCCACGACATCGGCAAAGTGAGTGATGAAGAACCCGACCTTCCACACGCCATCCTTGGCATGAAACTTGCCGAAAAGTATAAGGAGAAACCCGAAATTGCCAATGCTATAGGTGCTCACCACGACGAAGTCGAGATGCAGACTATGCTTGCCCCCATCGTACAAGTATGTGATGCCATCTCTGGTGCACGCCCCGGAGCACGTCGAGAAATTGTCGAAGCATACATAAAGCGACTAAACGACCTTGAGAACATGGCAATGTCGTATCCCGGTGTAATAAAGACCTATGCCATTCAGGCAGGACGTGAACTCCGCGTGATAGTCGGAGCCGAAAAGGTTAGCGACAAAGATGCCGAAAACATATCTGTCGATCTTGCACGTCGCATCCAGACCGAAATGACCTATCCCGGTCAAGTCAAGATAACCGTCATCCGCGAGACTCGTGCTGTCAGTTATGCCAAGTAACGTATCGTCTTCTACAAAATAAAAAATGATGTCACTATCTCTCACATCGGGAGATAGTGATGTCTTTAAAAACATTAAATTCATATATCTTCACTTAGAGTAAGTAGTAAGTAATGAGCGAACAATACAATTTTGACGACATACGCCCATATAGAGACAACGAGGTTGACAAAATAATTGCCGATTTGTGTCAGGTGCCATACTTTCTCGGCTTGCTCGGTAAGCTATTCCCCGACTTGCCTCGCCAAGATGTCTTAAATCGTCTTGCCAACGTACATACCGTCAAAGAATTCCAATCGCAATTCATCATACCTTTCCTAAACAATTTGGTCGAAACGACTTCCGATGGTCTTTCGGCCAGTGGTCTTGAAGCTCTCGACCCTTCAAAAGCCTATCTTTTCATATCCAACCATCGAGACATAATTTTGGACTCAGCTCTAATGAATGTCAAACTCGATGAAGTTGGCTTCGACACCACAGAGATAGCCATCGGTAGCAACCTTCTTATCTACGATTGGATAGTCGACCTTGTCAAGCTAAACAAATCTTTTGTCGTCAAGCGTGGGTTACCTGTCCGTCAGATGATGGATGCTTCGGCCACACTCTCAGCCTACATCCGTCAGAGTATTACGACACGACATCAAAACATTTGGCTCGCTCAGCGTGAGGGACGTTCAAAGGATGGTAACGACCGCACACAAAGTAGTGTCCTTAAAATGCTCAACCTAAGTGGTGGTGCCGATGCTGTCGAAAGCTTCCGTCAGCTAAACATAGTCCCAGTGGCCATAACCTACGAGTGCGACCCTTGTGACTATCTAAAAGCTCATCAGGCGCAGCTTCGACGCGATTTCCCCGACTACCAAAAGTCGAAGTCTGAAGACCTAACGCACATGTCTACTGGACTTTTCGGACGCAAGGGACGCATACATTTTGCCTTTGGCAAACCCATAAATGACGAACTCGGACAATTTACTGTTCTCAATCGCAACGCACAAATAACGCTCATAGCTGAAGTAATCGACCGACAAATACATCGCAACTATCACCTCTGGCCTAGCAACTACATAGCCCTCGATGTCTTAGAAAATTCGTCCCGACACGCTTCGGAATATACCGATACTCAAAAGGTAGATTTCTTTGAATATATCAACGAGCATATCCACAGACTCGACGATTGCGACGAAGATTTTATTCGCGAACAAATACTTAGAAGCTACGCCAATCCACTAATCAATCAGGAGCAAGCATATAAATAAGCAAGACAAATTGTCACAAACGTGACAATTTGTTTCTTTTTAGGAATATAGGTACATTTTTTGCCGAATTGCACTCATCTATTTTGTCTTTAAAATGAATAATACTCTTCACCATTCTAGTAGCGTCAGGCATGCAATTCATGCTGCCCAGAGATTTGCCATTAGGCTAAGGCAAGAATTTTATACTCCTGAACATATAATTTACGGACTCCTTTTAGACCGAAATAATTCAGCTGTCGACATACTCCGAAGTCGCAACGTCGACATTCTTATGCTTCGTCGTGCCATTTTCTCTTACATTATGTCGACTAACAAAAATGATAGCCTTTCTACTGTCTACGATGCCAGTTACACGCCTTCCCCTTCTGAAGCTGTTGAACGAATTATGAGCACCGCAAAAGACGATGCCTTAGCATCTCAAAGCGACACAATTTATACCACGCATTTGCTTAAAAGTATCCTTTCCGACGACGAATCACAAACCATTAGAGACATACTTTCGCATTTTAATATCTCATACGAAGATATTCTTTTAGCCATTCCTGTATCTTCAGAAAACTTAGATGTCGTGCAAAGTCCACGTGCCGTTTTCGAATCCGATGACGACGAAGATAGTCCTTTTGCCGACAACAATAGGCGCGACTCTTCGAGTCGGCAGACTCGCCAGTCTCGCCAAGCATCTTCGTCCGACACACCCGTTCTCGATGCATTCGGTGTTGACCTAACAAAACTTGCTCTCGAGGGAAAACTCGACCCCGTCGTTGGCCGAGAAAAAGAAATAGAGCGTCTTGCCCAAATACTTAGCAGACGCAAAAAGAACAACCCAATTCTTATCGGTGAACCCGGAGTCGGCAAGTCTGCAATAGCCGAAGGACTTGCTCTGCGCATTGTCGAGAAAAAAGTCTCTCGAGTACTTTTCGATAAACATGTCGTTTCGCTCGATATGACCTCCATGGTGGCTGGCACCAAATATCGTGGTCAGTTTGAAGAGAGAATAAAAGCCCTTCTTTTAGAACTACAACGTCAGCAAAATATAATCCTTTTCATCGACGAAATACACACAATTGTTGGCACGGGTGGCTCTGGTAGCATGGACGCTGCAAACATGCTCAAGCCAGCTTTGGCTCGTGGCGAAATACAATGTATTGGAGCTACGACGCTTGATGAGTATCGCAATTTTATTGAGAAAGATGGTGCACTCGAACGCCGATTCCAAAAGGTTATGGTGGAGCCCACCAATCACGATGAAACCCTGCAAATCCTCAAAAATATTAAGGATAAATATGAGGTTCATCATAATGTTGTCTACACAGACGATGCTCTTGAGGCTTGTGTTACTCTTACCGAAAGATATTTATCCGATCGTCAACTGCCCGATAAGGCCATCGACGCTCTCGACGAGGCTGGTTCGCGAGTACATATAGCCAACATAATTGTCCCTCAAAACATTAGCGATCTCGAAGAGAAAGTCGAAAGATTAAGAACGAGTAAGCGTAATGCAGTCAAGGCTCAAAACTTTGAACTTGCAGCAAGTTTTCGCGACCAAGAAAAGCAAGCCGAAAATGATCTTCAGTCTGCCAAAGAAGAGTGGCAAAACGAGCTATTGCAACATCGCGAGACTGTCGATGGCGATAAGGTGGCAGAAGTTGTTGCAATGATGACAGGAGTCCCCGTACAACGCATTGCACAAGGCGAAAGTCTGCGTCTCGTCAATATGGCATCCGAATTGCGAGGTTCCGTCATTGGGCAAGACGATGCGGTCGATAAGGTTGTGCGCGCCATCAAGCGCAATCGCGCAGGATTAAAAGACCCGAACCGTCCCATTGGCTCATTTATATTCCTCGGCCCAACTGGAGTTGGCAAGACGCATCTTGCACAAGTTCTTGCCAAATATTTGTTTGACTCTGCTGACGCTCTTATCCGTGTCGACATGAGCGAATATATGGAAAAATATTCTGTAAGCCGACTCGTTGGTGCACCTCCAGGCTACGTCGGTTACGAAGAGGGAGGACAATTGACCGAAAAAGTTCGTCGTCGTCCATATTCTGTTGTTTTGCTCGACGAGATAGAAAAAGCACACCACGATGTCTTTAATATGCTCTTGCAGGTCCTTGACGAGGGACGACTGACCGATAGCTTGGGACGTATGGTCGACTTCAAGAACACCATTATCATTATGACCTCTAACATAGGAAGTCGAGAGGTTAATGACTTTGGTCGTGGCGTCGGTTTTAGCCAAGCTTCTTCGGCGACATCCGATCAGCGTACGTCTGCCATCCTTCAAAAGGCTCTCAATAAAGCTTTTGCTCCCGAATTTATCAATCGTATTGACGACACCATCATCTTCAACGAACTCTCAAAAGACGACATCGTTAAGATTATCGACATAGAGATAGAAGGTCTTCGCCGTCGTGTAGAAGAGATGGGTTACTCGTTTGAGTTGACCACTGCTGCCAAGTCTTTTCTTGCAGATGTTAGCTACGACGTAAAGTATGGAGCACGTCCGTTGCGTCGTTCTGTCCAAAAATATGTCGAGGATGAACTTGCTGAAAAGATTATCGAAGCCCGTCTGTCGCAAAATCAGCGCATTCTTGTCGATCACATTGAAGGGGATGATAAGCTAACTTTTTCTGGCTGTTAAGTAACTCTTACGCCCAACGTGTCAGATGTCTTCGGACTTTTGCATGTTGGGCATATAGTTTACCACGTACAGTTTTTCGGTTGCTCGTGTCATTGCTGTATACAGCCAACGCAATGTCTCTTTTGTTGTGGCAGTTGTCTCTGTTGTGCCAATTAGGCTTGCGTCTACAAAAACGGCTTTCCACTGTCCACCTTGCGCTTTATGACATGTTGTAGCGTATGCATAGCGCGCTTGTAAAGCATTTAAAAAAACATCTTTTCGCATCTCTTCAATTCTCTTGCGAGCATTGCTTGTGTGTCCATAGTCGGCTTCTACACCCTTTTGCAAGTTGTCGAATATCTCTGCACTACTTTTGAAGTTTGGCATGTCGGCCGTCAGCATATCTGTCAGTATGTAACAGTCTATGTCTACTCCGCCATTCTCAATTAGTCGAACTGAAGCCTCCACGAAGTTTAGGTCGTACACACTTATGTGTCTACCCACCGAAACAACTTCTACGATGTCGCCATTGGCAATGAAATCTATATCCTTTGTTTTGGACGTCCA
>CALAVC010000071.1 GCA_937892095.1 uncultured Bacteroidales bacterium | reverse complement strand
GACCGAGAAAGACACACTGTCGGCACTCTTGACTTCAGAGCCGTTGGATGAGAGATACTTCAGGTTGTCGGGCGAAGCCTTCGGTGTGCCTTCAATAAGCATTGCAGGGAAGTTTCCATCGGTGTAAACCGCCCGATACGTCAAGCCAAACAGCTTTGCGAACGTCACAATCAGATTGCACGCATTGGCAGGAGTCATCGACAGCTTGCCATCCTTTTTGTATTGAGCGGTGCGAGCCAATACGCTACCAGCAGACAGTGTGTATGGCCACTCAACACCAGATTGATCTGCGAGGAATCTCTCCCAAAGTTTAGGTGTGTCATCCTTGGTGAGTTCAAGTGATGTAGTCGTAGTGGTGGATGTAGGAGTCTGTCCCTCTCCACCTTGCGAAGTCGTGGTAGTGGTAGCTGTAAGAGCCGCCTTGTCGAAAGCCTCCTGAAGAGCCTTACGGATGACAGACAGGTTGGCAGACTTGCGTAGCGTGATGCGCTTGGTCTCGAAGAAATCGAAGCCCAATGATTCATCAACCCCTTCGTCCGAGCAGACCATGATGACGTTGAAGTCGCCCAGTGCTGATGACTGTATGCGGATCTCCGAGAGATTGCAGTTTACGTTTACCTCCAGAGCCACCTTCTGCCATGGAAAACGGTCAGGCGAGTAAGGCGATGACGTGCAGAACGGAAGCACGAGAAGATCTCGGCAAATCTGCTTGCCGTCAACTGAGATGGAGATGGTGTCAGGCGATGTCTTGAAACGGAAGAGACCGTCATTCTTGTTCTCGAAGTAGAGATGACGGATGCTCTTCGCACCAAGAGGCGTGGCACTGATGGTAAGCTCGGACGATATAGGGATGATGTGAAACATAGACTATTAACCGTTGTTCTTAACGCCCTTGAATACAATCTTGATTGCGCCCTTGGCTGCTGCTGGGAGCCAGAGCGTAGGCACGATGTCGGTGAGAGGAACAAGGATCTTCATGTTCTCAAGACGTTTCATGCCCTGGAGACCGTGCTGCGCGTCGGAGTTGGTGCAGAAGCACTCCATCGAGTTGCGAGGATAGATGATCTTGTCACCCTGCTTGATTTCAAGCTCACCATTGCGGAGAAGAGTGTCGGAGATAGGCTTCCAGTCGGTAGCCACACGAGCCTTCTCGTCGGTGTCGGAGCTCTCGGAATAGAGCAACTGGATGAACTGGATGCCTGCGTAGGTGTTGGCTTCAAGCTGACGTTTGTTCAGGTTGCGGAGACCCACCTTCTTCTGGTCGGCAGACTCCATGAGTTCGACCGTTGTTGACTCGCTGAGACACTTTGTTGAGTAAATCTCATAGTCCACGATTTTGAGAGAGCCGTTGACTACGGCCTTTGCAACTGCCTCGTCGAGGAGTGCAAGACGAGACTCGAACTCAACCTTTGCAGTCGAGTCGTATGTGCCGACGGAGCTGTGCTTCTTGACGAGCTTGCCGCCGATGACTGTTGCCTGCTCTGAGGCATTGACGTTTACTGTTTTTGCCATTGTTTTTTCAGTTGATAATGGATAATGGAAATGGATAATTAGACGATAGCTGCCTCTTCGATGCCTGAGAGGTCAACAGGTGCGAGGTCGGAACCGATGCCCTCAACGGGATCTACTGGAACTTCCTCGGCTGGAGCATCCTGAACGGACTCGTAGTGAGTAGCCGCGTAGTTCTCGGAAGGGAGAAGCGGAATGTCGCCACCCATGCCAGGGAGCATTGGCTCTACGTCGCCATTGAGGGAGACAACCTGTTTGCCCATGACGTTGTTGACGATGGTGGATGCTCCTGAGATAGATGCACCCAGAGCGATGTCACGGATCATGCCGTCCTTGGATGACTGATGAGCCATGAGGCCAGCCACAGCCACGGCAGCAGGACCGATGTAGTGCGAGTATTGCGATATGCCGTCAACGCCCGAAGTCTGAACCGTGTCCGATAGCTTGCGGCTGATGAATGTGCCGACACCCACGCCAAGGAGCATACATCCGATGCGCTTGAGGCTGTTGGTGTTGACCGCCTTTGTGAATGATGATTTTGACATTGTTGATGGAAATTGATAGAGTGTTTTACTTCAGTTTCAGAGGCTTCAGCGAAACGCCATTAAGCGACCTGCGCTTAGACCCTCCACTGCCGCCACTGCTCTTGTTCATGAGCTTGTACCCTGCGTATGCGACAATGCCTACGCCTGCCGCGATGAGGACGTACTTGCCGTATTTCTTGATTTTTTCGCCCATTGTGGAAAAGTTGTTTGATGTTGGTTGAGAGATGATAGTCGTGTGGGTGACATCGGACTGCGCCTGCTGCGTGTCGGCCACAGAGCTGGAGCCTGGCTCGGCAAGATACTGTGACGAGACGAAGCCCTCGGTGGCGTTGTAGCGAACGGCTGTCCATCCGCTAGTGGTGGCGCAGTTGAGGACATCCACCGATGCACCTTTGGGAATGCGGATGAGGACGAGGCTCGACGTGGACGGAGCCTGACGCAGGTTGAGCGGGTCGGACTGCGTGGCCACGATGCGCTTGCCCACTGATGATAGGCTTTTGAGATCCGATGCGGAAGTGATTGTTGCCATGGGGTTATCGTTTACGAGTTAGGGCAAAGACCGCCAGTCCGCCAGCGAGTGCAACACCGCCTATGATGAGATATTTCTTCGTTGTGGGCGTGAGGGCTACACTGAACGAGGATTGGGAAGAGTTTTGCGATGGATCGCTGACGGGCGTGGTGGTCTGAGGTGTGTTTGATGATGTGGGATCGGGGTTGGACTGTGTGAACGACGAGACGACAGGAGCGACATTCTCGACAACGCTCTGAACCTTGTTGAGGACGTTGGAGAACTTGCTAGTGGCGGCAGGTTGTGCGGCAGCTGGAGCAGAGGCAGTAGGTTGTTTCGCTTCGGCTATAGTCTGCTTAACCGATGCGGCTGCGTTCTGTCCTGTGGTGACGAGCTGCTTGCCTGCGTCGATGAGTGAGGTGAGCTTGTTTGTGCCGTTGGCTACGGTGGCGAAAGCATTAGAAGTTCCTGACTTGACATCGGCAATGTTCTGCTTGATGCCGTTGGCAATCTGGGCCGTTGTGCTTACCGTTTCGGCAGCGTTGGCTACCTTATCTTTGCCGAAAGCCTTGGCTACGGTGGCGACTAAGCCAGTGATGGTGGTTACTGTGCCTGCAATGGCAGAGAGCGTGACAGGCTCGACGTAGCCTAGTCCGCTGAAACCGAAAAGACCACTTACAGGAGCATCGACCTCGATAGTCTTTGTCGTGTCGGTAGTTTGAAGCTGCTGCGCTTCGGCATCGGTTGCTGCACGGCAGAGCGACTTCTTGACGTAGCCGTTCTGACCGCCATAGTTGACATTGTAGTAGGTCGCGTTGTTTGTGGCGGTATCGTACAATAGTGAGGTGTTTGCAGGTATATTCGCTAATACCTTTGTTGCGGATGTGGACTCGTAGAGAGAAGCTGCTGCCGTTGTCGTGATAGCGTTAGCTGCCACCTCGACAGTCACCTGAGTCTTGACAATCTCGCCAGCAGGAACTGTTGAATCTTCTATCGCGCCCTCCTGTTTGAGCTGCGCCTTCTCGTCTGCGATCTCTTCCTTGGCATCCTTCTCGCCCTCCTCGTAAAGCTTTGTGATGGAAGACTTCGAGATGGTGGAATTGAGGTCGCCTTTTGCCTTGCGGCTGTAGCCAGTTTTGAGACGTGATTTCAGCTTGGATTCCTTGCCGCCAATCTTCTCGAAGACAGACTTGAACTTGTTATATGAAGGCTTGTACTTCTTGTCGTACTGCTCCTTAGTGATGCCGAGTTTCAGAGCTTCTGCTTCGGTCAAAGAACCAGGATAGCATTTGCTTGCCAATGAGAACCAGTTGCAGCGAGCGCACAGGCAGAGGATGGCACGCATGATGGCAGTGACAGGGTTGAAGCGGATAAGGAACTTGACAACCTTCTTGGCCACCTTGGCAATCTTCTTGCCGATCTTCTTGGTGATTTTGGCTACTGCTTTGGCGGCTGTCTTAACGCCCTTGGCTACAGTCTGGGCAGCCTTCTTGATGCCTTTGCCGACCTTCTTGATGGCCTTCTTCAGGAAGCCGAAGAGAGCCGAAGAGTTCGGACTGAGTGCTGGGTTGTTCTGCGCCTGAGTGAGGGCAATGTTGCGTAGTTCGGGATTGTCCCAATAGTCGAGGACTGAGCCTAAGCCGTTTACCATTGCTCGTGCTTCACGTTCGTTGTCGAAGAAGAGCGTTGGCGCTTCGTCAATGGCGTTATGTAGTCTGGTGAGGTAACGTCTGTTTGTCTCGTCGCCATTAGTGTACTCATCTTCCAATCCGTAAACGACACCGCAGAGCGTAAGCTCGTCCATCGGGTCGTTGATGCCCGACAGGTTGGGAGTGTTGGCTGTGCGGTTTCTGCGGTGTCGTCGGATTGTACTTGCTATGGCAGAAGAGGTGTTTTGATTATTCTTGCGAGCGGTCGCTACCGATGCTCGAAGCTTGCCCTTGGCCCGTTTGAGGACAGTGCCACAAAGACCTGCAATCTCGCTTTGTGGGCGCAGCATCATATAGAGCGCCTTGAAGAACTCGGAGCCGAACTCGTCACCCTCGGCACGACGGATCATGCCATGAGTAAAGAGCTGCTTCTCCTTCTGAGCCATCAGGAGAGCTGCTTGCTCGCGCTCGGCAGTGTCCCAATACTGAAGGATGTAGGCGCACATCTGGGAGAAGGTCTCTGGGTTGCGCGTTGACTGTATGAGAGCTGGCGACTGGTCGGCAATCTTCTTGGTGCGGACGAGGTATGCACGGATCTTCTCTGTGTCGGCTACGGTGTTCAGACCTTGATAGTTGTCCAGGTCGAAGCCGCCGACAACAGAGTCCACATCAGCCCTCGTGTGGAGGAGCTGATGCTGAACGCTGTCGTACAGAAAACGTGGCGCGTTGGTAGTTGATATGCCGTTGAGATATTGGAGTTGCATTGTGTGTTTGGCTTATGGGTTAGCATGGAAAATCCTTCTTCTCGCTAGGCTTCTTCTCGTAGAAGCATTTATCGACCACGGGGTCAACGACTAGTTCCTTGCCGCCATCTTTTACCACCACATAGACGTGCTGAAAGTAGCTGCGGCCGTTGTATTTGGCAATACGGAGCGAGAACGGAATGCCGAGGTTAGTGAGGATGCTACCGATGAGCGTGGCGTAACAATCGCAGTCGCCCTTTTGGTCGTAGAGCGTGCGAAGTGGACGACGTACCTGTTCCATGACGGCTGAGTCTGGAACATACTGGATATGCTGATAGACGAAATTCCAAATGTTCTGGAGGGTTGCTTTCAGAGTGCCGCCTTTTAGGGATTGTGCCAGGCGTGCAGTGTCGGAGGTCGTTTCTCGGATGACGTAGTGCATAAACGCAACTGTGCTTTCGGGCGTGGCATTGTTCATACGGACGGCATCGTCGTGGCGCAGTTCTGTGCGTGGAGGAATGAGGGAAGCGTAATCTGAAAGTGGTCGGATATTGCGCTTGCTACTTGCTGTAAGACCGAGCGATCCTAGTGCAGTCTGCTTGTCGAACGCCATATTGCCACTGATAGTAGCAAGACCATTGACTGTAACTGCGAACTGGAGTGAGGTGGATGAAATGACCTTCGTGAAGTCCTTGCTCATTAGGTCGTTCAGGTTGTCGAGGATTGTGGTGAGCAGGTTGTTGATAGGGATCGCGATGCTCAGACCTTTGAGACGGCTTGTGGTGTTTGGTGCGATGGTGACAGTTGCTCCATCTTCAGGAACATCTACCTTGGCTACCTCACGTCCTGCGATGATGGCCGAACCTTGAAGGACAGTTACTGTAGCCTTCTCGGGTGTTGGGTTTGTGATGTCGATGCAGATAGGTATGGTAAGCTTTGAAAGGCTGATTTTTGGTTTGTCGTACACCTTCGGCACGAACGAGATCTGCTGCGCCATGTCAGCGTAGCCTCGTATCTTGCGGAAGAGGATGAAAGCCAGTGTTCCGACTGCTCCTAGTATGATGATGGTTTTGTTGTTCATTCTTGCCCTTTGAGGTTGATGGGGGCAAAAATAGAATGTGGGATATTGGTAGTCGGAGGTTATAGGAGGTTATCGGATGATATAGGAGGTTGTCGGATGATATAGGATGAAAAAAGGCATAAGGATTTCCTCGATTCAAATTTTATCTCTAACTTTGTCACGAAAATATGATATAGTTGTGACAAAATTTCAAGAGAGAAAAGTGAATTATGGATAGTATTGCAAAGAAAATAGAGGCGAGGATTGGTTCTTGGGAACGCGGTAAAGTCTTTTTTATCAGCGATTTCGCTGACCTAGGAACTGCTGAAGTTGTGCGTCAGACACTCAACCGATTGACGAAGACTGGTTTGATCATACGTCCTGGTCGTGGTGTGTATTGCTACCCGAAGGAGACTTCAGCAGCATTGCGCCTGCTAGGACTCGGAGATTATAGTGAGCCTTCGACAGATGAAATAGCGGAGGCAATAGCACTGCGAGATAAAAGTCGAATTGTGCCGTACGTGGCCTATGCGCAATATCAATTAGGGTTATCCCAGCAGATACCGATGAATGTGGTGTATCTGACTGACGGCTCAGGGCGAAAGGTTCCAATGGGTAAGGGGCATGGCATATTGTTTCAGCATACGTCGGATATGAGTATTTTCGCCTTCAACAATAAGCTTATGCAGCTAATAGTCATAAGCATGAAAGGAGCTAGTGACGGAGAACTCACAGAACAAGAACAAGTCGCCATAGCTGAACACTTGAAGAAGGTTAGTAAAAAAGATTTTGACAACGACATAAAACTTGCTCCTGAAAGGGTGCGTGTAAAACTGCAAAAGCTATATGAGGTACATTGATTTTTCAAAAGAAGAGCAGCTACAACTGTTGGCCGAAGTTGGAAAGCACGTTGATTTGCCATACGAAGCTTTAGAGAAAGATCTCTGGGTTACGCAAGTTCTGCACGCATTGTTCTCGCTGCCAGTCAGTGAGCATCTCATATTCAAAGGTGGTACGTCACTTTCCAAAGCATGGGGTTTGATAGACAGGTTCTCTGAAGATATAGACCTCGCAATAGATCCTGTATTCTTAGGTAAGCCAGAAGGAGATCCTACAAAGAAACAGATAAAGAAGCTGAGGAAGGCATCGTCGTTGTTTGTTGCTGAAGAATTGGCCACAATGCTTAGAGACCGTTTCGCGGAAATGGGTTTGTCGGAATGGTTGAGTGTGGAGGCGCAGCCTAATGGAGAGGGCGACAATACATATCCTGAACCTAGACAATTGTATGTGAAGTACAAATCTGCGTTAGACGCAAAGCTTGGCTACCTACGTCCGATGATTGTTTTAGAGGTGAGCGCACGCTCTCTGTTGGAACCTGTTGAGAGTGTCAACATCAAGAGTCTTTTGGCTGCGAATCTTCCAATTGAAGATATTGCACCAATACCAGTTGTCACTGCTATTCCAGGAAAGACTATGGTGGAAAAGATGTTCTTGCTGCATGAACTTTTCTCTGTAGAAGGATTAGGGGCAAGAGCGGAACGCAAGAGTCGCCATCTTTATGACTTGTGCAAGATGATGAACCACGATTTCGCCGCCAAAGCTATTGCAGATGCAGATTTGTGGGAGTCTATTCGTCACCATCGAGAGATTTATACATCCGTGAGTGGAATGGATTATACACCAGATGTGCGAAAGCGACTGACATTGATTCCGAGAGAGGATATAATATCAGCTTGGAAACAAGACTACGAGCAAATGATGATTGCCATGATTTACGGTGAGAAACCGACGTGGGATGAATTGATGAAAGAAATGGAAACGCTACAAACGCGAGTCAGGTCTTGCGAGTAGAATCGAAAAAGCTGCCCGAAAGGACAGCTTTTTTTGTGTTCTCTTAGAGGGCGAGGTCTTTGCCTGGCTTGAACTTTACGACCTTCTTTGCAGGGATGGTCATCTTTTCGCCTGTTGCTGGGTTGCGACCTTCCTTTGCTGCACGCTCTGATACAGAGAATGAGCCGAAGCCTGTGATAACGATAGGCTCGCTCTTTGCAGCCTGCTCTGCTACTGTTGCATAGAATGCGTCGAGGACTGCTTTTGTGTCCTTCTGTGTGAGGTTAGCTTTTGCTGCTACTGCCTCTACTAATTGTGTCTTGTTCATGTTATATAATAAAT
Organism: uncultured Bacteroidales bacterium; assembly: GCA_937892095.1. Classification (GTDB taxonomy): domain Bacteria; phylum Bacteroidota; class Bacteroidia; order Bacteroidales; family Marinilabiliaceae; genus W3P20-009. The sequence goes on along the minus strand of CALAVC010000071.1, from coordinate 1,652 downwards.
ATATGTATTTCAAAGTTAGCACATTCTGACAGACTGCGCCATTATTAAGTTACGGCAATGCAGAGACTATGTTACAACTGTGCGTCAATTATGTTGATACTGAGGTTTTATTGCATATCGACTGCGATGCTATTGAGAACTATTGTGCATCGACTGAAGCATGATTGGAATCTGACCTATATATATTGGTAGATATTGAACACTTGTTCGGATTCTACTTTGTTCGGCTAATCAATACCGCAAATCATCACAATCAAACCTCAGTCAATATCGGTCTCGACGGCTATTTTGCACCAATCTTTTCAATCAGTCTGTCAATCTGATCCTCTTTGCGTTTAATCACCTTATCCTTCTTCAGGAGTTCGTCCTGTAGGCCAACAACGATATTGGTAAGTTTTTCGTTCTGGTCAATCAGTTTTTCAACCTGTAGTTTCTGCTTTTCATTCTCGCGCTTTGCTAGTGTAAGCGAAGCATTCTCCTCGTCATCCTTGTTTCTGCGACCAAACGCTATTTTCTTCTCGCCAATACCTGTTACCAGCCAGTTCAGGTTTATGCCCATGGCAACGGCTTGGGGAATCACAGTATCGTAGTTGACCGCTCCAGCTTTTCTCCATTGTGAGATACACGCCTCCGTGAGGTTCATTTTTGCCGCCAGATTTCTCTGCGTGTCGCAGTCGTACATAATCATCAGGCGGTCGAGGATATTCTGCTCTGCCATCTTTTTATCGTATATACGCAAATATTGGCCTCAAAATTACGAAATAAAGAATTTTTAAAGTAACTTTGCGACCTTGAATGTGTCTATTAGTGGCGTTTATGCCGTATTTCGACAAGACAAAGCTAGTAAACATTTTTCAATTGCGCAACTTTACGCACCTTTAAGATTGCGAATAGGTGCGATTTAACCTCTGTTAACAGTCGTTTCTTGTTTTCTGAACTTATTAAACGCAACTCAACGCGTCTGTACGCACCTAGGTGGCGTGTTGATGGGCACAAATAAAGGAAAAGATGGAAGGAAACTTCGATTTGTCAAGAATGCCCCTAGAAGGGGTCTTGAAACTGATTGTTGCAGAAGTTGCAAGAGAGCTGAACAAGCAGAATGTGGAACTCATAGCAACAAAACTTGATGAGCTCAAGCAAGTGATGCTCGAACAGAATGCGCAAATGCAGGTGGCGAATGGGACACGTGCCAACCAAGGTGCAAACGAGGAAGTCATCTTCGGCTACTTTCACCGAAATGACCCCGTCAACAAGCGTGACAAGCGACTTTACGTCGGCGACCACGCGCCATTCACGAGCAAAGACAGCGTGCAACGCTTCAGCAAGTGCCATCCAGGCTTGTTCGTCAAAGGCGGTAATGGTCTGCTGGTGGCTTATGCAGGAGACATCTACGACGCTCTCACCAACGTCAGCTTGCGCAACAAGCTCAACGGTGGAGGTATCAGGTTCAACAACAAGCGCAAGTGAGCGCACCTAAACGCATATACAGCTATGCAGAACGGTTTTGAAGACATTAAGGGCTGTGCATTTATGCGCACCCAAGGAGGCAAGCCGATGATGCCTATGGTTCGTCGGAGCATAAGAAGTCCCATTATCGGGGCACTGTTCAAGTTTAGATCGGAAGAAGCACACGTCTGAACTCCAGTCACACT
>CALAVC010000070.1 GCA_937892095.1 uncultured Bacteroidales bacterium | reverse complement strand
GCTTAATATTCCATGCCTCCGCATGACCTAATCAATTATTTCGACCGTGAAAGCGAAGAAGAACTACGCATAGCAGTCGACGGACGTAGCCACCTCCGCTATGGCGAAAACCCTCATCAGCAAGGAGCGTTCTATGGCAACCTAAGCGAAATGTTCCAACAGCTACACGGCAAAGAGATTTCGTACAACAACCTACTCGACATAGATGCCGCAGTCAACCTTATCGACGACTTCGACGACACGACAGTTGCAATCTTAAAACACAACAATGCATGCGGTCTTGCGTCGCGTCCTACACTACTTAGCGCATGGACCGACGCCCTTGCTGGCGACCCAGTATCAGCATTCGGAGGCATTGTCATCACCAACACTCGCGTAGACAAAGCCACAGCCGATGAGATGAACAAAATATTCTTCGAAGTAGTCATTGCTCCAGCCTACGACGAAGAAGCTCTCGAAGTACTCAAACAAAAGAAAAACCGCATAATACTCGTCCGCAACGAGGGTAAGGTAAGCCCTAAAGTGGTGCGCACGTGTCTCAATGGCTTCCTCGTACAAGCTCGCGACACAGCCAAAGAAGAAGCAGCAAAACTCGAAAACAAAGGCGCACGTCAAGCCACTGCCGACGAAGTTGCCGACCTCATATTTGCACAAAAAATCGTCAAGCACACCAAGTCTAACGCCATTGTACTTGCCAAAAACAAGCAGTTGCTCGGCAGTGGCACAGGTCAGACAAGTCGTGTCGACGCACTACGCCATGCCATAGAAAAAGCCCATGCTTTTGATCTCGACCTCAAAGGCGCTGTATTGGCTTCCGACGCATTCTTCCCCTTTGGCGACTGCGTAGAAATAGCTCACAAAGAAGGCATAAATGCGGTAATAGAACCCGGTGGGTCTATCCGCGACAACGAGACCATCGACTATTGCCAAGCCAACAATATGGCACTACTATTCAGTGGCATCCGACACTTCAAACATTAAGATAACCCCACCCCTTTCGGAAAACAAGGAGACAAAAAATGGGACTCTTCTCTTTCCTAACACAAGAGTTGGCAATGGACCTCGGAACAGCCAACACAATCATCATACACGAAGATAAAATTGTTGTCGACGAACCATCTATAGTAGCACTCGACAAGCATACCGACCGCACCATAGCAATAGGTCAGAAAGCACGTCAGATGCACGGCAAGACTCACGACAACATATACACCACTCGTCCATTGCGCGATGGTGTGATTGCCGACTTCGATGCTGCAGAAAAAATGATTCGTGGCATGATTAAACTCTTGCCACAACCTCGATTCTTCACCCCATCGCTAACGATGGTCATCTGCATACCATCTGGTTCAACAGAGGTCGAATTGCGTGCCGTACGCGACTCGGCAGAGCATGCTGGCGGACGCGAAATCTACCTCATCTACGAGCCTATGGCTGCCGCACTGGGTATCGGAATCGACGTCGAAGCACCACAAGGCAATATGATTGTCGACATTGGTGGTGGAACGACAGAAATAGCCGTCATATCGCTCGGTGGTATCGTTACAAACAAGAGTATCCGCATAGCTGGCGACGACCTAACTCAAGACATTCAAGAGTATATGCGACGCCAACACAACATAAAGGTTGGAGAACGGACAGCAGAGGAAATAAAAATACGAGTAGGCTCTGCCTTGCCCGAACTCGACACGCCACCCGATGATTTTGTCGTACAAGGTCCTAACCAAATGACCGCACTGCCACTCGAAATCCCAGTGTCGTATCAAGAAATATCTCATGCTCTTGAGAAAAGCGTCTCAAAAATAGAGGCAGCAGTCATGTCAGCCCTCGAACAGACACCACCTGAACTCTATGCCGACATTGTCAACAACGGCATTTACCTGACTGGTGGTGGTGCTATGCTGCGTGGACTCGACAAACGACTCACCGACAAAATACACATTCCTTTCCACATCGCCGAAAACCCGCTACACTCAGTAGCCATAGGTACGGGCATTGCCCTTAAAAATAGGCATAGAAATCTGCCATACCTTCTCCGATAAATAATATCACACGTTATCGTGTCGACACAGACCAGTGTCGACACGCCAACGTGTGGTGTCATATCTGCAATCTACGACATGCACAATTTTTTCAAGTTTCTACTCCGACACACAAATTTCTTCGTCTTCTTAACTCTCGAAGTTTTTTGTGCAGTGCTTGTCGTCAACTTCAACGACTACCATAGGTCTTCATTTCTTTCGACAGCCAATCTAATAAACGGCACTGTCAATTCGATTACGTCATCTATTAGTCGATACGTCAATTTGCCCCAAGAAAACGAAGCTCTTGCCAAGCAGAACACCGCACTACTGCAACAAATAGACCTGCTCCAACGACAACTTTCTGCCGTAGCCGACTCTGCACTCTTAGCAGTTGCCGACTCCACAACCCAAGCCGACAAACCACACTTTGCCTACCGCAGTGCACACGTAGTTGGTGGTAGCACAACACGTAGTCGGAACATGCTGACCGTCGACGCTGGGGCAAACGATGGGATAAGGCAAGACATGGCAGTCATAAGTCCCGAAGGCGTTGTTGGTCTTGTCGCAGCTGTCAGCCGACACTATTGTCTTGTATTACCAATCATCAACACGAGTAGCCATATATCTGTAAAACTCAAAGGCAGTAACCATCGTGGTCAACTAAATTGGGATGGCATGAGCGTCTCGACAGCACAGATGATAGACGTACCCGAACATGCCGAAGTTGAGATTGGCGACACCATCGTAACAAGTGGAGCATCAACATTCTTCCCCGAAGGACTAATGGTCGGGACGGTCAACTACATCGAGCCAGACCGCAATGGCGGATTCTACAACATCGGTGTAGAACTCGCAGTAGACTTCAATGCCGTCTACACTGTCCAAATGATAGAAGACACTCGACTAACCGAACGCACCGAATTAGAAAACAGCTATCAGTAATGAACAACACAGCAAACATACTTCGCCTGCTGATAATTTTCGCCATTGCTACAGTAGTTCAGGTGCTCATACTCGACAACATCGAGATCTTGCCACTCTGCAACCCTTTCGTCTACTTAATATTCTTGCTATCGTTCCCATTCGGCACTCGCACGACAACCCTAATGTTTGCAGGACTCGTTGCAGGGCTTGCTATCGACATTTCTTCCAACACACCCGGAATGCACGCAGCCGCTTGTATATTTGCTTGTTATCTTAGACGATTTATGCTTACGGCGATCTCGTTCCGCACAGCCTACAAGGAAGATGACATGCCTTCGCTTAGCTCCTATGGCACAGTCTGGTACGCTAAGTATGCAACAATGTTCGTAGTCGCCCACCACATCGTGCTTTTCTTTGTCGAGCAATTCGACACGCTCTACCTATTGCCCACTCTTTTGCGAATAGTTGTTAGCTCGGTAGCATCTGTTCTCCTCATACTTCTCTTCGGTTCTCTTTTGCCCGCCACTCACGACGTTGGCAGACAAGACTAAACAACATCATTTGCCATTACATCTTACGTAGTGTACGACGCTCGAAAATACATAATAGGCTTGCTAATGACATTTTTTGCCATTGTCATTATCGGACGACTACTCTACGTACAAATTCTTACCACGCAATATCGCGAAGCCGCCGAACTTAATTCAAGACGCAAGATCGTCCAGTACCCATCTCGTGGACTGATATACGATCGCAACGGGCGACTGCTCGTCTCCAACCAAGCAGTCTACGACATAATGATTGTCCCCAAAGAAGTCAAAGATTTCGATAGTATAGATTTTTGTCAAACAGTCGGAATCGACATGCCAACACTGCGAAGTTTGTTTGCCGACCTCAACACACAGATTCGACGTCGACGCGCTTCGGTACACAAACCTGCCGTCTTTCTCCGTCAGCTCAGTGGCGAACGCTACGCCATGTTGCAAGAGAAGCTATATAAGATGAAAGGCTTCTACGCTCAACGACGCACACTGCGCAAATATGAATATCCCATAGCGGCCAACGTATTGGGCTACGTAGGCGAAGCAAGCGAAAACTACATAAAGAAAAACCCTTATTATAGCACAGGCGACTACGTTGGCATATCGGGTCTCGAAAGTAGCTATGAGGAGTATTTGCGCGGTCAGAAAGGTGTCAACTACCTTATGGTCGATGTGCTCGGACGCACCAAAGGAGAACTTGGTGGCGGACAGTATGACACGGTAGCTGTAAGTGGTCAAAATCTGACACTTTCACTCGACATCGACTTACAGACCTACGGCGAAAAGCTTATGGCTGGCAAGACAGGTAGCATAGTCGCCATCAAGCCTCAAACAGGCGAGATTTTGGCACTTGTCTCGGCACCAAGCTACGACCCATCTCTCCTTGTCGGGCGCGACCGCTCGCAGAACTTTCCAAAGCTGGTCTCCGACCCCAACAAACCACTTTTCAATCGCCCCATTCAAGCGTGGTATCCGCCCGGCTCAACATTTAAGACACTCAATGCACTTATAGGTCTTGACGAAGGAACAGTAACCCCACAAACTCGCTACCCTTGCGCCCACGGCTACACCGTAGGACGATTTCACATGGGTTGCCACGGGCATGCCTCTCCACTCGACCTCCGTCAGTCTATTCAGCACTCATGTAATGGCTACTACGGTCACGAGTTTCGCGACCTCATCGACAACAAAAAGTTCAAAAATGTCAAAGAAGGTCTTGACACTTGGAAAGACCACCTCGTAAAGTTCGGACTTGGCTACCGACTCGGTGTCGACATAGCCAACGAAAATCGTGGTTTCATACCCAATTCGGCCTACTACGACAAGAGCATGGGACCCAATTGGACAAGCCTTGGTGTCGTATCTCTCTCCATTGGTCAAGGCGAAATTCTACTCACGCCACTCCAATTAGCAAACGTTGCAGCAACCATTGCTAACAAAGGTTGGTTCATCACGCCACACATCGTGCACAAAATAGAGGGTGCACAGACCGATTCCCTCTACCGATTCCCACGTCAGACAGACATAGATAGCTCATATTTTAGTGTCGTACAAGACGGCATGGAACGAGCCGTATGGGGGACCGACGGTGGCACAGCACGTGTGGCACAAATACCTGGCATACGCGTATGCGGAAAGACAGGCACAGCACAAAATCCACATGGCAAAGACCACTCAATATTTATGTGTTTCGCACCTCGTGAAAATCCACAAATAGCCATGTCGGTCTACGTCGAAAACGCAGGTTTCGGAGCAACGTGGGCAGCCCCAATTGCCAGCCTTATGATAGAAAAGTTCATAAATGGCTCTGTCGACCCTAAGCGTCACTACATGGAAGAGAGAATACTAAATATGCACACCATAAAAGAGGAGACAAACAATGCTCAATAGCGGTAGCATAGGTTATTCCAATTCATACCACAGAGGCGTAGATTGGCCAACGATATTGCTCTATGTAGCCCTTGTTGGCTTCGGGTGGAGCAATCTCTACGCCGCCAACTATAAACCAGAAGTAGGACTTGAATTTTCGCTTAGCTCCGAATATTTCAAACAGCTCGTCTGGATTATAATCACGGCGGGCTTTGCAGGAGTCATTATGCTCTCCGACAGCAAACTATTTGTCGAAGCAGCTTGGCCCATCTACGGCATGTCGCTTTTCTTGCTCACTCTCGTACTCTTCATTGGCAAAGAAGTCTATGGAGCCAAATCGTGGTTGGCAATAGGCCCCATACAATTCCAACCAGCTGAGTTTACAAAAATAGGCACAGCACTTGTAGTCAGCCGACTACTAAGTCGATACGGCTTTACATTCTCCACCAAGAATTACTTCCGACTTGCTGCCGTCATTTTTATTCCCGTCATCTACATCCTACTCCAAAACGACACTGGCAGTGCTCTCGTCTATTTCGTTTTCCTCTTGCCCATGTTCCGCGAAGGACTAACACCACACATACTCCTACTCGGCACATTGTGTCTTCTTGCAGCCATTGCCTCACTCCTCCTCGACACATGGATTGTCATGATAGCCATTCTGATTGTTGCAGCCATAGCACTTTTCCTTTTCCTATCGCGCAACAAACAGCCTAAACTCGCCATTATAGCCATAGCTATTGACACAGTAGCAAGCCTTGCATTTTGGCTAATCGACACATTTTTGCTACACAAAAATCTTGATGCCGAAATATATCTACTCGCAGCCGTCGGACTCACGACAGTCTTTCTGCTCATCATGACTCTCATCCACCGTTTTCGTGGCACACTCATCTTCCTTCTTTATCTGTGGGCTGGCATAGGCACATCTTTTGCCACTGGCTACGTCTTCGAAAACATACTCATGGACCACCAACGTACACGTATCAACGTCCTATTCGGCATCGAAGACGACCCACTTGGCGCAGGCTACAACGTCAACCAAAGCCTCATAGCAATAGGCTCTGGCGGGCTTACGGGCAAAGGCTTTCTCGGTGGCACTCAGACAAAATTCAACTTCGTCCCCAAACAAACAACCGACTTTATTTTCTGCACCGTAGGCGAAGAATGGGGCTTTCTGGGCTCCACGACGCTCGTCTTAGTCTACCTCGCATTTTTTCTCCGACTAATATTTTTGGCCGAACGACAACACTCTGTCTTTAGTCGCGTCTATGGTTACTGCGTCTCGTGCGTATTCTTCTTCCACTTCACCATAAACGTCTGCATGACCATAGGTCTCATGCCAGTCATCGGCATTCCACTGCCATTCTTTTCCTATGGTGGCTCTTCACTATGGGGGTTCTCTGTAATGCTCTTCATAATGCTCAAACTCGATACTGACCGCGACGTACTCATCAGATAAACACCACACGTCATGAAAAAAATAGCCAAATATTTTTTCCAAGGTCTGCTATACATAGTACCTCTGGCTGCCACATTTTACGTCCTCTACAAAGCAGTCCGCATTGCCGACTCTCTTTTTGCCGACGTCCCACAATTGCAGTTTACGCAAAACATCCCCGGCGCTGGCATTGTCATCATCCTTTTTCTTGTCACCCTAATAGGCTACGTCGGGCAAAAACTCATCACAGCCCCAATAGCCTCATTCTTTGGCAACCTGATGCGCAAGGTCCCACTTGTCAATATGATATACACAGCCATTCGCGACCTTATGAAAGCCTTCGTCGGCGAAAAACGCAAGTTCGACAAGCCCGTACTCATCTGTCTTGACGGCTTCGGCATCAACCACCGCATAGGATTCCTTACCCAAGAAGACCTCTCGTCTCTCGGCATAACCGACAAAGTCGCCGTCTACGTCCCATGCTCCTACAGCTTCATGGGCGACATGATGATTGTCCCAGCCTCCAAAGTTACATCCCTCAACATACCCGCCGCCGACGCAATGAAACTATCGGTCAGCGGAGGCGTATCACTAAGCTAATCACCCAACCCTCTTAACCTTTTGTGTTGACACATACATTTTTTTTATTAATATTGCGTAACGTTGCTTGTTTGTAGGGCGCTAAATCCAACTATGGAAAAACACTGGAAGATAAAAGAAACTCCGGACAAAAGACTTGTCGAAGAATTTGCTTCGGCAACACATGTCAGCCCCATTCTCTCATCTCTACTTTTGCAACGTGGCATAAACACTCCAACACTCGCACAAGATTTTTTCTCGCCCGACATTAGCAAGCTACACGACCCAATGCTCTTTTGCGACATGGCAAAAGCCGTCAGCCGTGTAAAAAAAGCCCTCGCAAACGGAGAACGCATACTAATCTATGGCGATTACGATGTCGACGGCACAACAGCCGTAGCCCTCGTACACACAGCTCTCGAAAGATTCTGCGCCGAGCCAAATTCTCAACTCGGCTACTACATACCAGACCGATATACCGAAGGCTACGGCATCTCACAAAAAGGTGTCGAATACGCTCATAGTGGCGGGTATAGCCTCGTCATTGCACTCGACTGTGGCATTAAAGCCGTCGAACGAATGAAATACGCTCGCAGCCTTGGCATAGACTTTATCATCTGCGACCATCACACACCAGGCGAAGTAATCCCCGACGTCGTCGCTTGCCTCAACTCAAAAAGAGTCGACTGCAACTACCCCGACAAAAACTTGTCGGGTTGTGGCGTAGGCTTTAAGCTAATGCAAGCACTCTACCGCAGCAAAGGCATTGCCGACGAAGAGCTTATGCCACTGCTCGACCTCGTCGTGGTCAGCATAGCCTCCGACATAGTCCCCATAATAGGAGAGAACCGCATACTCGCCCACAACGGACTACGTCAGCTCAACACAACACCGCGCATAGGGCTACGCTCCATCATACACACAGCTGGACTGACCGAAGGAAACATAGGCATGGGCGACATAGTCTTCAAACTCGGACCTCGCATAAATGCAGCCGGGCGCATGCGCAGTGGCAACGAAGCCGTGCGCATACTCCTCGAACGCGATGCCAACATAGCCGACGAACTCAGTCGACAAATTAACGACTCCAACGACGAACGCAAAGACCTCGACCGAATAGTTACCAGTCAGGCCATCGACCGAATAGAAAGTCAAGACCCACAGCACACAGCTTCGTCAACCGTACTATACGACCCCGAATGGAGCAAAGGAGTAATAGGCATAGTGGCATCTCGACTAACCGAGACATACTATCGCCCCACAATAATTCTCACACGCTCGCAAGCCAACCCCGACTATGCCACAGGCAGCGCACGCTCCATCGATGGGTTCGACCTGTATAAAGCCATCGATGCCTGCTCCGACCTGCTCGAAAACTTCGGCGGACACACCTATGCGGCTGGGCTAACAATGAAAATAGAAAACGTCGACAAGTTTGCCACTGCCTTTGAAAAATACGCAAGTCAGAACCTGACAGCCGAACAACGTTGCCAACAAATAGACATCGATGCCGAAATAAAACTTGCCGATGTCAAGCCCGCTCTCCTTGCCGAACTACAAAGCCTCGAACCATTCGGCTCTGCCAACACCAAGCCTGTGTTTATGACT
>CALAVC010000069.1 GCA_937892095.1 uncultured Bacteroidales bacterium | reverse complement strand
TCATAAACCTATCGGACAAGTAAAGTACGCTTTATTCTAATTCAACCAACGGGTACTTGAGAATAAATTTACAAGAGTTTATAAATAATCCAATTATTTTAACTAAACTACACTCCCTAAACTAAAAATATATGCCTTCTGGTACAGAGATATTCGTAAACGAGCTAAATGTGCAGGTCGAAAGAAAATCAATCAAGCACATCCATCTGGCGGTGTATCCTCCTGATGGACACGTGCATGTTTCTGCACCTCAGGAAGCTACCGACAACCAATTACGTCTATATCTACTTTCAAAGTGGGTGTGGATATGTGAGCAGCGCGACAAGGTTACTTCATACGAGACACAGCCAGAAAGAGAATTTGTAAGTGGAGAGACGCACTACTATTTCGGGGACAAGTATAGATTCAAACTGGTTGTTCAGCATGATGAGATCCAGAACGTTCGCATAGACTCGGATTATATCGTAGTCACCTGCCGAAAAAGAGGAAACGCTCCCGAATTGCTAAGAGAGTGGTACCGTAGCGAGTTAAAGGAACGACTTAACAGGTTGGTCGAGCGATGGAAAGAAAAGATAGGAGTAGAACCTACACAGTGGGAAGTGAGAGAGATGCCACGACGTTGGGGTAGCGCATCAAAGACAACAGGCAAAATACTCTTCAATCTGGAATTGGCAAAGAAATCAATAGATTGCATAGAGTACGTCGTTGTGCACGAACTGATTCATCTCGTAGAGAGAAACCATACGCCAAGATTTTTCCGTATCCTTGCTACACACTTGCCAGACTGGGAAGAGAGGAAAAACCGATTAAACAACTTGTAATTGCGAAAGTACATGAGCAACTATACTGAACAGCTGGAGAGAGAATACCAAAACCAGATAGTCGAGATATTCAGAAATGAATTAGGATATAGATACTTAGGGAAGTTGCAATATGAACAGGGTGCGAAGTCAACCCCAAACGGATATGTGAATAAACCTATCCGTGAGGAGGATGTACGTTCGTTCCTCTCACGTAAAGGAAGCGATAATACACCCATGATGGTGGATGAGGCTATAAGGCAACTAAAGGACTTGGCACGTCTCGGAAGTAACAGACCTGGAGACCTTGTCACCACCAACAGCAAGTTGTATGATGCGCTAACGACAAACGTCAAGGCAAAACCAGAGAAAGGACAGAACGAGCGGGACGTATGTTTCTTTGACTTTCAACACCTAGAACAAAACGATTTCGCGATTGCTGAAGAGGTGAGCTACATCTGTGGTCTGACCAACAAAAATTCACGTCCCGACATTGTGGTCTATGTCAACGGCATAGCATTGGCTGTCATCGAGCTGAAACGCAGCATCGTATCTCTTGACGAAGGCATAAAACAGAATCTTTCCAACGAGAAAGACCTAATCCCATCATTCTTCACCACGACTCAGTTTACAGTCGCAGCCAGTGATAAGAACGGTTTTGAATATGGTACAATAGGCACGCCCCGCAAATTCTGGTGCCCTTGGAAAAAGGACGGTTCAACGGTTAACAACGAAACCGACGAAGTCAAGAATGTAGACAATCCTCCACTTGAAGACAAGGCCGCTTTTCGTTCCTTCTTCAACAAAGACACATTCATGCACTTGGTGCGCTATGGCGTAATTGATGATGGTGGCACAAAGAAAGTGATGCGTCCGCATCAGTATTACGCACTACGAGCTGCAATGCCACGTCTGAAGGCGAAAGCAGATGGCGTTATCTGGCACTCGCAAGGTAGCGGCAAGAGCCTCACCATGGTATGGCTTGCCAAATACATACACTCCAACTTCGAGGATCCGCGTGTCCTTGTCATAACAGACAGAACAGAACTCGACAGCCAAATACAAAACGCCTTTCTTCGCTCGAATGAAGATGCCATCAAAGCGTCAAGTTCAGACGACCTTCTCGATCTTCTTGCTGGAGGAGAGCAATGGCTCATCTGCTCGCTTATCCATAAGTTCGGGAAGCATATAGACCCCGAGACAGGCAAGGAGGTAGTGGGCGATGACAATGCACCCATCCCCTTGGAGAAGTATCTTGACGAGCTAAAGAAGATAGTAGCGAAGAAATATCCCAATGGCTTCAAGGCAAAAGGGACAAATAAGTTCGTATTTGTGGACGAATGCCACAGGACTCAGGGTGGCCGCCTGCACGAGGCTATGCGCCTAATCATGGGAGACGATGTGATGTTCATCGGCTTTACAGGCACACCATTGCTCAAGGAACAGAAGAAAAGAGGTGGCTTTGCCGAATACAAAAAGGCCAAAAACACTTCTGAAATTCGTTTCGGCGCATTCATCCATACCTACCTACACAAGGAGGCAGTCGCCGATAAGGTGATACTGGATCTTCAGTACGAGGGACGCAATGTCGAGCAGGAGATACGTTCAAAGGACAAACTTGACGAGAAACTTAACCAACTACTTGCAGAGACCAGCGAAGAGAATCAGCAGCTGATAAAAGACCGTTGGGCTACTTTAGAGAAAGTGTACTCCTCTTCGGAGCGCATCGAACGCATTGGTTATAGCATACTTGATGACTTGAGCCGTTATTCTTTCAATCAGGACTGGTGCAATGCTATGCTTGTGGCGGGCAACATATACAGTGCCTACAAGTATTACGAGTTCTTCCAATACAAGTGCGAGAACCATGGGTTGAGAGGTCGGTGTGCCGTCGTCACGAGCTATCAACCGAACGAATCGGACTTGCGTAAGGTCGACGACGGGAATGCCGAAACAATCGCCGAGAGCAAGTACAAGTATGAGATGGCAAAGAAGTCGTTCGAGGAGGCAGGAGAGACTGATGCAGACAGATATGAAGAGTGGGCTAAGAAGAAATTCAAAGAGCAGCCCTCGCAGATGAAACTGCTCATCGTCGTTGATAAGCTCCTTACGGGCTTTGACGCTCCGAGTGCCACGCACCTCTACATCGATAGGGACATGCGCGACCACAACCTATTCCAAGCCATCTGCCGTGTGAACCGTCTGGGCGAGGATCTAAAGAAGGACAAGAGCGATCCTAACAGTGAGACAATATTCTCGCACAAAGAGTATGGTCTGATTGTGGACTTCAAGATCCTGTTTGACAACATCCAGAATGCCATTGACAAATTCAACAAAGGTGCTTTTGACGGATACGATCCTTCGGACATCGGAGGCATACTTGAAGATGCTCTGACGAAAGGTAAAAGCAGGCTCGAACGTTCACTGAAGGCATATAGAGCCTTGGTGGCAGATTGGCAACGTCAGGGACTTACCGACAACGATAAATTGGCCGAATACTACAAAGAGCCAGAACAGAAAATGTTCCGTATTACAGTTTACAAGATTCTTGACCAGTTCGTCACGTCGTACCACAACATAGCGGACAACATCATCAAGGCAGGTTATACACAAGACGAGGCATCGGAGATTCATCGCATGGCAGGCGACGCGGCGTGCACTCGCAAACGTATAGCTCAAGCGTCTGGCGACGATGTGGACCTGAAGGCCTTCGATCCTCAGATGCGCAACCTGCTTGACCAATATATCCGTGCGGAGGATGCAGAGACCGTCATTCCAGCAACGGCAGACTTCTCGTTCCTCGACCTTCTGACCAAGAACAGCGACACAGAAGAGACCGCCCAAAAGGCAGAGAAAGAGGCCAAGAGCAAGAAAGGTGCGGCCGAGAAAATTGAAGCCAAGGTGCGACAGGTCATCAACGACTGGAACGCAAGAGACAAGAGCGAAGGGATGCGCTTCAGTGAGCAGCTAAAAGCGATCATAGAGAGTGCGCAAAAACAGATCATTGACGACGCGAAACGTATACGTGAACTTATTGAGCTGCTGAAGGAGATGAATGGGAAAGACGGTGACAAATATCCAGACAGCATAGTCACGGCATTTGCTCGGGCTCTGTTCAACAATGCCAGTTCGTGGTGCAACGTGACGGGAGAAAGTGAACTTGTGGCTCTGATAGCTGACTTAGAAGAGTTCTTTAGGGAGAACGTCGGAGCAGACTGGAAAGACATGAGTCGAATAGACGGAAAGAAGTGCCTCAAGAACCTCACCCGCAAACTGACAGGCGAGGCGAACGATGAGCAAATAGTAGAACTACACCGCATTGCGGCAAACAACTTATAAAAAGCAATATGGCGATAAAGAAATCTCAGATATACAGCATGCTGTGGGAGGCATGTAACAAACTACGCGGGTCGATGGACGCAAGTCAGTATAAGGACTATGTGCTCATCATCCTATTCGTGAAATACCTATCAGATAAAAAGAAACAGAACGACAGGGTCTTTGAGATACCTGAGGGTTCGTCTTTTGACGACCTGATAAAAATCAAGACCGACGAGCATATTGGCGAAAAGATAAACAAGGCTCTCGAAGCATTGCGCGAGGCGAATAGTTGGATTATAGGAAAACTAGCCTTGCCCAATTTCAACGACGAGAACAAACTTGGCAAGGGGAAGGACATGGTGAAAGCTCTTGGTGGGCTGATAGGCGTATTCCAGAACGACAACATCGATTTTAGCAAGAATCGCGCTGCTGGCGATGACATCTTGGGCGACGCCTACGAATACCTCATGAAGAACTTTGCGGCGGAGAGCGGCAAGAGCAAGGGACAGTTCTATACCCCAGCCGAGGTGAGTCGCACCATGGCCCAACTGCTCTGCATGAACGAGTTCACTTCAAAGAGCACCACCATCTATGACCCTACGTGTGGTTCAGGATCTCTGCTACTCAGAGCCATGAATGAGACGCAGAGAGGCCAAGCATCACTCCGAGGGCAGGAGAAAGACAACACAACGGCTTCCCTTGCTATACTCAACATGCTGCTTCATGGAGTCGACGATGCCGAGATACAAGGCAACTACGACACCCTCACGCAACCGCAATTCGTGCAGGCAGGGACACTGGAGACGTTCGACATCTGCGTAGCTAATCCACCATTCTCCCAGACGATGACAGGTGCTGCCGACGATATGTATCACCGTTGGAAAGTCGAAGCTGTGCCTCCTGCCAAGAATGCCGACTATGCATTTCTCTTGCACTTGATTGCAAGCATGAAAATAGATACAGGGCGCGGAGCATGCATCTTGCCGCACGGCGTATTGTTTCGCGGCAATGTGGAGGGTGTTATAAGAAAACAAG
>CALAVC010000068.1 GCA_937892095.1 uncultured Bacteroidales bacterium | reverse complement strand
GACGGTAGGACTCGAAGGCGAAGGACGAGTAGAACGTGCAGTGCTAAAAAAGAACATGGGCAAAGCTGATGAAGAAACCGTCAAGATAGACATATCTGGCTTCTTCTTGGCAATAGGTCATAAACCCAACACCGATGCTTTTGGCGGACGAATAGAGACAGACGACATGGGCTACATTCGTCTGTCGCGTGGCAATCAGCAGACCAATATCGACGGCGTATTTGCATGTGGCGACGTGGCCGACCCCGAATATCGACAAGCTATTACGGCAGCAGCATCGGGTTGCAAAGTAGCACTCGATGCCGACCGATATTTGCGCAGCTTGGAAGGCAAATAAATGTGCATACATCAGAAATGAAGAACATACAAATAATTTTGTTAGCACTGCTGACTGTTCTCGCAACGTCGTGCGGCAACGAATTTAGCCGACCAGACACAACTGGTCATGAAGTCAGGCTAAGCGTGCGTCCTTTCTATCGAGACATGTTTGCAGGGGGTAATACACACGAGTTGGTCAAGAAGCTCAGTGCGGACTATGGGAAATATTTCGACACGTACTGCCTACAAGAAATACGCATAGGGCAGCCCACCGACCCAGATTTTGAACTAAATTTCGGACGTTTTTTGTCGTACGATGAGAACAACGAAGTCATTGCAACATGCGACAGCGTATGGGATAAATTAGATATTGACGACGAGCTAAGCGATGCCTTTTCGTGCTTTGGAGCCCTATTTCCGTCGGCACCTGTGCCACAGCAAGTCTTGTGTCATTTCTCTGGTTTCAACGACAAAATATTTGTCGACTCGACATACATATCGTTCAGCATAGAGCACTATCTTGGTCCTAATTGTCGATTCTACGATTGGCTCGAAATCCCACGCTATGCGCAGCGTACGCGCACACCAGACTACATAGCTTCGGACCTCATAAAGGGTTGGATAATGGCTTGCTTGCCCGAAATGAGTGGGAAAGAAGATGTGCTGACGGCCATAATATACAGAGCCAAAGTACTATATGCCACACACGCTTGCATGCCCAGCATAGACTTGCAGACACTCTTTGGCTTTACAGACAAGCAGCTAACATGGTGCGAAAAGAACGAGAGTCGGATGTGGGCATACATGGCGTCGCACAAACTGCTTTATAGCACCAATCAACTCGACCGAAACAAACTGGCCAACGAAGCTCCATATACTGCCTTTTTTGGCAACGAATCGCCCGGACGTGCTGCGACATATTGTGCCTATCAGATTGTACGCAAATACATGTCAGAGAAAAAAGTGCCGGTAGAAATGCTGATGAACACACACGATGCTCAAAGCATCTTGCGAGAGGCTCACTACAACCCTTAATTTTTTAGGCAATAGCGAAAAATCTTAAACTTGTTTATCAATCGACGAAGAAGCGACGTGTTGTAGGTCTGACTAAAAGAATGCACAATGCTCTCGATGGGCATTGTGTTTTTTGTAAACCGATGGTCGTCAATGTAGTCTGTTACTTGCGTTGCATATTTGTTGGTGCGCGACACGTTGGTCCCACTGCCATCGGCACCACCATTAGATATGAGCGAACGACAGGGATAAATGGTTGGCATGTGATGACGAAAAGCAGCATAGCAGAATCTTATGCTCCAAGAGTTTATTTCGCCCGTCTGCTGACGGAGTAGCATGGGCGTTAGGTCGTTACCACAACTGTTAAATTCTTTTTGTTGCGCCCTATTGCGTATGAAATGGTTAAAGTCTGCCACTTGCCAATCGACAAGATTCCATCGGTCTTGCCACGTGGCCCAGCCCCAAGAGCAATTGCGCATGACGGCATAGGTAGAGTCGGGATAATCGGACGGAAGACTGATAGTAGGCGTGTAGCCAGCAATAGAAAAGACATTTTTGTTGTGATAGAAATCGAGAGCCGAACGCATGTAGACAAGAAAACCTTTGGAGACAATCAAGTCGTCTTCAAGAACGATGACACTCTGCTGAACACGCAAAATATCGCCAACGCCACCGATGATATTTTGTGCCAAGCCTACGTTGACATCTCGCTCGACCACGCTGACGCTATCAAATCCACTAATGGCGTGGCAATAGGCACGAACATCGGCGACAGACTTGCGGTCGGAATCGTTTTTGGCTCCGTCGCTGAATATGAAAAGTTGCACTTGTTCGGCTCCGTCGGCTGCAAGAAGCGACTGGACGACACGTCTGACATGAGCCAAACGATTGTAGACAAAAAGAGCAACAGGTGGCATAGAGATTGGTTTAGAGTTGTGGATGGTTAAGCAAAGTGTTCGTTTATCCCGAGTGAAAATAGAGCAAAGTCGTATCGCACAGGGTCATGTGGGTCGAACTCTCGAAGAGAGTTTGTTAGCTCGGTGGCTGCTTTCCAGTCATTTTGCTTGCGCAAGATAAGCCCAAGACATCTGCCAACGGATGCGGTGTGAACATCGAGTGGCATGACGAGGTCGCTGGGTGCAATGCTTTTCCACAGTCCGAAATCGACACCTCGAGCCGACGAACGCACCATCCAACGCAAAAACATATTGAGACGCTTGGCAGCAGCTCCCTTGCGAACATCGGCAATGTGTTTGAATGTACGCTGACTAAGCGAGGGCAACATGGCATCGCGAAAACGCGCTATGCCGTCCTTTATGGTCTCACCAAAACGCGGTGCAAAGATACTTTCAAGGGCATCTTCTGCTTCTCGACTATATATGCTACGCAGTGCACACACTATGCCCGGCAAGTCGTCTTGCTGAAAAGTGCGGTAAACAAAGGTGTCAAGACGTGCAATATCAGTCTCTGAAGCGTTTAGAACAAAGTCTGTCGGACACTCTCCCAAAAGACTTATCATTTGCCTTGCACTGCGAACAATGGCTTTGCGATTGCCCCAGGCGATGGTGGCAGCGAGTAGTCCTGCAATTTCAATATCACTTCGGCGAGAGAAGAGATGTGGCACGCTGATGGGGTCTTCGACAATAAAGTTGGGCGATTCGTATTGCCGAGCTTTATCATCGAGTAGGGCTTTGACATCGTTTGCAGAGAGCATAAGTGCATTGTTTTTCACCACTCTAAGTTACTTCATTTCTGCTTTATAATGTTTTTAAGTTCTCTTATACATTACCTTCTATTGAAAGGATATTGAAAGCAAGCCAGAGAACTTCACGTCGGAAAAGTCTGGACGATAGGCTATGCAGACTCCTGTTTTTATGGGGAATGGTAGCGCGAGCAAATGGATGTCGGTCATTATTTTTACGCCCATAGTTTGTCGGTTGACACGTCCAAGAGTGCTAACACCCGTCCACAGGACAGACGATGAGTAGTCGAACCAAAGTGTTGAATATAAACGTTTTACGTATGCAATTGGTCCGACCTGCCAATCGGGACACATCAAAGGCAATGTGTACTCACCACGAAAAAGTAGATTCTTAGTGTTGCTAAGTCGCTTAAGCCCAGTGGGTGCACCAACACAATCGGAGAGAGTATAATAAGCGATATTCCCCGAATTGGTGACGTAGGAGCTTCCGACCCATTTGCGTTGCGTCCAAAGACTAAAAGCAAAGTTGTGATGACGACCAAAACCGGGTAGGTATAGCTTGGTATATGTCGTGAGCATAGAGCCATAGTTGGTGTTGAGGGTAGCGAGGTCGTAAACCATGTTGAAAGACAGTCCGAACCTATAATCAATATCGCGTTCTGCCTGACGACGGAGAAGATACATGTATAAAGATGGCGACAGACAGACATATTTGCTTTTCTCTGTAGAATATTTCACAGTCTGCGATGTCGGGTATGTTGTCTGTCCACGTGATGAACTTGGACTATGCGTCGACGGTTGCTGCGAAAGGCGATAATAATCGTAGCGAATGGTGTAGTCCATAGACGATGCCCGCTCCCATTTTGTGAGTAGTTGCGGGCGCAAGCCGCGCAGCCAAGCACCAGAGTTGTGCGTCAGTGGGAGGCTAATTGAAGCCTCAATGTCGGTAAGGTATTGACGATCGTCAAGATTTAAAGTACTCTGAACGACATAGTTATAGTCGGCTACTGTGTCGACGACAGAGTACGAATAGGCAAAATCTTGATGTCCCCACTTCCCCTTAAAAGATAGTTCGGGCAAAAGCCAATTCCACTTTATGGTTGCAAAATAGCGTTCATCTTCGGTGTCATGTCCAAAGTTCATGCCTGCTTGTACAGAAACTGAGCCATGCGTATTTTGACTACAAACAGACAATCCAGGCGAAAGGCCTACATCGTCAACGTCGACCACCACAGGACCCCAACTATGGACGTTTGGCAAAAGATGAACTGAGCCAATGCCTATGCGCTTTGAGGAATATTGACTAACTGGTTTATCGACCTTAAAGGACGTATGAGCAAAAGTGTCGACGACGGACGATTGTGGAGCGTCGATACGCGATAACATGTAGCCTGCTGACGAATAGCTTGAAAAGACAAGCGACGAATCGGCTGGAATAAGTGGATAGTCGGCCCCATTGCGCGAGGTTACATAGCGACGTAGAACAGACTGTGCCCCATTTATGGATAAAGAGTAGATGTCGGCAAACGTTGCACTATCGGCTGAGAAATATAGTTTGTCGTCGGCAATGTATGGACTACGAACATTGGTTTGCAAAAGAGGTGTTAGAGCTGTCAGCTTTTGTGGAGACGACAGAGGCAACCTGACAATGCACTTGCCAGAGTCGGAGACAACAACGCAAATGAGGTTTTGCTCGTCTTGCCAAACGACATTGGATACTTGGTAGTTGACAGGAAGCGACAAGACGTTGTCTGGCTTGCCATCGACATTGAAAACTACAATGGAGTGTCGTAGGTCTGTCCGCTGTCGGACTGCGGCCAGTCGCAATGTTGTGGGGCTTAACGCTGGGCTGTGATAGTTGGCATCGGAAGCTATGGTACACGTTTTGCCTGTGCGAAGGTTCTTTGCGCGGAGGACGTTGCGCGAAGCATGAGTCCAACAAGCATGAGGTCGTTGCTCTGTCCAGACAAGAGAATCGGAGCGAAGAGCAAAGATTTCTTCGGTGCGATAATAAGGTGTGAGCAATTTCTTCCTATTGCCAAGGCTGTCAATAAATGCAAAGTAAGAAATGTAGTCGGGACTTGAGGCATAGACTACATACCCATCGCTATATGGTTGTGCAGCTACGATTTCTTCGTAATCGGACTTTGCAATTGCAAGAGGCTCGATGTTTGAATCTGCCTTGCGCTGCTCCATTTCTTTTTGCCACGTGGCACGCCAAGAATTCATTGCCCAACGATAGGTGGCAAAACGTCGCATGCCAATGGAGTGGCGAAGCGAATTGTTGACTGGCACAAACGTAAACGGACGGCGTCCAATATTGTCAAATACCGAAGCCCATACTTTGTGTCCAAATGTGTCTGCAACGGCAGATGTTACGTAGTAGCCCATGTGATAATAGTCTGGCACGTTGACACGATAGGAACCGAAGTAGGCTTGCGAATATGATGGGATTTTGCGTTCGAGAACAATGGAACGCATCTGCTGAATCCAAGAGGCGTTACGTCCTCGACCGCCAGGAGTATAGATAGTCTCAGCACGCACTGCGTCGCCCTCAAGAAGCCAACGTGGAGCAAAGAGTCCGAGCGTAAGCCCCATCCACTGCTGACCAAAGATATAGCCTAAGACACGTGTAAAACCAACGTTGACAGACTCTGTCTGAATAATGTGGCGATATTCGTGCGTGAGGAGGTGCCGTTGCCAGACGACATAGTCGCTTTGTGCATTGTTGTAGGGAAATAGTTCCATGCGACGAGGTGCCCACGACACCATGCCGTTTGAGACTGCCGAACGCGAATGCAGAATCATATCGAAAGAACGAGGCTTAACTCTTGGATAGTCGGAATTTTGCAAGTCGTAGGAAACTGCGAGAGAACGAAGTGCTTCTGCAGCCCAATCAAGCGCTGAAGTATCTGCATCTATTCGATATTGCGAGAGCGAGATGCGAACCCAATGCATATGAAGTGGGTCGACTCCCGAAGTATAATATTGAGCGAAAGTCGAAATAGATGTAAGACAAAAAAGAACGAAGAATAGTATGTGCTTAAACGTTGCTAACATTCAAGTGTTTCGAAGCACGATGATAGACCAAAATCCAACAGACATTCCAAACAAGGAATGATAGGCATGCAAGAAAACCGAACACAATAACAAAAATTCCAAACACACCAAGTTGAGAAGCTGCGTAGATGTGGAAACCAACGTAGCGACCGCGAATAAGAAGTGCCAAACCGACAATTTCTAAGACATGAAATGTGGCAAAGTAGACGCCATTGGAAGCGAGACCATAGATAGCAGAGATCATTTCGGGCGTATTGTCGAAATTATACTTTTTGATAATTTCTGTCATAGTCTCTGCAGGAAGTGAAGTAAGGGAAGTGAGAGCGAACCCATACAATACACAAAAAATGGCAGCCAATAGGCTTATGAGACACAATATTTTAAGTTTTTGCTTTGGCGACATCAGATTAAAGCATAAAACTCCGCTCTCAAATTTTTTGAGAGCGGAGTATGTTGATAGAAAACTAATTGTTATTCTCCATTGAGAGGTTTCTTCTTGTCGGCACTGGTTACAGGACCTGCAATTGCTTGCCTCATAGACGTGTCAGCCTCCATATTTTTATAACGCTGATAGTCCATTATTCCGAGATTGCCATTGCGGAAAGCTTCGGCCATAGCCTGTGGCACTTGCGCCTCGGCTTCGATGACGCGTGCACGAGCCTCTTGTGCTTTGGCTTTCATTTCTTGCTCTACGGCAACTGCCATTGCGCGACGCTCTTCGGCTTTCGCCTGAGCTATATTCTTATCGGCATTTGCTTGGTCGATTTGCAGAGCAGCTCCAATATTCTTACCCACGTCGATGTCGGCAATGTCGATAGAAAGGATTTCAAAAGCAGTGCCAGAGTCAAGTCCCTTAGAAAGGACCACTTTGGAAATGCTATCGGGATTTTCGAGGACACTTTCGTGGCTTTCGGCAGAACCGATTGACGAGACTATGCCTTCGCCCACACGAGCGAGCACCGTTTCTTCACCAGCACCACCAACAAGCTGTTTGATATTGGCACGTACTGTAACACGCGCTTTGGCAATGAGCTGAATACCGTTCTTAGCAACTGCAGTAACAGGTGGAGTGTCGATAACTTTAGGGTTGACTGACATCTGTACAGCTTCGAACACATCGCGTCCAGCAAGGTCGATAGCCGTTGCCATTTGGAACGAAAGGTTGATGTTGGCCTTGCTTGCAGAGACAAGAGCATGAACAACTTTTTGGACGTCGCCACCTGCAAGATAGTGAGCTTCGAGTTCGTCGCGCTGAATGCCTTGTAGACCAGCCTTGTGAGCCTCGATGAGTGCTTGCACAATTGTAGAGGGTGGGACCTTACGTATGCGCATAAGCACGAGCTGGACGAGCGAAATGTGCACACCTGACACAAGGGCCGAAAACCACAACATTAGTGGCACGTAGTAGAAGAATATTGCCAGACCAATAATTATGGCAATAATGGTGGCAAAGATTCCAAATTCCATCATGAGTGTGTAGAATTAGGTAAAAGTTAATTATTTGGTTTGAGCATTGGAGACGAGGAATAGTTCGTCGAGTTGCTTTTGGTCGAGTGCCGCAGGAGCGTCGAGCATAACGTCGCGTCCAGAGTTATTCTTGGGGAATGCAATGCAGTCGCGGATGGAGTCGAGACCTGCAAAAAGGCTGACAAGTCGGTCGAGACCAAAAGCCAAACCTCCATGAGGTGGCGCACCATATTTGAAAGCATTCATGAGGAAGCCGAATTGCTCTTGAGCCTTTTCGGGGGTAAAACCTAAGATGTTGAATATTTTGGCTTGTAGGACTGCATCGTGGATACGTATGGAGCCGCCTCCGACTTCAACACCATTAATGACCATGTCGTAAGCATTGGCACGGACTTCGGCAGGGTTAGTGTCCAATAAATCATAGTCTTCGGGTTTGGGGCTGGTGAATGGGTGGTGCATTGCCATTAGACGCCCCTCTTCTTCGCTCCACTCGTACATGGGAAAATCGACAACCCATAGGCACGCAAACTTATCTTTGTTGCGTAGACCAAGTTGGTTGCCCATTTCGAGACGAAGTTCGCACAATTGCTTGCGACACTTCATTGCATCGTCGCCACTCATAATAAGTATGAGGTCGCCCGGTTCTGCGTTCATTGCTTCGGCAAGACGACGAAGCGTCTCTTGGTCGTAGAATTTGTCGACAGAAGACTTGACATTGCCATCAGCCTCGACACGAGCATAGACGAGCCCCTTGGCACCTATCTGCGGACGCTTGACAAAGTCGGTTAGCTGATCGAGTTGTTTGCGTGTGTAGACGGCAGCACCTTTGGCACAAATGGCACCAATATAGTTGGCGTTGTCGAAGACACCAAAGCCATGACCTTGCATAATGTCTTTAATCTCGACAAATGGCATACCAAAACGTAGGTCTGGTTTATCGCTACCATAATATTTCATGGCATCGTGCCACGTCATGCGCTGAAATGGTTCAGCAAAGTCGATATTTTTTACTTCACGGAAGAGACTTTTCATCATGCCCTCGAAGATGGCAAGAACGTCTTCTTGCTCTACGAAACTCATCTCGCAGTCTATCTGCGTAAATTCTGGTTGACGGTCGGCACGGAGGTCTTCGTCGCGGAAACACTTTACTATCTGAAAATAGCGGTCGAAGCCAGAGACCATAAGTAGTTGTTTGAGGGTCTGTGGGCTTTGTGGCAAAGCGTAGAACTGACCAGGATTCATACGACTGGGCACAACGAAATCTCGAGCGCCTTCGGGCGTAGAACCGATTAGTACTGGTGTTTCGACTTCGAGGAAATCGAGGTTGGAAAGATACTTACGGACAAGGAATGCCATTCGATGACGAAGTTCGAGATTGCGTCGGACTGCTGCACGACGCAAGTCGAGGTAGCGATAGCGCATACGAAGGTCGTCGCCGCCATCGGTGTCATCTTCAATGGTGAAAGGAGGAGTAATGCTTTGATTAAGGACGTTGAGCTCAGTGGCTTCTATTTCAACTTCACCAGTTGGGATGTTTTTGTTGATATTTTCGCGCTGGCGTACCTTACCAGTTATTTGGACGACATACTCGCGACCGAGTTTTGAGGCGGCATCGTTGAGAGAAGCATTGGCTTCTTGGCTAAAAACGACTTGCGTTATACCATATCTATCACGGACATCGACAAATGTCATACCACCCATTTTGCGGGATTTTTGTACCCAACCAGATAGGGTTACAACCTTATTTACATCACT
>CALAVC010000067.1 GCA_937892095.1 uncultured Bacteroidales bacterium | reverse complement strand
CAGCATTCTCATCTCATAATCCAGCCCAGCTTCTTTCATCTTGGTCTCCAGTGCTACCCAAACACACCAAATGATTGTTGGAAGAATTTATGCGAACTTCTTAAACAAATTCCCAAGAAGCAAAGACAACATATTATTTGAGGTTGCTGTGATGGATAAACCAGAGCGAATACCAGACATAACTATGCGACAAAGGAATGGACACGTTTTAGGCGAGCAGAGAATGACGAGATTGAGAAAACTATGGGCAAAGACCATTCGCGAGTGTTGGGAATATATATGCACACGTTGCTGAAATAAAGAATGGGCGAAGAGCAAAACTGCACTCTTCGCCCATTCTTACATTAGAAATTTATTTTCTTACCCCTCATCGACATTTGTATCGTAAAGTAAGACCACTGCCTTACGCTCCTTTCCATTCATGCGAATATTTAGAGGTTGGTCTGCACGCACGTGGCGGAAATATTTGGTACGTTCTACTTCGGTAAGGCTTTTGATTAGTTGCCAGTTGACGTAGTCTGTTGTGCTTTCTGTCTGGACAGAGAGGTAGCCTATGTTCATACTGGTTACGTTGTGGAAGAAATGTGAGCCAAGCGAAGAGTCGAGTGGAAAACCGGGCAAACTGATTTCGACGATCAACTTTGCGTGTGATATTTCGGACCACGCAACGGGGATTCCGATGAACTTATCGCGCGTACCCCAACGTCCGGGGCCGATAAGGATGTAGTTTCGGTCTTCGTCCATCATGCGATGATTGAGATAGTCTATTTCGCGAGCCATTTGTTCGGTTTGCATTTTGTCGAAAGAATCTGGCTCAACAAAGATTATGTCCGTTATGTTTTTCACGTTGCCATTGCCAAGACTCTGAGTGGTGTAGAGAATGGCATCTTCACGATTGGGTTCTTCAACGCGAACACTATCTCCACGAAGATCGGTTATTATGGGCTTCATCTGAAAGAGGTAGAACGAAGCCAAACCTTTTTCGTCGGGGTCGAGGTCGACTGCCCATTCTATTTCGACGGGAGTCCCGAAAGCGTCTTTTGCGGCAAAGAGCACAGAGCTAAGCAATCGGGGCAAAGGGATGTAGTCGTATTTCAAGATGTCGGCGAAGTTGACTATGCGCGGACCATAGGCCGAAAGTCCTGCTTCAATTGTGTCGTTTTGTGTGTTGTAGACCGAAGCGCAATGTTTGAGCGTGCCATGATGTTCTGCCTCGACAATGTCGAGGGTTGCAAGAGGTGCTTTTTCGCCATCGTGTACATAGTCGAGATCTTGTCGCCTAAGGTCGACTGCAAGAAATTCGACTTGCGTGTTCTTAACCATATCGGCAACCGACATGGTGTCGACACTGGGCCATGCGGGCGAAAAACGATAGGCTTTGCTACCGCCCACGACGTAGTAGCCCAAGCCGAAACCTGCAACTGCAAAACCTTCTTCGGGCTGCATGTGCGCCACGGGATAGTAGTTGAAGCTTTGTGCTGTGCCACTGACGTGTGGATAGTAGTAGCCCGAATGCTCCCCTCCGGCAAGGACCTGAAGGACAACAGCCATTTTCTCTTTTTCGATGGCTTGCTTTATGGTCTGAAAATAAGCACGCGATGAAGGCGAGTAGATTGACGCATAGACCATCTTAATGGCCGTTGCAATGTGAGCGACATTGACTGCTGGGTCGGGCGAATTGTTGGGGACAAGATATGTGTCGAACACGCCTGCGAAAGGCTGATTGATTGAATCTTCGGAGAGCGAGCTACTGCGTACAGCAATTGGTCCGTGAACTTGACTGACGAAGCGCACAAGCCGACTCATTAGTTTGTCGGACAGAGGAGTGGCATCGAATCGCTCGCGAAGTAGCATATAATCGGGGTTTTGCATGACGTAGGGCATAAGGTCGCCACGCTTCATAAACGCTGAGAATTCGTCGGTACCAATTATGGCCGTAATGGGTATGCGGACCTTAATGTAGGCATCGAACTCAGACGTGTCGAGGTTTTGGATTAGCGTGTTGATAAAAGCCAAGCCACGCCCTTTGCCACCAAGAGAACCCGGTGCGAGGGTTATTATGTTGCGCTCGTCGGGGACATCGACGTCGTCGTAGTCAAGACGCTTTCCGCGTCGTCGTTCGCGTCTATAGTCGTCCATGTGGCGAAGCACTTCGCCGCGAAACTCTTCGGGGTCGTCGTAGTCGAAAAAAGATATGCTGTTGAGCGAACGAGCAAGTGGTATTTCGCCACGACTCATAAGCCACGACGATATTCGGAAGTCTCGACAATATTGTTTGAGTAGCTGAGTGGGGATGTTACGAAAGATAGTCTCGAACTCTTTAAAACCCTTGGCCTGTGCAACTGGCTTGCCCTTCTGATTTCGGAAGATGAAGTCGCCAAAACCGAGTCGGGTGGTAAGGAAGTCGACGAGGTCTTGTCGGAGGGTGTCAGAATCCTTGTCGAGGAAAGTAACGCCAAGCGAATCGGCAAACACACGGTTTTTGCTATCGGCCGACTGCAAGATGGTCGGCAGTTGTGGCATGTCGTTTTTGAGCATTTGCACAAGTCCAATGCCAGCTTGTGGGTCAAGAGTTCCGCCACGCTCAAACTCGACGTCTGAAATGACACACAACAAGTAGTCGCGGTAACGCTCGATTATATACATGGCCTCCTCGTAGTTGCGGGCATGCAGAATTTTGGGGCGTTGACGCATTTTGCTGACTCGGTTAATCTCATTTCGGTCGTCTTCTTGAAGCAGTTTTTGCACTTGCGTGAAGACGATTGAAAAGAGTAAGCGCAAATATTTAGAATAATATTCTGGTGAATCTTCGACAAGCAGAATGATTCGCACAAGCCCTATTCGAGTGTCGTCGATTACGTTTACTTCATCTTCTGTGCTTTTGACAATGGAAAACAAAATGTCGGAATTGCCTCCCCAGACGAATATCTTGTCGACAGAAGGTGTTCGCTTGGCTCTTTGCTCGAGCATTT
Source organism: uncultured Bacteroidales bacterium (assembly GCA_937892095.1). Taxonomy (GTDB): domain Bacteria; phylum Bacteroidota; class Bacteroidia; order Bacteroidales; family Marinilabiliaceae; genus W3P20-009. The sequence goes on along the minus strand of CALAVC010000067.1, from coordinate 9,086 downwards.
TAATGCCACTTTTTTGTGTGGCAAGCATGTAGACTGGTATGTCGGGCTGCCGTTCTTTTATTTCAGAACTGAGGCTAAAAGCTGCATCTACGTCAAGACCTATCATAAGCAGTGCCATGTCGAATTTTGTGGTCTGCATAAGGCGCAGAGCGTCTTCGGCCGACGAGACACCCGTTATGCGAGGCAACGAGAATAGGCTATACTGATATATTTCGCCCATAAATTGCTCAAAAAAGCTATCATCGTTTTCGAGCGTAAAGGCATCGTAGAGTGTAGAGACAAAAAGGATGTTGTGTATCTTGTATTTCATCATGTCGAGATACACATATTTGTCGAGCACCTGCTTGTTGAAGAATAGTTGCAAAGGTTTTTTTTCGGTAGTGAGTGCTTTGCGAAAATCTTCGGATATGGTGGTGCCTTTGCCACGCGAACGAGTGGCGTAGAGGTCGCGTCCGATGCGGTCGTTGAGGAAGCCGACAATGAGCTTAGTTACTACGACAAGTGTTCGTTCTTCGGTAAACTCGTCGAACGACTGCTCAGTGTGGTAGACCGACAATTGTCCGCTACGACTATCGACAAGAGAGAACGACTGCGAACCGACGAACTCCGTACGCTTGAATTTTGATGATGTGTATATGTCTTTACCGAACTGTATGCTTGCTGACGTGGCAAGTGGCAGTGCTCGGGTAAGCAGGTCGGCCACGGCTGTCATTTGCTCGGCTATGGACTGCGATGCCGACAATAGGTCGGAAACTTTTTCTATGACGGATAGCTCGTCTGTCCGGCTGACGGCATTGCTTGTTTCGGACGACATGTGATTACAAGTTTTTTTGTTGAGCGAATTTACGAATATGGGTCGGGAGACTTACAAAACAAATATACGCAAAAACGTTAGCAGTGTTCGAGTACGCTTTGGAGCGAGAGATATGTTTGCGAGCGAAGGCTCTTCACTTCGTCGGCACTTGCCCACCAAAGCCGACAGATGTCTTCTTCTGTTTGTGGTCGTAGCTCTTCGTCGGCCGTTGTTTGCATGAGGAACCAAGCCGTACGCTTCAGGACGTAGGCTCCGTCGAGTACGTAGGTATGGAAGGTGTAGCCAAGGTCGCTGACAATTTGCACTTGTTGCAGACCTGTTTCTTCGCCCACTTCGCGCAGAGCGTTTTGCTGGTCGTCTTCGCCTGCTTCGCGTTTGCCCTTGGGCAGGTCGACATACCCACGACGCTGCATCAGCAAATACTTATCGGCACGACGGACAAGCCCACCTGCTGCATAGATAAGCCGATGATTTTCAAGATATTGACTAAGAGCTGTTTCTGCGCTTTGTGAATGCAGTATACATAATGGCTGATTGCCATTTTCGAATGTGGCAACAGCAGACTTAAATTCATCGGCAGTAAGTGGAGGGTTTTGTGCGGTTGACTTGCTAAACCTTAAGATCCGGTCGGTATAGAAGATGTTTATGTCGTCGGACATTTTTGTATGCATTGTTTGTCAAATTAAGGGTAAACAAAGAGCCCCACACGGGTGTGGCGTATGGGGCTATGGATTACGAATATTCTTTTTTTGAGGATAGGGACTTAGAATTCGGCGTGTCCAGGAGTGCGTGGGAACGGAATAACGTCGCGAATGTTGGCCATGCCCGTTACAAAGAGAATGAGCCTCTCGAAGCCAAGACCGAAACCTGAGTGAGGACACGTTCCGTACTTGCGAGTGTCGAGATACCACCACATATCTTTCATGGGTATGTTTAGCTCTTCTATACGTGCAAGGAGTTTGTTGTAGTCGGACTCACGTTCGGAGCCACCAATTATCTCACCGATTCGAGGGAAGAGCACGTCCATGGCACGGACGGTCTTTCCGTCTTCGTTTTGCTTCATGTAGAATGCTTTTATTTCCTTAGGATAGTCGGTGAGTATGACTGGCTTTTTGAAGTGTTCTTCTACGAGGTAGCGCTCGTGTTCGGAAGCGAGGTCGGCACCCCAGAAGACAGGGAACTCAAACTTATGCCCTTTGGCAACAGCATCTTCGAGAATCTTTATGCCTTCGGTGTAGGGCAAACGCACGAAATCGTGGCTGGTAACGAATTTTAGACGTTCGATGAGTTCTTTGTCTATCATCTTGTTGAGGAACTCGAGGTCTTCGAGACAATTATCGAGAGCCCACTGCACACAGAACTTGATAAATTCTTCGGCAAGGTCCATGTTGTCGACAATGTCGTAGAACGCCATTTCGGGCTCAATCATCCAGAACTCGGCGAGGTGGCGTGGGGTGTTGGAGTTTTCGGCACGGAAAGTGGGACCGAAAGTGTAGATGGCACCAAGGGCTGTGGCTGCAAGTTCACCTTCGAGCTGACCGCTAACGGTTAAGCTTGTCGGGCTGCCAAAGAAGTCTTGTGAATAGTCTATTTTGCCTTCGTCGGTACGAGGGAGGTTGTTGAGGTCGAGCGTTGTTACTTGAAACATCTGCCCAGCTCCTTCGCAGTCGCTACTGGTGATGAGTGGGGTATGGAAATAGACGAATCCTTTGTCGTGGAAAAATTTATGTACGGCATAGGCCATCTGGTTGCGTATGCGAAAGACGGCACCAAAAGTGGTGGCACGCGGACGCAGGTGAGCTACTTCGCGCAAGAACTCCCACGTATGACCCTTTTTCTGCAAAGGATAGGTGGCGTCGGCATCGCCGAGTATTTCGATATTTTGCGCTTGAACCTCGACGCTCTGACCTTTGCCCTGCGAAGCGACGAGCAAACCACTGACGCTAAGACAAGCACCTGTGGTGATGCGCTTCATGAGAGCCTCATCGACTTTGTCGTTGTCGACAACAATTTGCAAGTTGCCAACTGCTGAGCCATCGTTGAGGGCTACAAAACTTACTTGTTTGCTATCGCGTCGGGTACGCACCCAACCTTTGACGGTAACGATGGTGTTGGTCTGCCCATCTTTGATTATTTCAATTATCCTCTTGGGTCGCATCTTTTGGAGTTGCTGTTTATTTGTTATTTTTTTATGACTGCAAAAATAACAATTATCTTGTTGATAGGAGTTATATAAACTAAGAAACGGGAGACAGCCGAGTGGCTATTTCCCGTTGCAATTGTTAGTGATCCCGTTGGGGTTCGAACCCAAGACCCACAGCTTAGAAGGCTGTTGCTCTATCCAACTGAGCTACGGAACCGACACTTTCTTACAGCACTGAGCAGAAGAATGCAACGGCAAAGATAGATATTTTTTCGGAGCAAAGGCAATGTGAGCGAAATAAAAACACTCTGCACAACGAACAAACGTCTTTGTGCAGAGCGAAACAATCTGAAAATAGCTAAGCTGTGTTAACTATCCTATGACCCGATAGAGTAGCCGTCCGGCGAGCCAGAATGGGCGATAACGAACACCACCAGAGAGAAAGACTTTGACGCCACCAAAGTCTACACAAACATTGTCGGGTGGCAAAACGTCGACTACGGTGCCAACGGCTGGAGGGATTGGCTGGTAGGCTACTGCGGGCGGAGGTGTAGGGGGCATCGGCACTAAGTGGTGTGGGACGGGATGTGCGACATGCGGTTGGACGAGTGGCTTGGCGACGTGTCCCTTAGCAATTGGTTGTTTTTTTGTTGCGGGAGTCTCGATATGAGTATTATGATTGCGAGCATCGCTATGATTGTTGCAACGCATTTGAGCTGAAGAGCTTATGCTGAACATTGCAATGAGCGAGAAGAGGAGTGTATGGCGAAAGAATGTATTCATGGCTATCGATATTTGGAATGTTATGAAATTGTGTGTGTTGATTACGTAATAAGCAATAGGCGTGCCAAAAGAATGAAGTTTGACGGCCGAAAGAGACTTTTGTCGACAGTATGCAGTTGAATTTATTTTATTATAACTAACTTTAACACAAATAAAATATCTTATGAAAAGATTTGCGTTCAAGATGAAGCTTCGCCCCGGCTGCGAGGTTGAGTATGAAAAGAGACATGCGGCCATTTGGCCAGAGCTCGTAAAGATGATAAAAGAGCAAGGGGTGTCGAACTACAGCATATATTGGGACAAGGAAACGAACATTCTATTTGCATACCAAGAGTGTTCGAAAGAGACGAACAGTCAAGACACGACCGACGTGGACCCTATAACGCAAAAGTGGTGGGATATGATGGCCGACATCATGGAGGTAAACCCCGACAATTCGCCAGTTAGCATTCCTCTGCAAGAAGTATTCCACTTGGCATGACCTATCAGAACAGAGCGAACGCAAGCGTAGTGCGAGCAATGATTAGAATATTGCTTGGACTGATGGCTATTGTTACTGCCTTTTGGTTTTTGGATACAGACGAAAGAGCAGGCTCAATGGTCGGGACTTTGTTTGGTGGTATGTTTGTATTACTTGTGCTTGCAGTAAGTTTTGGAGGGTTGCACGAATTGAATATACGTGCGGACAACAGCGTGATTGAGATTGGCAACGAGCCAATACTTAGGAATCATGGCAACACAAAGACTCACACTATACTGACGAGCAACGATGACAATCGGCTACTAACATATAGACACCTCAACTTGTGTCTGGTGCATTATGTTTACGTTCGCTACATAGGTCATAGAGGCAAAGAGAAAAAGTTCTGGGTGGGGCTTACACTCATGGAACAACGCAAAAGAAAAGAACTACTGAAATATTTCGAGAAAGCGAAAGCGCAAAAGAATGAAAGCAATAGCTGAAAAATGCAATGTCTTTGCGTCGGACGACATAGAAAAAGACCTACGTGAGGTACTCAAAAGCTACGATGCCACACAGGTCTTTTTGCTTACCGACAAAGGCTCAGAAAAAAATTGTAGGAAAGGGATTGATTGCTTGGAGACAATTGACGACAGGCATCGGATATGCATAGACAACGGAGACGATGCGAAAGATTACACCTCGGCCATTAGGATATGGCAAGCATTGAGCGATGGTGGGGCCACGCGTAAAGCAGTATTGATAAACTTGGGCGGTGGAATGCCATGCGATTTGGGTGGTTTTTGTGCATCGACATTTAAGCGTGGCATATCTTTCATAAACATTCCGACCACATTGTTGTCGCAAGTCGACGCTTCACTTGGTGGAAAGACTGGCATGAATTTGGGTCAACTAAAAAATGAGATTGGCACGTTTCGCATGGCGAACAAGGTGCTTATATCGTCAAAATTTTTGCGGACGCTCGACAAAGAAAATTTGCTCTCGGGCTTTGCAGAGATGATAAAGCATGGGCTAATATACAAAGGAGAGATTGTGGACAAGCTGCTCGACTTTGACTTCGAAAACATCGACTACGACAAGCTACAAGCTCTTGTTGAAGAGTCTATACAGATAAAAGAGCACTTCGTGCTTGCCGACCCTGAGGAGAAAGGACTACGCAAGGCTCTCAACTTTGGTCATACATTTGGTCATGCATTTGAGACGCTATCTATGCGCCGACATCGCCCTATTTTGCACGGATACGCTGTGGCATACGGCATGGTGTGCGAATTGTTGCTAAGCGCAGAGCAAATGGGACTCGACAAACAGAGAGCAACGGCAATCGGACAAAAATTGCTACGTATGTATGGCACATACGAGATGCCTGAGGGTAGCGAAGCGACATTGCTCGAACTGATGGGGCACGACAAGAAAAACGATGGACATGGGATAAACTTTACGCTCTTGCCCGAAGTGGGACGCGTGGAAGTGAATCAGATTGGTAGCCCGACTGAGATTAGTAAAATATTGGCAGACTTCGGAAAGATGCAAAAAGCATAGGAGACGACATGACAAGCTACTCAATTGTTGCACCACAAAAAATAGAAACCACAATAGACCTGCCGAGAAGCAAAAGCATAAGCAACAGGTTGCTAATCTTGAGTCAATTGGCAGGTTCGATGCAGTTGCCCAGCAAATTGTCGGATAGCGACGACACCGACGTTATGACCACTGCACTACGCTCCGACATGAGCCATGTAGACATTGGGGCTGCGGGCACTTCGATGCGTTTCTTAACAGCATATTTGGCCACGAAAGAAGGGCAGCACTACATTACGGGTAGCGAGCGCATGAAACAGCGACCGATAGCCTTGCTTGTGGATGCTCTGCGCTCTTTGGGTGCACGAATAGAATATACCGAGAAAGAAGGTTTTCCACCGCTGCAAATAGAAGGTGGCTCGCTGCGTGGCAATGAAGTTTGTTTGCCAGGCAACGTTAGCAGTCAGTATATATCTGCACTGATGATGATTGGTCCGACAATTAGCGGAGGACTTCGCATAAGACTTGAAGGCGAAATTGGTAGCCGACCATACATAGAGATGACAAAGGAACTCATGCGAATGTTTGGTGCAGAAGTCGGATGGACAACAGAAAACATAATAGAGATAGGCGATAAAAAATATACGTACGTACAGACAGAGGTGGAAGCCGATTGGAGCGCAGCGTCGTATTGGTACTCCGTTGTGGCACTATGTCCGGGTGCTGTTGTGCGACTACAAGGATTGCAAAAAAACAGTCTGCAAGGCGACAAAGAGATTGCAAACATTATGCGTCCTTTGGGTGTAGAAAGTGTGTTTGAAACAAATGGAGATGTTGTCTTGACACACACGGGAAATAGCGTCGTACACTATGAGATAGACTTTGCTTCGCAACCCGACTTAGCACAGACACTCGTATGCTTGTGCCCTGTGTTAGGGGTGAGGTTTAAGTTTACGGGATTGGCCTCGCTACGAATAAAAGAAACCGACCGCATGATGGCTCTGATAGACGAGATGCGCAAGTTTGGATACGTGATTAAATGCAATGGTGTGGACACTATGATGTGGGACGGCGAAGAAACAGAAAGAGCAGAGCCTATTGTCATAAAGACATACAAAGACCACCGAATGGCAATGGCATTTGCGCCACTGAGCCTACGCAAGGGCAAATTCTTGATAGACGAGCCAAGCGTAGTGAGCAAATCGTATCCAACATTTTGGCAAGACATGGCGAAAGCCAGATTCGAAATAAAGGAAGCATGAGAAAAGAAATAATAACTCTTTCGATCTCTCTGCTGAGCATTGCACAGGCAATGGCAGCCGACATCGTAAATAGTCCCGACGGCAAATTGCAAGTTAGCATAGACGCCATTGGCGGACAACTAACCTACGCGGCATCGTATGATGGGATAGAAGTTATACGTCCGTCTCGATTGGGACTTGTAACAAATATTGGCACGATGGGTTCGGACGTCAAACCCGAAGAGCTAAAAATAAAACGCGAGGAGCTAAACATAGACTATAGCCTTGACATTATAAAGCAACAGAAGGTCAGCAAAAAAGCCAACTTCATGTCGGTAGAGACCGACAGACTGATTGTTGAAATGGTTGTTGAAAACAATTCAATAGCCTTTCGATATGTCTTGCGCAAACGAGGAGAAACAGGGTGCGCTCGCATAATGAAAGAACTAACTGAGTTTAGATTTCCAGAGTCGACCACGACATTTCTTAGTCCGCAAAGCACAGCCATGATAGGTTGGAAACGGACAAAGCCATCGTATGAGGAAGAGTATGAGTGCGACGAAGCGATGAACAAGAAGTCGAAATATGGGCAGGGATATGTTTTCCCGTGCCTTTTCAAAGTGTCGGACAAGGCTTGGGCTCTCGTTAGCGAAACAGGTGTTACGAGTCGGTATTGTGCATCGCACCTTAGCGAATATAAAGATGGTGCGTATGGCATATCCTACCCTATGCCCGAAGAGAACAATGGCAATGGGACAGCTGAGCCAGCCATTGCACTGCCAGGGGCAACACCATGGCGCACAGTTAGCATAGGGCAGTCGGCAGCACAGACTGCCGAAGAGACCATTACGTGGGATGTCGCTGAACCACAATACGAGACGACGAAAAAATATGACTACGGCAAAGGGACTTGGAGCTGGATACTTTGGCAAGACAACAGCATAAACCTTCGAGACCAAAAAGCGTTTGTAGACTTGGCACAGGCTATGGGCTACAAATATACATTGGTTGATAGCTTTTGGGACAAGAACATTGGCAGAGAGGGGATGAAAGAACTTGCCGACTATGCACGCGAACGTGGTGTGCAGCTTGTGGTGTGGTATTCGTCAAGTGGCTATTGGAACGACATTGTGCAAAGCCCCATAAACATTATGGATCGTGCCATAAGTCGCAAAGCCGAAATGAAATGGCTAAACGAGATAGGAGCTACAGGGATAAAAGTCGACTTTTTTGGTGGCGACAAACAAGAGACTATGCGACTCTACGAAGACATCTTGTCGGACGCAAATGACCACGGACTGCTCGTAGTATTTCATGGCACAACATTGCCACGTGGCTGGGAACGTATGTATCCTAACTACGCAGGTTCAGAGGCTGTGTTAGCATCGGAAAACCTAATTTTCGACCAACACTTTTGCGACGATGAGGCACGTATAACAACGCTACATCCGTTTGTGCGCAACGCCACTGGGTGTATGGAGTTCGGTGGTTCGTTTATGAACAAACACATGAACAGAGGCAACAATGGTGGCAACATACGCAAGACGTCGGATACGCACGAATTGGCACAAGCTGTCATATTCCAAAACCCAGTGCAGTTTTTTGCTCTTGCACCGAACAATTTGGAAGACGCACCCAAACACTGTATGGACTTCTTGCGCGACGTCCCGACACTGTGGGACGAGACTCGCATAGTGGATGGCTACCCGGGCAAATACGTTATGCTGGCACGTCGTGCAGGCAAAAAATGGTATTTGGCCATAAGCAACGCAAGTGAGCCACGAGAGATTAAAATTGACCTTGGCGAATTCTTTGCTAGCGGTTCGGAAGTCGAGTTGTATTCCGACAACGAAAAAACTGGCACATCCACAATGATACGTACCAAGATTGCGGCAAAGAAAAACAAGCCTTTAAAGCTTAAAGTCGGCAAGGCTTGCGGTGTTGTAGTGGTAGGTCAAGCAAAATAGAGCATTAAACATTCTGAACATACCAAAAGACCGACTGCCAAGAGGTGGTCGGTCTTTTAGTATGCAACGTCTTTGGCTACGTGCAGAGGTGTGGTGGGGTATATGATACATTTTTCTTAACTTTTGGACTTAAAAGAGG
>CALAVC010000066.1 GCA_937892095.1 uncultured Bacteroidales bacterium | reverse complement strand
GTGGGAGGACAAGGATTCGAACCTTGGAAGCCGAAGCAACAGATTTACAGTCTGCCCCATTTGACCGCTCTGGAATCCTCCCTTGCTTTTTGCGACTGCAAAGTTATACTTATTTTATATTTCTACAAACAATATTACACTTTTTCTCAGCATAAATTTCTTCCTATGCCTCGTTACCCACACACTAAACATCTTAGCCCCATTTTCTTCTTCCGCCTATTTTAACTAACTTTGCACATTCCTATCAATAGGTCTGTTTTCATCGCAATGGAACAACAACGGCAATCAGACAAAAAACGACAGCCGCGTAAGCGTACCATAGTCTCCGAAAAACTAAAAGTCGTCCTTCTCAACGATGACGTTACAACTTACGACTTTGTTATCCGTATGTTAATGGAAGTCTTTTTCTTCGACAAAGATGAAGCCTACCAAGTAGCCGTCGAAACCGACACCCGTGGACGTGCCGAAGTCGGTGTATATCCGCCTGACATCGCAAAGTCCAAAGTAGCAGCTGCCACCTCTATGGCGCGTGCCGAAAATTTCCCACTTCAGATAATCACGGAAAATGCCTAATTCTACTTCTAATAACGCTCAGGTCAACGTACCATCTGAGCAGGTAACCATAATGTTCTCTGTCATCCTTACGGCTACCAAAAAACGTCGTTTGCAATTCATAACACCCGAGATGATGCTATTTTGTATGCTTGCCGACGACGATTTAAAGCGACTTTTTGCCAATGCTGGAGTAGACGTTAAGCAAATGCTCGACAGCCTTTCCGAATATCTCGACAATCTCGAAAAGGTCCCCAAAGGACGTCGCTACAACCCAACTCCATCCGAAGCCTTCAACGAGATGTTCAACATGGCCGAAGATAATGCAGAAAATACAGGTGATCAACGAGCACTCCTCTCGCATGTGCTCTATGCCCTCGCTAACCTCAAAGGCAGTGTAGCTCAAAAAGTGCTCAAGGTTGGGTGCAACAATAAAGTTTCCACAATCGTTGGCGTCCTTACACAGTATACGACCATTTGTCGCAAGCGCAATGGCGACGCAAACGTGCCACCATTCGAAGCCGAACCAGATTCAGAGCCCGAAAGTGAAATGCGCCTCATCGTCCCTTTCGACATGGAAGAGCGCAACCGAATAGTCTTCCTCTTTCGCGAAGACGAACTACTCAAGTCGGCAATAACGATTGTTTCTCATTCGCACAACAACATAATCTATGTTGGTGAACATGGTGTCGGCAAGTCTCAAATGATGCTTGGACTTGTCAAATACACAGAGCGATTTAAGAAAAATTCTCTCCTTGGCAATGCCGACTTCTACATCCTCAACGCCATGGCAGTCGCTGCCAACACGTTCTACACCGATGAGTTGGAGAACAATATAATGCATATCGTCAACAATACACCACCAGACAAAATTGCCGTTCTCTGTATCGATAATCTTGCCGACCTCGTGCCTATGTCGCAAAACGACAACACGCCCGACATGCTAAAGTTTCTGCTCTCCCTCGTCGCCAATTCTCCCATCCGAATTGTTACAACTGCCACTTTTGAGCAATATAAACGCATAACAACTCACAACCCTAACATAAAAGCTCTCTTCGAGCGCATAGACATCAACGAGCCAACCATCGAACAAACAGTTCAGATTGTTTGCAACCAGTTCGGCAACTACACAGCTTACTGTGGCGAAGACTCTTTTTTCTTAGTCAACGAAGAGTGTGTTCGCTACATCGTCAACCTCTTGCGTAGCTCGGCAACGAAAGACGTTGCCATGCCCGAACTTGCACTTCAAACCATCGACCGACTCTCTGCACTATATCATATCGACATCGGTCTGCGCAAACCCTATGTGCTCAATGTAATGAAGCAAACCGACGGCTATCTTCACGATAAAAAGTTCGTCGATGAAGGACTCCGTCGCCTCGGTTTTGACAGCATACAAGGTCAAGTCGATTCCGAAGAGCGTTTGCGAGGCTTGCGCCCCAATCTGTTGTCCAAAATATTCGGTCAAGACAAAGCCGTCGATAGTGTTGCACAAACTGTTCTACTTGCCAAGGCTGGGCTAAGCGACGAGACAAAACCGCTCGCTTCTTATCTCTTTGTCGGACCAACAGGTGTCGGCAAGACAGAACTCGCCAAGGTCCTCGCTTCCGAACTTGGCGTCAAGCTTGTTCGTTTCGATATGAGCGAATATTCCGAACAGCATACTGTCTCCAAACTTGTAGGCTCGCCTGCAGGCTACATAGGCTACGACGATGGCGGACTCCTTACCGATGCCGTCCGTAAGTCGCCTAACTGCATCTTGCTTTTCGATGAGATTGAAAAAGCTCACTCTGCCGTCTTCAATCTCCTACTCCAAGTGCTCGACTATGCTCAACTCACCGACAACAAAGGACAAAAAGCCGATTTCTGTGGTTGCATCATAATTATGACAAGCAATGCAGGTGCACGATTCGCATCTTCTGCTGGTCTCGGTTTCGGTTCGCGTACACAAAAAAGCGATGTCATGAGTAGCGAACTCAAACGTGTTTTCGCTCCAGAATTCCTCAACCGACTGACGCAAATCGTTGCATTCAACGACATGAATCAGCAAATGGCAAGCCTCATTCTCGACCGCAAACTTTCCGAACTCAACGAGTCGCTCCGTCGCCGAAAAGAACTTTCCTTTACCCTTACCGATGCCGCCCGACTTGCTATTCTTCACGCAGGATTCTCTGAGCAATATGGTGCTCGCGAAATGGACCGTGCCATTGGTCGTCTTCTCAAACCCCTCCTTATGAATGCCATTCTTTTCAATGGTGCTAAGGCTGGCGACGAGATTAAAATAGATGTCTCAGATAGTAGCGACACTCTGAAAGTTGCGTAGTTTCCAACTTTCAGAGTAGTCTCATTTTTCTGTTCAGCACACTTTCACTACCTCATTCTCTGCATAATACCACAGATAACCAGTAACATTTGCAAAAAGTCCACTTGCAATCAATTCTCGTGCATATCGCTCCACTTGCTTGCGATGTGCACTTTCTTTTTTCTTGCTTCCAAACTTATAATCGAGTATCACGGCGTTCCCGTTCCAATCGCTCATCACTCTATCCGGACGCAGTAGACTCTCTTCGCACTCTCCGCTCGGGAGTAGGCTTACCTCTTGCCACACTTTCATCTCTCCTCCAAACCACTTTTTTAGCCGAGTATCTCCTTCTATTTTCTCCCTCATTTCTTTGCCAATAGGCTCTACGTCAGCCTCTTCAATCATTCCTGCAAGCAGAACTCTTTTAAGGCAATCATCAATATCTCCAATCGTCTCTATCCCCTGAAAAATGCTGTGCATCGCAATACCGTAAGCCGCAATGTCCTGTTTTCGTATCATGTCCGACGTCGTATATCGGTCCACCAATATGTTGTCTGCACTATCGTTCGTTTCTTCAAGCATTAGCTTTTCTCCCGCTTGTGCTTGTTTTTTTTCTGTTTGTTCATTATTCAATTCGCTTTCATCACCCATCACAAACCGACTTACTTTTACGATCTCTTCGTCTGTTGCATTTTCATCATCCTTTGCATCTTTTGCAAGTGTAGCTGTTAAGTATTCGTTCATACTGCCCAACGAAGTCCCATCACCTTTATTTTTTTTCTTAGTCCACACATATAATGCCTCTACCGCACGTGTAAACGCCACGTAAACAACATTCAGGTTGTCTGCAATCAGCATCTTCCGTTCATTAAAATATTGTTCTTTAAAATCGCTGTTGCCAAGTTCTGCAATATGACTTACTGGCACTTTCTGCTTCTCTTCGTATGGCATGTCAAACCAATTTGTACTTTTACTATTTTCTATTGTCCAGTTTGTGTCTGGAATCAATACCATCTTAAACTCCAAGCCCTTCGATTGGTGTATCGTCATCACTCTCACAGCATCCAGCCCCTCAGTAGCTTCAATCTTCCACTTGTCCACGTTCGTATCCAAATACGTCAAAAAGCTACTCAAATCGGCTCGTTCCATATCTGCAAAGGCCCTAATCTTTTCGCCAAGAGCCTCTACAAAAATGCCGTCTCTCTCCACTTTAGCTCTCGTCGTCTCGTTCTTCATCAATGTTCTCACTATTTTATGATACATGTCCATTAGCGACATGCCAGTCAAGTTTGTCAACCTTTCTTTTACCAACTCTTTCTCATTCTCCCAATCTGTAATCACCTGCACAAAATCATCGTGCATATACTTTACAATCGACAGTACGGAGTCTTCAGCTTTCGCACTCTGTGTCGCACGCATAATGTCTATTATGCATTGGGTCGTCTCAGCACCCATTACGTTAAGCGACTTTTCGTTATAACATTCTATCCCATTGTCATACAGCTCTTTAACAATCTTGTCTGCACTACTATTCCCTCTTACCAAAAAACAAATATCACTCTTCTTATACCCCCTTTTCCCCACAAGCTCTTGCACCAACGCTACGTACTCTTCTCGTATCTTTTCTTCCATTCCCACACTGCCTTCTACAAGACTTATCTGCACATACCCATCCTTCTTCGACTGTGGTGTTTGCCTATGGTTCCTATACAAAAGCCTAATTTCCTCCCCCATCTCGTCTGGCAACATGGCTTGACTCGTCATTATGCGTGGCAATTCGTCAAAAAACATGTTGTTAAAGTTCACAATATTCTTTCCACTACGCCAATTGTCGTTCAATGATGTCTTCTCCATATCTCCCACAAAATCTTCCGAAAGAGTCTTGTGTAGCAATTCCCAGTCCCCTCCTCTAAATCTATATATTGCTTGCTTGACGTCGCCCACCACGAAGCAATCGTTGTTATTCGCCAAGCTATTACGTATCAACGGACAGAAATTCTCATACTGCTCCTTGTTCGTATCCTGAAATTCGTCAAGCAAAATAGTTGTGAATCTGCTTCCAATCTTTTCATACACAAATGGCAAGTCGTTATCCGCAATCAACTCCCTAAGCAACTTTCCAGTCCTACTCAGTGGCATGTCTTTTTCTGTTCGCTCCATCTCCGCAATCTCCATTGCCATCGTGCTGACCAATCCAAGCGAATATATCTTCTTTAACGCTATTTGGTATGTGCTATATCTCCTATATGCATCAACCCAGTCTTTTAACTCTTCGACACATTCTTTTTTGTATTTTCTCAACAATCCCTCTACTGATTTATCGTCTGAATTTATTTTTTCACCATTCTTTTTCCCTAAAATATCGTCTGTCCATCTTTGAAAATCATTTTTTCTTTTAATATTCGCCTTTTCCACATCTATCCCTCTCAACGCCTCCTGCATCTTCTCCAAATAGACATCCATCCCATCCTTACACTCTTTCCTTAGCACATCAATGTTTTCCACCGAAAGAGCATCAATGTCTACGTCCTTGTCGCTCTCAAACAGCACCTTCCCCAGTTTTTTAAGCTCCGAATCTATCTTTCCCGAACTCCCCTCTTTCATCTTTTCTTCCGAATATTGCATAAGCCATTTCAGCTCTCGTTCTTGCCCCTTATTGCCAAGTTTACCCATCATTTCGTCCACTGCCCTACTGAGCAATTCGTCCGTATCCAACACCACCGAAAAGTCTGCACTTAACCCCTGTTCGTATGCAAATGCTTTCACAACCTTATTCGTAAAGCTATCAATCGTGCGCACGCTAAAATGCTCATAATCAGTCAAGATGAGCTTCAATACTTCACCACATTTCTTCACAATAACTTCCTCCGTCAAGTCCCCACTTGTCTTCATTTGATTACTAATCAGCTTTTTGCGTTTCTCCGACAAATCTTCTGTGTCTGCCAAGGTCGCAAGGTCGCCCACTATTCTCCGACGCATCTCTTCTGTCGCCTTATTCGTAAATGTTACAGCCAATATGTGCGCATACGACTCTGGGTCATGAACCAATTTGTCTATCACCTGACGTGTAATCTGAAACGTCTTTCCAGCCCCTGCCGAAGCCGAGTATACCCTTAGTTTTGCCATTTTTTTCCTTTTTTTTCTACGATTATAAATTCTTACTATTTCTTATCTTTTCTGCATACCTACGCCCCTCGCGAAGCCCCTCAGCATACAACTTTTCCAAAGGCTCAATATCTTTGGTCGTTCGCCCAACACCACATAGCGTCTCGGGTCTAATCACCGTCGCCACTCCCTTCGCCTCCATCTCTCCAAGTTTCTCAATCTGTCTGTTATAGTTGACGCCCCTCATTTGCAACGCCTCTCGCAGTTTCGGATACTCCTTGTAGACATGTTGAGGCAACCATATTTTTTTATTCGTTTTCCTATATGTCAAGTCTTTGGTCATCACGACAACCACATGTCTGCAACCGTCTGCAAGCGCCTTCTCAAACGGCACCGAATCTGCAAGACCTCCGTCCACCATCGGATGCCCATCAATATGCCACATCGGACACACCAATGGTAGCGAACAACTCGCCCTACATGCATCCACAAATCGCCCATAATCCTCATATTCCTCCGTATACACTGCTTCGCCAGTCTCCGCACTCGTCGAAACCATAACCATTCTGCTGCCACTACGCCTATACGTCTCAAAATCAAACGGATAATACTTATTCGGAATATCCCCAAAAACAAAGTCAAGATCTATCACCCCATGTCCCCTAACCATCTGCGATAAACCAATATACGGGCGGACAACATGCATGTCAAGATCTGTATATCTCGACCGACCTCGCTGACCCGACAAGTAGTTAATCCCTGTCGCTGCTCCAGCCGATGTCCCTATAACATACTCAAATCTTATCCCGTAATCCATAAATGCGTCCAACACACCTGCCGTGAAAATACCACGCATACCACCGCCTTCAAGCACAAGGCCACAATCATATTCTGCTTTCGCCATTCTTTCTGGTTGCTAAAAATTACTAAGTATCTATGCAAATTTAACTTATTTTTATCTCTATCATGCGCCAACATCTTGCAGTCCTAAAAAATTAGTAAGAACAGAAAAAATCATTAATTTCGCATAGTTAACCTAAAAATGCAATCTTTACTTTAACGCATTAAACCAATGAATTACGAACTCAGATACGCTTCGCACCCCGATGATGCTAAGCACTACGACACTGCTCGTCTCCGCAAAGAATTCCTCATCGAAACTGTCTTCACGCGCGACGACATCAATATGGTCTATTCACTCTACGACCGCTACATCGTCGGTGGCATAATGCCCGTCTATCGTACAATCAAACTCGAAACCGTTTCCGACCTCAAGTCAGACTACTTCCTCGAGCGTCGCGAACTCGGCATAATCAACGTCGGTGGTCCTGCCATCATCAAAGCTGATAGCGAAACATTCGAACTCGGCTTCAAAGAAATGCTCTATATCGGGCGTGGCAAGAAAGACGTAACTTTCGCTTCTGTCGATAAGAACAACCCTGCCAAGCTCTACTTCAATTCCGCTCCAGCACACAAAGAATATCCTTCTAAGAAAGTCACCAAAGCCGAAGCCGACATCATGGTACTCGGTTCGCTCGAAGGCTCCAACGACCGACAAATCAATCGCATGATCATCAATTCCGTTGTCCCCACTTGTCAACTACAAATGGGTATGACCGAATTGCGCCCAGGTAGCGTTTGGAACACAATGCCTGCGCACGTCCACAACCGTCGTATGGAAGCCTACTTCTACTTCGAAGTCCCCGAAGAAGATGCCGTTTGCCACTTTATGGGTCCCATCGACGAGACACGTCACATCTGGATGCACAACGAACAAGCAGTCCTCTCGCCAAGTTGGAGCATACACTCTGCAGCCGCCACCCACAACTATACTTTCATTTGGGGCATGGCAGGTGAAAATCTCGACTATGGCGACCAAGATTTCTCCAAAATAACAGACCTTAAATAAAACAATCATATTTTTTTCTCACGAAAAAATCATGGCAAATCCATTTTCACTTGAAGGCAAAAACGCTTGGATTACAGGCGCTTCCTATGGCATAGGCTTCAACATTGCCAAGGCTTTCGTTGCTGCTGGCATTAAGACCATCATCTTCAACGACATCAACGAAGCCGCCTTGCAGCGCGGTCTCG
>CALAVC010000065.1 GCA_937892095.1 uncultured Bacteroidales bacterium | reverse complement strand
GACAGACTGCGTAGTAACGGTGGTCGTACGAGTTACGACAACTGTGTCGGTTCCGTTGATGGTCGTTTCGGTGACTGTTGTTGTGGTGGTTACCTGTGCGCTAAGGGATATGGCGCAAAACAGAAGACTGAGTATTGAAAGAATTGTTTTGTTCATTGGACGAGATGTAATTAAGGGGGTGATAGGTTGTCAACTTTCGCGATGAAGCCGATTGAAGATGACGGCCAAATGGGCGTAGAGGGATGTGTTTTGCACGACAACGTCTTCGGGGGTTTTAATGCGAACTGACGTAAAATTCCAGATGGCTTTGATGCCACCACTAACCATTATGTCGGTTACGCGTTGTGCTTCGTCGACTGGGACTGTAAGTATGCCGATGTTGACTTCAGGCTCTTTGAGTCGGGCAAAGTCGTCGAGATGATATATTTTGACGCCTCCCATATTGAGCCCTACTTTATCGGGATTGACATCGAAAGCGGCACGAATGGCGAAACCGAACTGAGCGAGACCGTGGTCGAGCAGAAGAGCTGTGCCGAGGCTGCCAGCGCCGAAGAGATAGCCGTAGTCGACAGAATTGAAGCGGAGAAAGGTTTCGAGGACAGAAATGAGTTGATCGACTTGATAGCCAACACGTGTCTTACCGACTATGGCTGTGTGGCTAAGGTCTTTGGTGACCTGAGTGGAGTCTATGCCCATTTCTTTGGCAATGAGAGTGGAGGAGACATATTGCAAGCCCGCTTTTTTTGCGAGTTTAAGATACGTCAGGTAGATGGGCAACCGATAGAGAGTCGGTTCGGGGACGGGAGGTTGTTTTTTGTTATTTATGTCTGTGTCGTTGCTACTCATTGAACAAAAGCGAGTGAACAAAGATAACAATATATCGGCAAACGTCGTGCCAAACAATTATAGGAGGCTTTCGAGTTGGTCGATGAGGTTATTCATTTTGCTGATGGCCTTGTTGAAAGGTTGGTCGGAGAGCATGTCAACGCCAGCGTCGCGCAGTTCGTCGATGGGATATTTGGAGTCGCCAGCAGAAAGGAAGTTTAGATAGCGATTGCGCTCGGCATCGGAGCCTTGGAGGACTATTTCGGAGAGGGCCTGTGAGGCGACAAACGACGTGCTATATTGATAGACATAGAAGCCCATATAGAAGTGCGGGATGAATGCCCATTCGATGTCGACAACGGGGTCGATGTAGCACACGCCACTATCGTGTCCGTAGTATCGACGAAGTATTTCGCCATAGAGGGCCGACAGTTTCTGACCTGTTATGGGTTCGCTCCGCTCGGCCATTTCGGTCATGCGGAGTTGAAATTCTGCGAACTGAGCTTGACGGAAGAGCGTTCCTTTGAAGCCGTCGAGCATATTCATGATGAGCTCTATGCGGTTGTTGCGATCGGTGAGTCGACGTAGCATCATGTTGTCGAGGAGAGCTTCGTTGAATGTTGAGGCTACTTCGGCGACAAAAATTGAGTAGTCACAGGTTGGGAATGGTTGCGAGGCATTGGAGAGGTAGCTATGCATGGTGTGTCCGAGCTCATGGATAAGTGTCCCGACATGGTCGTAGAGCCCATCGAAATTCATAAGTATGTAGGGGTGAACATCGTAGGCAGCACCATTGGAGTAGGCTCCTGTGGCTTTACCTTTGCAAGGCATGACGTCAATCCAACGTTCGCGAAAAGCACGGCGGACTACATCGACGTATTGCGTGCCGAGAGGTGCAAGGGCTTCAATGACCATTTGTTGTGCTTCTTCGTAGGTGAAGTGAAGGTCGGACTTGGCAACCGCTGGCGCATAGACATCGGCATATTCGAGTCGGTCGACACCGAGGAGTCGTTTTTTGAGTCGGAGGTAGCGATGGAAAGTGTCGAGATTTTTGTTTACGTTGTCGATTAGGGAGGTGTAGACTCCTCGTGGTATATTATTGTAGGACAGAGCACTATCGAGAGCTGAGGGATATTTACGGACTTGTGCGGCAAAGACCTTGCGACGGAGGTTGCCGTCGGTAAGTTCACCGAAGGTGCCTTCAAATTTGCGATAGTTTTCCCAAAAGGCATAGAATGCTTTTTGGCGGTCGTCGCGAACTTCGGAGGCGCGCAAGCGAGCGAATGCGGAGTGGTCGAGCACGACTTGCTGACCATCGGAGGTTGTAATGGTTGGGAAAGGCATTTCGGCATCGGAGAAGACGCTGAAAGTTGAATATGGCGTATTGCCAAGCATGCTTACCTTTGAGAGCAACTCTTCTTCGACATCGGAGAGTGTGTGTTCTTTGCCTCGCAAGATACGGTCGATGGCCATTGAGTATTGAGCAAGGGATGGTTGTTGAGCGGTGAAGGCTGCATAGGTATCGGCACTTATGGCTGATAGTTCTGGGCGAACAAAATGGGTTAGCTGTACATAGTCTATGCTCAGACTCTCGATTTCCTTTACGAGAGCAAGATTTTCGGCATTGTTGACATCTTGGTCGGAAAGGAGTGAGGCATAGATGCTTAGACGTGCCATTTCTTTTTCGATATTGCTATCGAAAGTGAAGAAATCGAGTAGTGCTATGGCACTGTCGGCAATGTGTCCTTTGAAGCGAGAGACTTCTTTTATTTTTTCAGCGAGAGATTTTTTATGTTCTGCCCATACGTCTTTTGACGAGTATAGGTCGGATAGGTTCCATTTATATTTTTCGTCGATGTCTTTGCGATCGGTTTGTGCCATGGGAGATTTTTTCTTAAAAGCCCCCGCCCGTAGTAGTACGCGAGCGGGGGCTTAGTGTCTTTGTATGAGTTAGCGAGTGTTTGCCCGACTATTACTTAATAAACTCGTTGCGAACTTCGTTGACTTTTTGTTTGAGAGCCTCGACGATGTCGGGGTTTAGCTCGCCAGAGGTGTTGGCTTTTATGGATGTTACGCACGTTTCGGGGTCGGTAAGAGCGGAGACTCGTCCTACTTTTTCTATCTCAACGTAGTCGAAGATGGTTTTTATTTCCATCATCTTTTCTGTTATGTAGACGAGGTCTTGGTCGTTACCATCTTTATTTTCGCTTTCGAGAATGTTGAGCATTGTGGCGAGAGCGAGTTTTTGTGCGATGATACGTTCTACGATTTCTTTGTTGAGGTTCTTCGTATTGATGAGGTTGAGGGCAAGGTAGAGACCTTCGACCCAACCGCCAGCCATGACCATAGTGGCTATGTTGCGACGATTGTTTTCGGTGAGGTATTGATTGGTGTTCATGTAGACCTCAGAGATGACGTTTAGCATTTCGTCTTTGGTGGCGTTGGTGTCTTCGAGTTTACGAATGGCATTTTCGTCCATTACCTGCACGATGCCGAGCTTGCGAGTGAGTTCTTTGAGGGCTTTGATATAGTCGACCATTTTTTGCGACTGATTGAACATGCCGACAACACTCATGTCGGAAGCATAGACACCGAGGCTGACAGCCATTTTCATGTTGGTGTTGTACTTGCTGGCGAGATCGAGGTCGTGGAGCAACTGATCGTCAAAAGTTACGCCTGTCTGCTTGATGAGAGAAGCCATTTCGATTGGCGCAGGCAGTGTGTAGAGGATTGTTTTGCTCTTATTGAGATCTTCGTCGGCCGAAAGAGATTTGGAAGAGGCTGCGGTTGCTTCGTTGACGGTATCTTCGAATGTTACGGGTTGTTGAGTACGAGTGCATGCCGAAAATGCAAAAGTGGCAGCGAGGGATACAACCAATAATTTATTTATTTTCATTGGGTGATATTTCAGAGTTAGCTTTAATGTTCGTGAATTAGTTTGTCTGAGAATAGTCGCGGGCCCCAAATATGCGTGTGCCAATGCGCACCATGGTGGCACCAGAGGCTATGGCGATGTCGTAGTCGCCAGACATACCCATGCATATTTGGCTAAACGATGGTTCAGAGGCAAATATAGTATTTTTGAGTTGGGAGAATGTAGTGACAACTGAATTGAATTCGTCGGCTATTTGAGCTCGATTATCGGTATTGGTGGCCATGGCCATAAGTCCGCAAATCTCGACATTAGGAAGGCTTTGCCACTCGGAGGTGGAGAGGTATTCGAGGAGCGACTGTGGGGTGAAGCCGAACTTGCTTTCTTCGGCGGCTACATGCAACTGCAGCAGACATTTTATGCGTCGACCTGCCTTGGCGGCTTCCTTATTGATTGTGGTAAGGAGGTGTGGAGTGTCGACGGAGTGAATCATATAGACAAAGGGGGCGATATATTTTACTTTATTGGTCTGAAGATGACCAATCATGTGCCACCGGATGTCGGAAGGAAGGACGTCGTGCTTGGCTACTATTTCTTGAACTTTGTTTTCGCCAAAGTCTTTTTGCCCAACGACATAGGCTTCGCGAATGCAGTCTGCTGGGTGGGTTTTGGATACAGCGATGAGAGTAACTTCTGGTGGAAGTTGTTCTCGAAGTTGACATATTACTTGCGCAATGCCCGACATGTACTATACTAAATAGAACCTTTTAAAAGTATTCAAAACACAAAAATATATAAAAAGAACTATGTTTTCAAACGAAGATATTTTTTATTTGTTTTTGACGTGGGCACGCAACGTGTGTAGAAAAGTGATATTTAGACAAAAGGGTGAGAGCCTTGCGGAGCTCTCACCCTTCTACTATTTTACAGTTTTTTGCGTTAGTATTCGTCCCAAGCCTTTATTGGTATCTGGTCGATATTCATGCGACAGAATGCACTGATGAACGCAGAAGCGAGTCGGGCATTGGTGATGAGGGGCACATTGAAATCGATGGCATCGCGACGAATCTTGTAGCCATTGGCGAGTTCGTTGTGTGTGAGATTCTTGGGAATATTGATGACGAGGTCTATCTTCTTGTCGCGGATGTAGTCAACGACGTTGGGCTGTGTGTTCTCGTCGGGCCAATAGAGGAGGGTGCTTTCTACGCCGTTCTCTTGGAGATATTTTTGAGTGCCATGAGTTGCGTAGATGTTAAATCCTTTTTGTCGGAGGAGACGAGCTGCGTTGAGGAGCTCCATTTTGGAACGTGCGCCACCAGAAGAGATGAGTATATTCTTCTTGGGTATGCGATAGCCGACGGATAGCATAGACTCGAGGACGGCATCGTCGTAGGTGTTGCCTATGCAACCGACTTCGCCAGTGGAAGACATGTCGACGCCGAGGACTGGGTCGGCTTTTTGGAGACGAGCAAAGCTAAATTGCGGTGCTTTGATGCCAACATAGTCGATGTCGAACAAATCTTTGGATGGCTTTTCGACTGGGAGTCCGAGCATGACACGCGTGGCAAGCTCTATTAGGTTGACTTTGAGTACTTTGCTGACGAATGGGAAGCTACGCGAGGCACGAAGGTTGACTTCGATGACCATTATCTCGTTGTTTTTGGCCATTAGCTGCATGTTGAAAGGTCCGCTTATTTCGAGAGCCTTGGCTATTTGACGGGCAACTTTCTTGATGCGCTTTACGGTTTCGACGTAGAGTTTTTGTGGTGGGAAGACTATTGTGGCATCGCCAGAGTGGACACCTGCGAACTCTACATGCTCGGATATGGCGTAGGCTATGATTTCGCCCCCTTGCGCCACGGCGTCCATTTCTATTTCTTTGGCTTGCTCGATGAACTGACTTACGACAACTGGGAATTCCTTAGATACATTGGCGGCAAGATTGAGGAAATAACCAAGTTCTTCGCGGTTGGAGACGACGTTCATAGCTGCTCCGGAAAGCACATAGCTTGGACGGACGAGAACGGGGAAGCCGACTTCGTCGACGAACTTGTAGATGTCGTCGATGGTTGTAAGTTCGCTCCAACGTGGTTGGTCGATTCCGAGTTCATCGAGTAGGCTAGAGAACTTGGAACGGTTTTCGGCGCGGTCGATATTGATTGGGGACGTGCCGAGGATGGGCACGTTGCGCCTATGAAGTTTCATGGCGAGGTTGTTGGGGATTTGTCCACCAACTGAAACGATGATGCCACGTGGGTTTTCGAGGTCGATTATATCGAGGACGCGTTCTTCTGTTAGTTCGTCGAAATAGAGTCGGTCGCAAACGTCGTAGTCGGTACTGACGGTTTCGGGATTGTAGTTTATCATGACCGAACGCAGACCTTGTTGCTTGATGGTGTTGATGGCATTGACGGAGCACCAGTCGAACTCGACAGAAGAGCCTATGCGATAGGCACCAGAGCCAAGGACGATTACGGAGCGATGGTCGCCAACGTACTTGACATCGTTTTGCGAGCCGCTATAGGTTAGGTATAAATAGTTTATTTGGGCAGGGAATTCGCCTGCCATGGTGTCTATTTGCTTGACGACGGGGAGTATGCCACGTTTTTTACGTTCTTCGCGGACGACGAGCAACTGCTCTTCCATTTTACGCTTGTTGTCTTTGCAGACGAGACGAGCTATTTGGAAGTCGGAGAAGCCAGCGACTTTGGCTTCGCGAAGGAGTTCGTCGGGCAGTTCCTTGCTGGAAGAGTATGAACTTAGACGGCGACGGATGTCGTCGAGGTGTGCGAGTTTGTAGAGAAACCACTTATCGATTTTGGTGATGTCGTGAATTTCGTCGACGGTCATACCAGACGCCATGGCTTCGCTTATGGCGAAGACGCGTTTGTCGGTGGGTTCGGCGAGTTCTTGACGGATGTCGATGCCTTTGAGTGGTTGGTTGGCACAGAAGCCGTGCATACCTTGCCCGACCATACGAAGACCTTTCTGAATGACTTCCTCAAAGGTGCGTCCGATGGCCATGATTTCGCCGACGGACTTCATGCTACTGCCGATTTGCTTTGAGACACCTGTAAACTTGCCAAGATCCCAACGTGGGATTTTGCAGACGATGTAGTCAAGAGCTGGCTCGAAGAATGCTGGTGTAGTCTTGGTGACGGAGTTTTTGAGTTCCCAGAGACCATAGCCGAGTCCGAGCTTAGCGGCTACGAAAGCGAGTGGATAGCCTGTGGCTTTGGAGGCAAGAGCTGAGGAGCGGCTAAGACGCGCATTGACTTCGATGACACGATAGTCTTCGGAATTGGGGTCGAGGGCATATTGTACGTTGCATTCGCCAACGATGCCGATGCGACGTACAACTTTTATGGCGAGTTCGCGCAACTTGTGATATTCGCTATTGGTAAGGGTCTGCGATGGAGCAACGACGATACTTTCACCCGTGTGTATGCCGAGTGGGTCGAAGTTTTCCATATTGCAGACGGTTATGCAGTTGTCGTAGGCATCGCGTACGACTTCATATTCTACTTCTTTCCAGCCTTTGAGGCTTTCTTCGACAAGGATTTGATTGGAGTAGGACAGAGCATTTTCGGCACGCTCGATGAGTTCCTCGCGATTGTTACAGAAGCCAGAGCCCATGCCACCGAGTGTGTAGGCTGCGCGAACGATGATGGGGAATCCTATTTTTTCGGATGCTTTGAGGGCTTCGTCGACTGAGGTTACAGCAATGCTCTGTGGAGTTTTGACGTCGATTTCTTTGAGGATACCAGCGAATATTTCGCGATCTTCGGTATCGATTATGGCTTCGACTGGTGTGCCAAGCACGCGGACATTATACTTGGCGAGAATGCCTTCGTGAAAAAGGGCGACACCACAGTTGAGTGCTGTTTGTCCACCGAAAGAGAGGAGTATGCCATCGGGTTTTTCTTTTTTGATGACTTGCTCGACAAAGTAAGGAGTTACGGGCAGAAAATATATTTTATCTGCAATGTTTTCAGAGGTCTGAATGGTTGCGATATTCGGGTTGATAAGAACTGTGCGAACACCCTCTTCTTTGAGAGCCTTGAGGGCTTGCGAACCGGAGTAGTCGAATTCGCCTGCTTCACCTATTTTGAGAGCGCCAGAGCCGAGGATGACTACTTTCCTTACTTCGTGTATCATTTGAAATACTTAAAAATTCAGTTTGGAGACAAATTTACTTAAAATTATGGCATAAATGCAATTGACGTTGAGATTAAGCAACGAAAAGCGTTTATGAGCAATACGGGAGATTATAAGAAAAGACGTTGAAAAATCTTTCTTGATTTTCAACGTCTTGCGGGGTGAGATGTTATTTTGAGCTTGATTGCTTGCGACCTTTGGAGGTGGCACCAGTTGACTGTGCTGCACCGACTTCGGTAGTTGTGGAGCTTTGGGAGGTCGTGCTACTTTGGGTGGCAGATTGCGTTGTGGTGCTTTGCGTCTTGCCCTTTGTGGTTGTTCCTGAAGATGTGGAACTTCTGGTGGATGAACTTTGCGCAGAACTTGATGAGGAGGAGACTGTTGTCTTGGTTGAGCGAGACTGGGAAGACGAAGTTACGAGGCCTGCGCAAGAGGTTAGAGCGACGGCGACAAACGAGGCAAGTAGATATTTCGTATATGACATGGCGACTGAAGTTTTTACAAGTTAATGATACTATATCTTATTGAGCTGAGTGGATTCGACGACCTTTGGTGAGCGTGGCACAACCTTCGGCAGAATCTGCCCATTGAAGAGCTTTGTTAGCGAGTCGGCCTGTTGCTTTTTCGTGATTGAGGAGAGCTGCTATTTCGGCAGGAGAATATGCGTTTGGCGCAACAGAGGATACGGCAGTGGGCGAAGGTGAGGGTGCGTTCTTTTTGGGCTTGGCGGTGTCGGAAGAGGCTATGCGGAGTGCTTTGTTGCCGACTTCACCTTGAATGACACCATTGGTGATGGTAAGTGGTGAGCCGTCGGAGGCGGTCAGGAAGTAGTAGTTGTTTTCTTCGTTGGACTCGGCTACGCCACCGAAAGCATCGGCCATGAGGACGAGGTAGTAGCTACCAGACACACTGGGTAGTTTGTATGACCACTCGAATGGCTCATCGGAGCCATAGACAGCGTGCGCTGTGCTTTCGCCAGCCTTAATGGTTGCATTGGTCCAGCTATAGGCTTGTGATTTGACACCGAGAATGGCGAGAGCTTCGGATTCGCTCCAAAAGCCGTTATATTCGACTCCAGTCGTGCTGTTAGTCTCGCCACCAGAGAGAGCGTCGGTATAGAGGTCGAAGAGGACTACTTGGTATTCGCTTGCGTCGTAGGCATTGTAGAGTACATATGCGATGGCCCAAGGGGAAGATGGCGATACGGGTGCATCACCAGCGTTGTAGACGTCGTAGGTGGCGGTGCGCCAAGTGGGGTTGTCTGAATCGGGGTCAGAGGCTACATTGTAGTCGTTGTCGGCAACGCGTAGTGGCACAAGGTCTTGCCCTTCGGAGAGATCGGTGACGGTGTTTGTATTGGGGTCGACAACTGTTTCGGTAAGGTCGTAGGCGACGAAGCCACAGTTGGCGAACTGTCCGCCACAGAAGAATTTGTAGTCGACCCAGATGTAGCCACTATCGCCCCAGCTGGTGCCCCATGAATTGACGACGCGGAAAGCTCCGTTGCTACCTTTGCTATCGTCGTAGCCAGCGCAGACAATGGCGTGGTAGGCGTGCATACCCGTTGTGTTGAACGATGTTTGGTTGGTAAGAACAGTGGCGTCGTTGCTCTGCATGAACTCATCGCCAAGTTTGGCACCAAAAACTACGAGGTGTCCTTCGGCGAGGTAGCGTTTGATGGCAGATATGTTGGTTATGTCTATTTCGCGGTAGGACTTGATCTTGTAGTTGGCTGCGTTGGATGTGGCTGTTGAGGTTGGCGACTGGTCGCACTGACTAGCGGACGTGATGTTTGGAGCCGTACTGAGAGTGGCGACACCACGACTTATCATTTGCTCGAAAGCGAACTGAATGTTGGTGCCTTGGCAACCAGTGTTTTTATAGCCAGCTGGTATGGCTTGAAAGATGTCTCGTGGGCTGAACGTGTTGGAGTTGTTGAGCTGCGAGGTGCGGAGTCCGTTGGCTTTGGCGTAGAGGAATGTACGTGCATTGTAGGCTGTGGCCCAAGCAACGCAGGTGCCGAACTGACCTTGGTCGCCTATATAGGGGAGGAAAGAGGTGAGGTCCATTTTGGAAGGGAGTGTGGTAACGCTGTCGGATATGAATTGAACGACATCGTCTTCGATGTGTTCGGTATCTTCATCGTTGCCGAGCCAACCGAGACTTTTGCCATCGGCAGAGATGGTCGTCGCTGAGACATCAACCTTCGTC